>JBCCYK010000004.1:0-81953 GCA_039189905.1 Planctomycetota bacterium
CCCGGCCCGTGACGGCCACGGCATGCAGGTCGCCCGCGTCGGCGATACCTATGTCTTCCTCTTCTACACCTACGATGCAGAAGGGGCCCCGGAGTGGTATCTAGGCACGGGCCGCCAGATGGATTCCAAAGGAGCTTCCTACGCGGCCACGGTCAAGCTGGCCCAAGAACGCGGGTATGCCGAGGCCGATCCGACGATGGATGTGGACGGCACCGATGCGGCACAGAAGCTGGCGATCCTGGCGCACCTCGCGTTCGGCGCGACCGTGGATTGGCGTGACATTCCGCGTAAAGGCATCGACAAGCTGCAACCCATGGACCTCAAGTACGCCCGTGAATTGGGGTACCGGATCAAGCTACTGGCCGTTGCTCGCTTGGTGGATGAGGAACTCGAATTGAGTGTCGCCCCCACCTTGATTCGGGTTGGCACGCCGATGGCTGAGGTTCAGGACGCGTTCAACGCCATCAGTGTCGACGGCGATGCGGTAGGCCCCGTCTTCTTTCACGGTTTGGGAGCGGGCCAGATGCCGACCGCGTCCGCCGTTGTTGCTGACCTGATCGATACCGCCGTCGGTCGAACCTCTCTCACGTTTCGGACCCTGGAGTACTTTTCGTCCGAACATCCGCCTCGCGTGCTCCAGCGTGATGTCGACACACTGCTTGGCCGCTTCTACTTGCGTCTCCAAGTTTCCAACCACCCCGGGACTTTGGCCGCCATCGCTGGGGTTTTGGCCAAACATCAAGTTTCTATTGCGTCCGTCATCCAGCACGAGACCGATCCCAGTGGCCTGCCGTCGGACGATGGGGTGGCTGATGAGCACGCGGATGAGATGACGGTGGTGATCATGACCCACGCCTGCGAGGAGGGGGCCGCGTCGGCGGCCGCCGAGGAGATTGCCTCGCTTGAAGCCGTTTTGGGCGATCTCGTTCGCATGCCGGTTAAGTCCTGATCGCCCACGCCGAGGCCAAGCCGTCGTTTTGAGTGGCCTAGCTGATTGTCCCGCCCCCACACGTTAGCTAGACTGCAACGCACGAATTACTCACCAGAATTTAATCTTCGACGCAGGGACCACCATGGCGGCCATCACCTCACAAATGCTCGGCGAAGTCCTGCTGGTTGGGTTCACCGACAGCAAGATTTTGGACAGCCAACGCATCGAAGTGGTTGGACGTGAGCTGCAGGAATCGGTTCCACAGGCGATTCACAAGAAGATGCTGCTGAACTTTTCGGGCGTCTCGTTCATGTCCTCAGCCATGATCACCAAGCTGGTTGTGTTGAACAAAACCTGTAAGGCGCAGGGCGTGAAGCTCAAGTTTTGCGATGTTTCGCCGAACCTGATGGAAGTCTTCAAGATCACGAAACTCAACAAGCTTTTCGACATCCAAGACACGGAAGAACGCGCGGTGGCCAGCTTCGAGAAGAAGGGCTGGTTTGGCGGCTGATGGCCGTGTCTTTCCACGGATGCGTCCCGGGTTGCCATTGAGCGTTGAAGAGACCGCTCGCCAGATCAGTCATCTTCTGGATGAGAACGACTCGCTCTGGGCGGCAGAGCTTCACGATGACCTGATGCCGCCGTTGTTCGCGGTTGCGGCACACCTGTCGGCACTGAAGCGGGAGCATCCGGAACTAAGCGAGAAAGTCCAGGCGATCGAAAGCTTTCTGGATCATGCTCGTGAACGCGGTCGCCGGATGATCGCGAGGATCGCGGAGACTCTTCCTCCCGAACAGCATCCCTTGGATGTTGCCGTGGATTCGGTGCGTCAAGAAGACACGTTTGAAATCACAGAGACCGGCGTGGCTGCACCCATCACGGTTGAACATGCCGGCAGCAGTTCCATGCACGAGACCTGGCCCGGCCCCGTCCGCATGGGTGTTTATCGGATCACACAACAGGCGATTCGCAACGCACGTCGGCATGCGGACGCCCAGACGATTCAGGTGATTGGCTCGTGCGCGCACGACGGGAACGCCGAGGGCATCCAGATCATCGACGATGGATGCGGGTTTGATCCGGCAGCGGTCCCCCGCGCCCACGGTCTGGAATTGATGCGACAGCGAGCTGCGGCAGCAGGGATCCAGTTGACGGTGGAATCCAAGCCCTCTCACGGGACTCGGGTGCAAATGGTTGTCACCTATTGAGGTGCTGCGTCAAGAAGCCATCGATGTCATCGACCACGCGCGGGATCCATTCAGGGCGATTCCAATGCCCATGCTTGGCATCGTCATGCACAATCAATTCGGTGGTGCCACCATGAGACCGAATGGCCTGTCGGGCGGCTTCGTTGCGTTCGGGGTTATCCAGAGAGCCGCATAGGAACAACGTTGGCGGCATCGACGCGTCGATTTTGGTGAGGACGTCCGCCATGCGGTAGCCCTGCGGTTTTTCTTGAAGGCTTCCGCCAATCCATTCGATCGCGTTGGACTTGGCGTCAGGACCGGTTGATTTTTGTGCGACGGACCCCGTGATGATTTCCAAGGGGCCCGCCATGACCACAACTGCCTGGAGTTCCGCAGAGATGTTCGGCAGGTGCTGTTCGTGTCGCAGACCCGGGATTTCGTGACCGGCAGCCATCAAACCGACCAGATGTCCGCCCGCGGAACCACCCACCGCCGAGATGCGATCGGGATCCACGCCATAGCGGGCTGCGTTGGCACGCATGAATGCGGTCGCCGTGTTGCAGTCGCGTATCGCGGCCGGGAACCTGGCTTCCCCGCCCAATCGATACTCGACGGCTGCGGTGACGTAGCCACGCTCGGCCAATCGAAGTGCAAGGGCTCGAAACTTGGACTTGTCGCCCTTGAGCCAGCCGCCTCCATGAACCACCAGGATCGCGGGCGCCGGCTGCTGGAGTGCTCGGAGTCGAAACACATCCATGCGCAAGGCACGTTCTTTGGAGAGCGTCGCGTAGACCACATCCAGATCGGCAGCCATGGACTCTGGAATTTCGGTCGACTTTGCCGTGGCGATTCTGGCGGAGCGGTCCGTCTCAGCTGCATTGCCGCATGCCAGTGTTCCGAGCCAAATCGCGGCGACCGCCAAGGTAACCGACGGTATTTTCCGGATGGGATTGTGTTTCAGCTCGGTTGTCATGAAGGTTGTCTGCCCTGAAGTGGTTGATGAATCGAATGGGCCGCTATTGTAGACGAAGTCGTTTGCGTGCTTGGTCACGGAGTGCGGCTGGCCACTGAACGTGGGTGATTACGACATGGTTTTTCGGGCAGCGGTTGAAATCGCATGCGGACACGTTTGACGGTCTCGGATGGTTCCGCATCTTGTTCTGTTCGCACGCCTCGCGAGTCCGCCCAATCCGCGTTACCGTGTTCGTAAAGCACCGTTCCTGATTCATTGGCCGGTGCGTTACAACTCCACGCATGGTAGAGAAGCCCCGCGGCGGTCTTGTGATCGATGCTTGGCTTCTCGGTTGGCGCCGAGATCAGATAGAGGCCTCGCTTGGCCCGTGTCATGGCGACGTACAGCAAGCATAGCGCTTCCGTCATTTTGTCTGCCAGGCCTTTCCCCATCACGCCGCGCCAATGCGGTGAGAGGAAGTGCCACTGTTTCTGACCGACGGAACGCGACAGGCCCTTGGCGGGTTCCGTGAGTTCGGGGTTATCCGCCACGCAAGGATCACTGCCACGTATCAGGAGGCCTTCTAGATCGGCCAGGAACACCGCATCAAACTCCAGACCCTTTGCTTGGTGGATCGTCATCACGCGGACCGTCGCGCGTGTGGGTTTTTGAACCCGCTTTGTTCTCACGAGTTCAATAAACGGACTCAAACGGATGTTTGCGATGTGCTGGTACTGGATGGTCAGATCCATCAATTGCCTTAGTCGTACCTGATCCTGGGCCGAACAATCGGCCAACAGGTTTTTGCAAAGCCACCAAACCGTCCTCGTAAGCCCCGTGTGTTCCAGGCGGTAGCGGATCGTTCTGGCAAACGTGGCCCGATCGTCCATCGGCAGGAACTTGCACAAGGGGCTGTGCTGCACATGAAAGAACCATCGGCCATCACCAGGATGTTCCGTGGTCAACAGAGCGGACAAAACCCATCGGACAGCCACACTATCGACCAAGGGATTGCCCCCTTCCTGACTGACGTCCACGGGATAAGGGGTCAGTGCGTCGAGCATCGCCACGACGTTCTGGTTGCTGCGAGTCAAGACGCCGATTGATTGCTCGGGGGCTTCGCGGTGGAGGCGAGCAATTGCCTCGGCCGCAAATTGCAGGGTCATGCGACGTTTGGCCTCGGCGTCCGGCCGCGTGGGCGTGTCATTCGATTTAGAAGTGCCCTGCCCTGCCCTGCCCTGCTCTGCCCCCACTTCCTTTGCTGGTGGTTCGAAAGCGGAGGGTGCCGATGCAACCGTCCAGCGAACGTGTCCCTTCAAGTCCGTGGCGGCATCGTGGACGGGGAAGGTTTCCGCAAAGCGTCGAATGGAATCGGCAACAAAAAAGTCCGTTGATTGCTTGTCGGTGCAGCATGCCATGGGATGGCGATGGACGTTTTGAAAGGCTTGATTCACAGCGTCCAGGACCGTTTGGCTGCTGCGGAAACTGGTGTTCTGTTCCACCGTGTGAATGTCTCTGAGCTGCCGGTCAACGGCGTCGAAAATCTCGGCACGGCCACCCCGCCACCCATAGATGGCTTGCTTCGTATCCCCAACACAGAAGAAAGATGGGGGCACGTGAGTTGGAGACTCGGACACCGGCTTGCTGGTGACGGACTCCGCCAACACGCGGAGAACTTTCCATTGCAGCGGAGATGTGTCTTGGAACTCGTCCAGCAGCAAGTGTTCCACAGCGGCATCCAGCTCTTCGTGCAAACGGCTGGTCGCGACGGAGCCGATGTTCGCGGCAAGACGCGTTGTGATGTCATCGAAGGAAAGAACGCGTTGTTGTTCTTTCAGGCGATCAATTTGCTGGCGATATTGCTCGACCAACGCGGCGGTGGCATGGTTCTGAGCTCGTAGCAGTGACAAGGCTTCCGTTTGCACGCAGTCATAAGCGGTCCCAAACGCGGGACGCAAAGACTCATCAAACTTGCTGCGTGAAAAAGCAATGGGCTCGCCCGTTGCCATGGCCTTCGCGATATTCGCGATCAACGTTGATTCGACGAGCGGTGCAAGATCACGTGATTCGAGATGCTCCGCCAAGGTATTGAGTTGTTTGAGAAGAGACTTTTGTGGCACGTCGGCCAGCCGGAACTCCCCTGCAATGCGTGTGATCTCGGCGGAAGCGGGGGCATGCGGCACGGTGAGCCTGTCCCACGCATCTGCGGTGCTCCCGATGGCAATCTGATAGGCGGCGTCAATCACGCCAATCATTTCGCGTGCGACATTGCGGCGGTTTTCACCGCGACTGAGCATGGCCAGCAAGGTTTCTAACTCACTGGAGTCGGCGTGCGTGACAAGCGCGTTCACCGCTTGTTGTCGCAGCCAAACCTCTTCCAACTCATCGCTCAAACGCCATCCGGAAGGCAACGTCAAGTCAAACGTCAGGGAGCGCGCGATCTGCGAGAAGAGGCTATCCAGCGTGCAAATCCGAAGTCGATGCACGTCGCGGAGCAAACGATGGAAGAGTGTGGCACAGTGGGTCGCTGGCAGGTGCGGGATGGCCACCTGTTGTCGCAGTGCTTCCAGTGATCCTGCGGGAGCGTCGTTCGCGGCTCGAGCCAGTGTCAACAAGAGACGCGAAAGGATTTCGCCCGCGGCTTTGCGAGTGAAGGTCGTGGCCAAGATCGTTTCGGGGGACGCGCCCGCGAGCAGGATTTTCAACAAGCGTGCCGTCAGCTGATACGTCTTGCCCGTCCCGGCGGAGGCTCTGACAAGCGTCGGTGAGAAGACACGGGCATCCAATGGCATACCGGCATCGACGCGCTGGTTTGCGATCGCCGGATCGCTTGCAGGGTCAGGATTCGACGGATCCGTTGGCAAGCCGCGGTTGTCTGCTTCGACTTCGTTGTCTGCTCCGACTTCATTGTCGGCCTCGAACTCCTCGAAGGGAAGCATCGGCGTGGTTTGCTTCGATCGTTTGTTCGTCATGCGAGTCCCTCCACGATCTCCGCGTAGTCGTCAAACGGGACGCGCTGATCGGTTGGTTCGAATCGGCACGCACGAATCTGGCGAACGCACCAGTGCATCCGTTCGTCTGCCTCCGCGAACTGCTCTTCGCTGAAGCGGGCGAGGTTCACTTTCGTGTCTGCATCCTTGTCGGCAACATTGAAGTAACCGAGGTCCACGTCCGCTGGGTCGGCATGGATGCCAAGGTCTGGAATGAGCCGACGATAAAGGGGCAACTGCAGGTCAATCCACTGGGTCTTGGCTCCTTCCTTCTTCAGGTGCTTCTTCTCAGGTGTAAATGCATGTGTCTTGTAGTCGAGGATCGCCCAACGCCCTGAATCGGGGTGGTGGTCAATTCGATCAAAGCGACCGCGAATGCCCATGAACTCCTCGTCGACCCAAAGTCCGGAGGGCGATTTCGGGTTTCCATTGCGGTCGGTCTCGTTTTCGTCAACGCTGGCTTCCACTTGCGCCATGATCCACCCCTGTTGGGCACGTTGGGTTTGTTGCCGTGCGAGAGCTCTCAATCGTCTTTGAGCCTGGCGGACTTGCATGGCAATCGTCGTGGCGGCGTTGTCGCCATAGTGCGTTTGGGCGTAGCGATTCAGCTCATCGAAGAGTGCTTCGCGCACCCGGTTCTCGTCGGTTGCATCTTTGGCGTCCGTTTCGCCGAACCATTCCAGTGCCCCATGAACGAGGTCGCCGAACTGATTGGCGGCCAGCTCCATGGCAAGGTCATCAACAGGTCGCAAGCCCAGAACGTAGCGGAGATAGAACCGATAAGGGCACGTCAGATAAGCGGAGAAGGAGGTGACGCTGAGATGCGAAACCGTCCGTCCCGCTTCGGGTTTCGGAAGTTGATAGAAGTCGCTCTTTTGCCAATTCGTTGGCGTCACGAGGCCAGGCACTTCGTCCGTCGATGGCGGCGCGGGCTCGAGTTTCACGCGAGGACGCGACGACTCCAGCAGGTTGCACACGCGTCGGGCGGCTGTGTTCGGATCGGTCGCGGACAACAAACGGCTGGGGGGCGTTGGCGATCCATCGGCTGCGAATTGTCCCACGATCATTCGAACGTATTGCCGTTTCGCAAGGATCTGGTGCATGGCCACCACATCACGGGCATAGCGTTTGGCGTTGCCGGTCTGTTGCCATGACTGACGCAACGCGTTTGGCAAGAACGGCTCGCTGCGAGTGGCTTCCGGGACGAACGGGTGATTGAATCCGGCAACGACCATGGCACGCGCGTCATCGAGCGCCAGGTCCAACCATCCGAGGATTTCGATCTGCTCAGGTGCAGGATCCGACGGGATGCGAATGTCCGCTAGCCGAGCTTTGACGATGCGTGTCGCCGTCGCTCCGTCGACAATGGGATCCATGGACGCCGGAATGCGCTGGAACGCATCCAGGACCTGGTCGAGCGTCTGGCGTGTTCGATCCGTCTTGGGGACCCGCGGGCCGTCGGCAAGCCCTGTCGGTGATTCGCCACTTTCAAGACGCATCAAGACTTCACGGAGGCATTCGCAACCATCGCTGAGACGTTGCTGCTTGATGGTCTTGTCCGTGCCAGTCGGCGGGGAGGCTTTCGGTGTCTTGGACAGGAGGGGTGCCAGCCATTCATCCACCCAACCGATAAGCTGATTGACCGTGTCGGTGTGAGGGCATGCCGGCGGAAGCGGCTCTTCGACCGAAAGTGGGAAATGGTTGGCCATCACCTCATCGAGCTTGACCAGCCATTCGCCTGATGGGTCGGAAAGATGATCATCGAGGGCAGCGTGGACGCCCGCATGGCGGACCAACGCAGCCAGAGATGCGTAGCTTCGGCTTTCTAAGTGTTGACAGACCAGGTCGAGGAGGCGACCAACGCTCGTACCCAAGAAGGGCGTTCCCAAATGACGGTAGGTTGGGACCTCCAACAACGCGCAATGGGCTTCGATGGGTTCGATCAGGCTGGCATCGGTGACGCCAATGGTGATTTCATCGACACTGCGGTGGCGACCAAATTCGGAAAGCGATTCCATCACCGCATGGGACTGATCGGTCACATCCTGCGCGGGGACAAAATGATCATCGAGCGAAGCAACAATGTGATTCTGCCACGCTTCCTCTTTCAGACCCCCTAGGTCATTCAGGCCGGATCGAAGACTTGCGGGCATGCCGATCAAGGATGTGATGTATCCAGCGCAAGTCTGCAGGAGTTTTTCGATCAGCGGTGGCAGGTCCAGAGTCCCGACCAGAAGGATCGGTTGGTCCAATGTGATGGTGGTCGATCGCAGGTTCATCACGCTATGCGCGTCCAAGTCAACACGACCCACATCAGCCAGAACGCGGAGGTATTGGCTCTGCCACTCCGTCAAGGCGCGCCAACGTTTCGATTCTACATCGGAACGAGCGTGTTCAACGACGTCCGAGAACATCCAGGTTTGTGCCGCCACATCTGAATGAAGCTGGCGCAAACTGGATGCGATTTCCAACCACGATTCGATGGCGTGCTCGGCGGGCGGATTCGCCGTGACGAGTCGGAGGTTGGGCTCTGAGGCGGAACGGAGGACTTTGGTCCAAGCGAGGGTCTGCTCGAAGGCGGAAGCAAATGCCTCGGAAGTGGGTAAGAGCTTGGAAAGAAGACTCCCCACCGTGACCACATCGGCGCTGTCGACACCGAGGCGGGGCTCCTCATCAAGACGCCCGCGGAGGCGATCGACGGCGCGGCCCGATGGAAGCGCAATCAGGGGGCGGGGGAGGCGTCTGGCGGAGGAGTCCTTGGGCGACTTGTTCTCCCCAACATCACCAGCGCGTCGTGCCAGCCACGCAACAGCGGCGTCGAGCAGGCTGGCGTCCCAGCCGAGAAAGACCCGTTCCACGCGTTTGGACACGGTTTCCGAAGCGGGCATCCCTGCTTCTCTGTTTGAACTGCGCTCCGTCACCGTCGTCGATTGCCCGCGAGCTGAGGGAATGCTGCGAGGCCGCCGCGACGCCGAGTCACGGGACTCGATCGCAGCGAATCACACAGCCCTCAGTTTACGCCTCCGCCCTCAGCAGACTAGCAAGGTGAGGGAGAACCAAGCTCGATCTTTGCGTGTTGGATCGCGTTTCGGGACTTGCGAGGGCGCCCGCAGCCGTTTCACCAGGCTTCCGCGAACTCGTCGTCGTCGACTCCGAGACGGGTCTTCATGACCTGGAAGCGATCGTAAAGTCGCTCGCTACTGCTATGCACATGCTCGGCTTCTGTGATGAACCGCAGCGACTCATCCGGGTAGACGTCGCTATCGATCAGGGTCTGCCGGAACGTGTCCAAGGGAGCGCCATACGCGATCAAGAGTTTGTGTTCGTCCAGTTGGACTTCTTGGCGTTTGGCCGGATTGATCACCGCGATACCAGCGCACCCGTCGTCCAGCAAAACATCTTCAAATTCCATCAAGATGCTCTTGAGGACGGGAACGTCGATGTGTTCCCGATAGAGGTCGTCGTGATTGCCACCGCTGCGGTGGCTCGTTTCTAAGACGACGTCGACGACGGCGCCCAACTGATCAATCAGTTCCAGGAACGTCTCCATCAGGATCGGTCGGCTGGCGGACGCCATGATCACCGGTGTTTGGGTCCCATCGGATTCATCGACATACTTGTCGTAGCGGAACCCCTGGCTGGGCGCAATCTGAACGTCGTAGGACGGACGAATGGCGTCGGTCAGTTCAAACGCACCGTAGGTACGGATGCCCATGTGGACCTGGAGCTCTTCGTCGGACAGCTGTTCGAAGCTGCCCGGCGTGATGGCGGGGCCATTGGTGCCGTCTTCCGTGCCGGGCCTCAGGATGCGTTTTAGAAAGCCCATCTTGATGTCGATCTCAGTTTCGTCAGGTTATCGAACGGCGAGATTAAAACGTTGGTCCCCACCCGCGTTACTCAAACGCTAGGTCATGCCCGTTTTTGCTTTGCCCACGCTGGCTGGCTTCTGCTAAAACGTGGCTGGCAGTGAGCGCAGAATCGGGACAATCGGATCAACCCGCATATCCTTTTTTTGGCGCGACGCGGAAATCGGTTTCGGAACTGTTGGAGGCGAAGAGACGGCAATGACGGAGCGAACGCGGGTAGGGGGTCACTGGGAGCGAGTCCCTCAAACACGCATGGGACGCGGCGGATCGGCTGCGCACCGGCCCGGTTGGCGCATGCCAACGGTGATATCAGCGGGGCCTCGGCATGGCCCGTTGGTGTCGGGCTTAGCGGCGATCGCGTTCGCGGGGCTCATCATGGGTTGCGATGCGGCACCGCAACCCGATCTTCCTCGCTGGCGTGAACCGACGCCGACGTGGAGACAGGTGAGTGGTGCATCCAGGAGTGGCCTGACACCTTTGGTGGATGGACAGATGGCCGCGATGGAAGAAACAACCCAAGTGGACCCCACGGCGCCTTGGGAACAGCTGGAGGTGTTTGTATCCGGTGACGAGCCGGTGGGGTATTTGCTCGCAACGCGGACGCAATCGAGCGCAATCGGGGAGGGTGTTTTGGCGGGCGTTGAAGACGGTTGCCGCTTCACAGAGCGGGTCCAGATGAGAAGGGTGATTCGCGAGAATCAGCTCCAAACCTTGGAGCAGATTGATGAGGAGTTCGAGAGTGATTGCGATGGCACTCCCAAACGTCTGGAATCCCGTTCACGTCTGGGACCGTTTTCCACACACCGATTCGCCGACTATCGTGACGGACGGCTTTCCTGGGAGACCACGGTCGCAGGCAGAATCGAACGGACGCAGTTGCGTTTGCCCGAAACACTGCGTGCGACGGCAGGCGTTCGTTGGGAAGTCAGAAAGCGACCGATGGAGGTTGGCGAACAGCGCGCGTTTCAAATGATCCCGATCGCGTCGCGTGAAATCGTGGACGTGTTGCTGGTTGGATTGGCACCCGCGGTCTTGCCCGATCCGACCGGCAAGGTGCGTGAGTTGGTCGAGATTGAAGCAACCTTGACCACCGTTCCCACGGGCGACCAAGAAGCAAGCCTTTACCGGCGAATGACGCTTTGGGCTGATCGTGACGGCGTGGTGTGGCAGTGTGTGGTCGACCAAGTGCCCAACCCCGGGAAATGGGGTGAGAGTATCAAGAGCGTTCGTGTGGATCGTGAAACGTTCGAGCGCGTTCGGGCTCAGATCGACGCAATCGACTCACCGATGTCGTGGGTGGTGGACGCCTCGGCACTCGGGAACGCGCCCCTTCGTCAACTTGGGATTGATGTGAAGATTCTGTCCTCCGCCTCAACGCCGTCGGCAAGCGTTGTGAAGTCACCGCTGCCGGTGGCGCCGTGCCAGTATCGTCAGCTTCGTCCCGCGAAGGAGAGCGACGCCGTTCGCTACGCGATTTCTGCCAATCCCATGCCTTTGACCAAGATCAAGGGACGTTTCTCGCCTTTTGCTTCTCCGGTGCAAGGGTCAGATACAGGAGCGACGACCCTGTTGTCGACTCGATCGGGTGCCATCAGCCGACTTTTGCGAGTCTCGGCAGGTGGTGATGACTTCACACGGACCGAAATTGCCGAATCCATGTTGGCGACCGTGCGCGGGCTTCTCGGCTACCAAGCTTTTTCCGGAGGTCCACGGACCGCCGATCAGATCGCTGCTTCCTCCATCGCCGACAGCACCGAACATGCTGTCTTGTTGGCGACACTCCTTCGCCGGCAGGAGATTCCGTGTCGCATCGCGTTTGGTTTCCGCCATGACCCTCGGTCGAAACGACCCAATGAACTTGCCTACCACGCATGGACCGTTGCAAAACCACAAGATGAGTGGATCATCCTGGATCCCATTTCAGAGCAGCCCTACGCCGATCGCATCACGTTCTTGATCGACGACATGGCCGATTTCCAGCCTGGCGTGACGATTCAGCGGCTGCGATCCATTGGTCGCGCTTTGAATGTTCGCGTGTTCGCGTCACTCCCACAACGGCAAGTCGCCGAAGCCGCTTCTTCCGGGGTCTCCGTCAGCCGCGGGCCTTCCGACAACGATGCGGAATGATTCCTGAGCTCTCATTGGCGTCGATGGGGCGGCTGCGGTGGCACTGGATCTGATAGGCGATCCAGGGAGGGAGTGCTCGCGTCGGCTTGCTGACTCCACCGCGAGGCGATATTCTCCGCTCCTCCAGGATGGCACGCGGATGTGGCGGAACTGGCAGACGCGCTAGACTCAGGATCTAGTGCCCGCTAAGGGCGTGGAGGTTCGAATCCTCTCATCCGCATGGTTGTGACGGCGGCCGGACTGCAGAGTAGAATCCGGCGGGTTGGAACCGGTCCTTCGTAGGGGCCGGATCGAAGCTTTTCCGCCAGAGCCAAGCGGGGTGAGGCATCTCATGCCGATTCAGTTTAAATGTCCGAAGTGCGCGCGTTTGATGCAAACCCCGGACGGCACCGCTGGCAAACAAGCCAAGTGTCCTGATTGTGAGGTCTTGATCCGAATCCCCGGTGCCGCGACCGCTGCCCCGCAACCGAAGCCGGCACGTTCTGCATCGCCACAGCAGCGGGGTGGATCGCCACGAACGCAAGGCTCGCAACCTCAGCCGCGACCCGCGGCTCGGCAAACCCCATCGCCTGTCTCGTCTTCCGGTTCGACGGATGTTTTTGGAGACATGCCGACCAGTTTCCCGGCATCGGGCACCACCGCACCCAGGGCGACGGCTGCTTCCAATCCTTACGCCGGCGGTCCTGGTAACGCGAACAATCCTTACGCAGCGCCGGGAAGGCCAGCCGGTACGGGGAAAGCTGCTGGCTCAACCAAAGGCAACCCCGTTTATGCGCCTGCGATCATCTTGGTGATCATGTGTGTGATTCACTTTGCGTTGCTTGGCATTTCTTTGGTCGGCGACATCCTCTTTCTGGCCAATGGACCACCCATGGAGATGGAGAACCAAGCCCAGGCGGCAGGCTTCATGGCGGGTTACATGGTCGTGCGGGGCATCTTCTACGTTATCATCGGCGTCTGCCTTGGTTTGGTCACCTTTGGCAGTATCAGCGCGATGAAGCTCCGTCGTGAAGGCTTTGCCCTCACGGGTTTCATCATCAGCATGATCCCGTGTATCGGATCGCCGCTCGCGATCCTCGGGATTCCCTTTGGGATTTGGGGTCTGATCGCACACAACAAGGCCACGGCAGCACGGATGTATCGCTGACACGCGCGATGTTGGCCCCGTGCTTCGTCAGGGTTGGCTTCTTGAAATCAGCGTTTGCGTTTTGAATTCCTTGTTGTCGCGAAAGCCGCCATGACTTTCGGCGAGTCACGAACCTGGCCAAAACTCTTGGCGAGTTCACGAACCGAATGTCGAAGGTGTGTGAAGCATTAGCCAGCGAATAACACGTAGACACTGATCGCGAAAATGGCCAACGCGCCACCAACAAAGGGCGCGGGCTTCCATGGCGTCAAGTCGACGGCGCCGACATCCTTCTGTTCATAGGGCGTGTCACGACGGAGTCCTAGCCGCGTCAGGGCAAGCTGCAACACGATCAAAAGTGCAAAGACGGCACCCATGTAGTGGAATCCGTTGCCAAACGTGGATTCGAGCCACCCGTCTTCGCCGCCTGCAAAAAAAGTGCCCGCGAACATCAAGATCAATCCCAAGATCAAGGCGATCAGCGCGGACCGACCGTCCGCGGTGCGATTGAAAATGCCGATCAGAATCACCGCAGCCAGCGGGATGAAATACACGCCGTTGAGGCCTTGGAAAAAGCTGAAGACGCCATCACGCCCGTAGAACATGAAGGGCGCCGTCACCACGGCCAGGACGGCCACCACAAAACTACAGACCTGGCCTGAGCGGCGGATTTCTTGGCTTGTCGCATTGGGTCGCAAATACTGCCGATAAACGTCCAGCGAAAAAAGCGTGGCGGCGGAATTGAGAACGGAGTTGAAGGTGGACAAGATCGAGCCAACGATCACGGCAGCAAAAAAGCCGAGTAACCACTCGGGCAAGACGCGCGCGACGAGTGCACCGTAAGCGCGACTGGAAGCCCAGGAACCATCCTCGTTCTTTCCGACAAGGTCCATCAGTTCGGGATCTTCCGCCGTCATGACCAAGTACGCCGCCATGATGCCTGGAAGCACCAGAATCAACGGCGCCAAGATCTTGAAAAAGGCGGCAAGCAGGACACCCTTCTGCCCTTCCGCCAGATTCTTTGCGCCGAAGGTCCGCTGGATGATCTGTTGGTTGGTCGTCCAATAAAAGAAGTTGAGCAGCAGTACGCCTGTGAAAAGGGTGGGCCAGTGAGTGGATTCGTCGGCGGCTCCAAGGGATTGGAACGCGTCCGGATCCGCCGCCTCGATCTTCGCGAAGGCTTCGGAAAAGCTACCCCCTTCTCCCGAAATGATCTGCAGCGAAAAGTAGGTGATCATCAGACCGCCCACCAACAAGCCGGCGCCATTGAAGGTGTCGGAAACGGCAATCGCCCTTAAGCCACCAAAGATCGCGTATGCCCCACCGAGCGATGCGATCATCACCAGCAGGATCCAAATCATCGCCCATTCCGACAGGCCAAACTTGGTGTGCAGCTCCAGCATGCCGTTGAGTCCATTGGCACCCAGGAAGAGCACAAACGGAAGGAGGATCAGCATGTACGCGACGATGAACATCGCGGCTGTGACAGCCCGCACGGAACGACCGAATCGTTCCTCTAAGAACTGGGGAATCGTTGCAATGCCTGAGCGGAGATAACGTGGCAGAAAGACCAGCGCCAGGATCACCAAGGAGATGCCGGCAACCACTTCCCAGCACATGACCGACAAGCCGTCTTTGAAGGCGTCGCCATTGAGACCGACCAACTGCTCGGTAGAAAGATTGGTTAGCAGCAGGGAGCCTGCGATGAAGACACCCGTCAGGCTGCGTCCGGCGAGGAAGTAACCTTCGTCGCTATCAAGGTCGCTGTTACGCGTGAACCACCACGTCAACACCGCGACAAGGATCGTGAAGAACAAGAACGAAAAGATAGTGATGGGATCCATAAAGTACGATTGGACAAGGAGGATCTGGATGGGGGACGAATAACATACTGCGTCACTGGCAGTGTGTGGGATTTTGGCGGCCCCATCGCATCCATTTGCAGCTGAATTTTGCTCCTCACTATTTTGGTGGCCGCGATCCTTGGGGCCGTGCCGCTCCAGGGTTTACCTGTTCTTGATCTATTTTGTCACTTTGTCGACAAGGCGGAGACCCGCACGTTGCCGTGTCGCTGCCTGACTATCCGCTGCCCCTGACTATCCACTGACACCGGGGATCAATCGTGCCGGCTACGAGGTCGGTTGGCTTCCAAGAGTTCCATCACCCCTTGAATGTCCTGCGGCGGATTTGCTTCAAACGTGATGGGGACGCCGGTCTGCGGATGTGTGAGCGTGAGGCGGTGGGCATGCAGCGCCTGTCGCTCTAGCACCAAGCGTTCCTCCGAAGTCGCTTCGGTGATTCCGGCAGCATGATGGAGTTGGGATGTGGTCAAGGTCGCATGACCCGCGTACAGACGATCACAGAGAATCGGGCAACCAATGTGTGCCAAGTGCACCCGAATCTGGTGTGTGCGTCCGGTTTTGGGGTGGACCCGAACGCAGCTGATGCGGCCGTACCGCTGGGTCACCTCATAGAACGTTGATGCTGGCTTGCTGGTCGCATGGTCGTAACGGATCGCTTGTTTGTCGCGTTGATAAGGATGGCGTCCGATGGGAGCGTCGATACGGTCTCGATCTCGATCGAGTCGTCCGGCCGTGATGGCGAGATACTCCTTTTGCACCAGGCGGTCATGGAATTGCGATGCCAGGTTCAGATGCACGGCGTTGTTTTTCGCGATCACGATCACACCACTTGTGTCACGGTCCAAGCGATGAACGACACCGGGTCGCGTCGGTCCGCCCACATCGGAAAGCGATTGAAAGCGATAGGCCAGAGCGCTTGTCAGCGTACCCGTCCAGTTGCCACGGGCGGGATGCACCACCATGCCGGCCGGCTTATTGACAGCGACCATGCCGTCGTCTTCGTACAAGATGTCGAGCGGAATGTTCTCAGGAACGGTGTCGTCCGAGGTGGGTTCCGGAACGCGGAATCGTACCCGCTGACCCGCCTTCAGCTTGAAACTGGGCCGGACGACACGCCCGTCAACTTCACCACCGTCATGTTGAACCGCTTGTCGAATCTGTGACCGACTGTAGCCATCACAGAGGCTTGTGAGAAACAAATCGATGCGTTGGCCGGCGGCGGAATCCGGCACGACGAACTCGCGGGTGATCTCTTCGTGCGGCATTGCCAGCACTTACGGGGATTCGGTGGCCGATTCCACTGCTTCGCTCGCGTCGGGAACGTCCAACTCACTGGACTCGGATTCCGCTGCTTCCAACTCAACCTCCGTTGCGTCGGCTGTCTCTGAAGTGGCCGGTTCCTCGGGAGTGATTTCGTTTGCGGAGTCGGTCGTCGCACTCTCGAGCATGACTTCTTCCACCGCAACGACCCCGCTCGTCACGTCCGTGGTGGAATCCTCCTCGGGCGCGTTTAGCGACATGTCACCAGCGGCCTCCTCCGTTGAAGCTTGGTCCGAGCCTTCCGTCTCCGGCAGATCTGTCAGGTCGGGTATTGCGAGATTCAGATCGGGCAAAGCAGGCAGCCCACCGGCATCCGGCAAAGCAGGGGGCATCGCGGGATCGGCTGGGCTGAAATCTTGTTCTTGGAACCATGCCAAGAAAGACTTTCCCTCTTGGCTGCGAAGCAAGGCGATCCGGTCTTCGACTTGCTTGATCAACGCTTCCGATTCACCAATCTGGGCTGCCGCTTCATAGCTTGCGATGGCATCCTCGACTTCTCCACGCGACTCGGCGATCTGGGCCAAGCCCAGGTGGGCACGCGATGCGAGGGTTGGATCCGTGCCAATTTGCAAGGCCTGGCGGAACGAAGACTCCGCATCGCCCAGCAACTCTTCGGCCTCATCGGGGCTGGTGAACAAAGCGGAGATCCCGGCAGCCATCTGCTGGCTCCCGTGATAAAGCCGCGCGAAAGCACCGGCCGAGGTATCGGGATACTCCGCCGCGATGGCGGCCAGGGAATCGGCGTCGCCAGCGGAAGACGCCTGCACCAATTGGAGTGTCGCAGTGCTTCGCTTCCCGGCTTCTCCACTGCTGTAGAGGCTCCAGCCAACGATCGCGACCACCAATGCGGTCACGCCTAAAGCGAGGGGTTTTGAGTGTTTTTCAACGATCTCATTGGCGGCTCCCAAGAAGCCGGCCAATTCGTTTTCTTCCAGTTCGTGCCGACGCTGGCTACTCATGGCATCCGCCAAGGGGGTAAAGAAAAATCAAACGCGTCCGATGCGGACCGCGAAGTATAGGAATTGCCTCAAAAAAGCGTCAAGGCAAGACGGGATTCGAGTGATAGACCCATTGAGGGTACATGACCGGGTTGGCGCCGTCGGATTGCGGTCGGCTCGTTAGTACGGATGTTCTACGCTACTGCAGAGGTATCCAGTGAGTCTGGGAGGGATAGGACAAGCTCCTGAGATATTTACCCTGGTTTCGGACGAAAGGAGCCCTACGGCTGGCCAGAACGCCCAGATGGTGCCGGAACGATTGATCAGTCAGAGAGCACTCTACGATCTTGCAGGGGCTCGCTTGGTTACGATCGAAGAGCGACACAGCGAGGCTTGCCGCCCGGATTTTCTTCCGTCAGCTGTAATCATGTCAGTGTGATGTCAAGCATGAGCGTACGCCCGCCGTACTACGACAATTCAGCGTCGCCGTGGACCGTCCTATGCCAAGGCCAGCGCCTTTGAACCTCTGTGGCTGCGTTGCGTTTGGCGTGGCGAAGTCGTCCAGGTGATCGTGGCCCTGCAAAAAATCGCGCCGTATCGGGATATTGGCTCCTAAGCGGTCGCGTGTGCGATCACGAGCTTGCGCGACAGTGTTGAGCGGATGACCTACGCTCGCTAGCGACAAGTAGGGCTCCTTATCATGACCTCAGCGGTGGAGTCGACCCAGCAAAAAACCAACGATCGCACAGAAGGGACAGGGAAGTCTTGGCGTGATGCATGGCTCGGACCATTCTTCCAGTTGAAAGCGGACAAGTTGAACGAAACTCATAACTGCGATGTCTTCTCGCAGCGACGCGGAACCCGAGACTACAGATTCTGGCGGCGGCACCGCACGACCAGTCCATACATTCCCTGGCAAGCCCGGACATGCAAGCTTGCAAGTGCCATGCTTGAATCGTATCAACATGACGCCAACACGTGTCCTCGGCTCAGTCCATGGGTTGAGGTGCCAAGAAAACTCGAACCGTGAGACGGGTCGGCTCACACCGAAATTCGACGTGAACGTTCCCCCGACATAGGGTACCGAGCCCAAGGATCGGGAGGTGAGGCCCCGGAATTGTTTCTAGTCTTGGTTCTATCCCCATGTTCATTTTGTGGGCTTTGGCGAGTCTTTCCCACGCAAATCGATCGATGTGTTTGCCAAGGATTGGGGGACCGTCTGGATAGAAGTTAATGCCTTCGTTGCCAAGCTGGATGCGATGTTCCCGTAACGAGTTAGCCGGCGGATTATCCGCGCGCAACCAAACGTCTGCCCAGAGCTTGGGAATGAATGTGCCGCGTCCACTGGCGTCACGCGTATACCTCGGACAGTTTTGACTGAATCGCCAATGGCTTTCATCCAGTGCTGGCCTGAGCTGAGCTTCTTGGATTGACAGGGTTGAGTTGTTTCCGGTGTCAAGTATTGCCGGTATTTGCGGCGTATCGGGTGGCAAACGTGCACGCTCGGCTGCGGGCAGATCCTTGATCTGAGGGCGAACCGACAGCCAAATGATTGCCTGAAAAGGCTTCAGCCGATGAGACACTCCATTGCAGCTGACTTCTCGTGTCGGCTGGATGGGAAACTCCAGTTCATCAAAGAGCATCAGAACGGAGTGAAGCCGAGGGAAACCAAGACTCGGCCACTTCCAGCGCCCCTGAGTCCGGCAAAACACGTCCTAAAAACAACTCGCGCGGATCATGTGTTTGTTCACATTGCTCCAGGAGCGAAAGATCATCGTCGGAATCTCCCAGCCGTCCCGTGCTGCAATAGGCCACCCAACGTCCAAGCATCTCTGGCTTGTCGAGCAAGCACGACAGATCGGCATAAAAGCGTCGCTCGGCGATACCGCCCGCGTCGCCGGCTTCCTCAAGGAACTCGTCGTAAGACTCACCTTTCTCGAAACACGCATCTGCCCCAAGCTCTAGAGCCCGCGTCCGGTCTTGCTCTGTGAGCACCCCACTGAGAACACCAATTCGAAGGTGAGGTCCCAGTCGTCGGAACTGGCCAACATGCGAAAAATCCGGTCGGTTGCAACTGTCGGTCAAGACGGCGACAACAGAGTCCTTGGACTGCAACTGACTCACCGCATTCTCGATCGGTGCATGTGGCCCCGCGATCAGCGACCCCAGGCCAAACCGACTTTCAATGTGTTGTCGACGAACGCCCGTCGGGAAATCCTTTGCATCGTCATCAACAAATAAGATGTGTTTTGCCATAGCCTAGTGAGTCTCGTCGACAATTGGGAACAGCAGCCTCGCTGTGAAACTCTTTCCCTCTTCGCTCCATAAGTGTAATCGCCCACCGTGTTTCTCGGCAATCCAACGCACCAGAAAGAGCCCAAAGCCAAGCCTGCCGCCTGCACCCCTGGGCACAAACTTCCGGAGCTGAGAAAGCGCGTCGCTCGACACTCCAGGACCGTTGTCAGCAATCTCGATGACCAACTGGCTACCAATCGTTTTGGCGGAAGCATAGATGTCGGTGTCAGGCTGACGCGCAGCTTGTTCCGTATTTCGAAGCAAGTTTCGAATGGCGACGAGAATGGCGCTGCGTCGCAACGCGGCCCGTGCAATCGGTTGCCAGTTGCCTGATGAAACACAATGCAAACGCGCGTTTTCAAGATCTCCCCGACAACTCTCCACCAATTCAATAACCTCATGACACGACAAATGTTCAGGTTGATCTGTAGCGAAAAAGACCGTCTTGAGAGCATTCACCGTTTCATGCAACCTACCTAGGGCCGATTCCAGCTGGTCAACTCCGTCCGGGAGATTGGAGATGTCAGTCGGATGCCGAAGTATTTCTTGCGCGTCTTTCAACTCCATCAGGGGGCTCCGCGTCTCATGGACAATGCCCCGTGCAACCGTTTCGATTTCCGCGAACCTCTCGCGGACCGCCTGATGTCGTCGTAGCACCTGAGCCGCGTGACGACTGAATGATTGCAATGCTTCTTCGTCTGCCTTGATCAAGCCGATCGGGTCCCATACTCGGTCGACCAAAATCAGTCCGAGCTCTTCTCCCGAAGCCGTGACGCGCGCTACCAAGCAGTCCTCAAACTCAAGTTCTTTCGATTCCCGTAGTTGACGGATAAAAGCAGGAGCCGAGGAATCGCTTCTCGCATAACGCTTGACCTCCACGGTTTCTGGGATCTTGAGATCGCCTGCGATCGTTTCGCCGACGACTGACCGAACCTTATCTCTCAGGTCTTGATCGTGGCCCAGATCTGCTTCGGCCATCACATCATGAAGGGACATCTCATGGATCGCTTGGTGAATCTGTTGAAAGCCTTTCTCGCTAGCAGAACCGACGGTCTGGTCGAGGCGGTAGGTTGCCCCTTCCGCTGCAAAAAACAAAACGCGTGAGAAACTCAGGCCTTCCTCGCCGTGCGCGAGAAAGAGCATGAGACGTCGTTTGACCAGTTCGAACGGCTGGCCGGGCGTGACGAAGTCGTCCAGGGTACGAATGTGCCGCTGGATAAGCATGCCCCGTTTTTCTTCCATAGAGAAGGCGCGGCTCGCCAGTTGGGCAAACGAATCCATGACATCCAAATCAAAATCTGTAATGTCTCCCCATGTCACTGGTACCGAACCGTCAAGACTTCGTTTGTCCGCCGAAATCAGCCCGTAAAATTTGCCGGCACTGATGAGTGGTACATCGACCCAAGGCATCCCGGGAGGCTTCTTCAGTGACTCCACGTTCTCGTCCGGAATCAACTCCCCATCCTTACTACGCGCCGGATACATTCTCGCAAGTAAGTCTTCGGGCTTGAAGTTTTCAGGATCGTTTCGTGCTCGACAGACGCCTTCGTAGACAACGCGTGTGTAGTAGTTGTGGTTGATATTGGTTGCATGCGCGCCGTTATCGAAAGCAGAAGAATCATCGCCCATGCCACGAGATATGATTCCTGTCAACGTGTCACCATACCGAAAGGCATACAAGCGAACTCGCGTGAACCCACAAGCGATGATTCCATCTAGGATTGCCTGTGCATTCACCTGCAGTTGTGCTTCCCTCGTCATTTGCTGCAGCACATTCGCAACTTGCTGCTGGAATGTTTCTCGTTGTAATGCTGTTTGGGTGAAGAGAGCAGAACTCAGGGGCCCCGCAGCAGATTTCACAATCTTCTTGGCACGCTGCAAGACCGCGTTGGCTCGGTCGCCGAGCAACTCATCCCACCATATCACCAGTGACCCAAACAGAACGCCGTCGCTGCCACGCAAGGTCAGCCCGCATAGCTGGCCATCAATTGCAAAGTCTTCACGTCCTTGTTGATTAACGCGCTGGTCATCGGAAGTGCACATGAAATCGCCATGCCTATAAGCATACGTCGCCACGGCAGGTTCGCTGGTCTCGAAAATGTAGGGCTTTACACGAAGGTCCCGTCCATTTGGGTTGGGGCCTGCGAACCCCAGCAAAAAATCGGTTCGCGGCATCGCCCGATAAACCACGCCGCTAACACAGTGCAAATCAGCCTTCAGACGATCCAAAAGCTGCATCGCAATTTGATAGGGGCCTACCTCAGAAGAAACCAACTCCGATTCCCAGATCTCCAGGTCGAAGTGCTTGTCAACCAAAGCGCAATCGCTAGCAGCATGACTCGCGACCCAGTCCAGCTTGTCGCGATCACTGTCCCCGAATCTTCTGCCCTGGACGGCGTTCACTTCAAGAACACCGAAGGGTGAATATGAACCACCCCAACTCATGACGGAACGCAGCGAGTTTCCATCATGTGTTTCGATTGCCGATTCGATTGACAGTAGGTTTGCGGCCTCGTCTAGGGGCACGACTTGTCCTTCATGGACATCTCGCTCGCCAAACTGCGGGCCATGCACCCACTCTTTCCTCATCGGATCAAACACGATCACACCACCTGATGAAACTCCCAACAAGGAGACGGCGGTTCGAATCGCGGCCCGAAAAACTTCTTCGCGGTTTGAGCTTTGATAGACCTGCTCGCGTAAGTCACGAAAAAGCTTGAGTGCCCGCAACAGTTCCAGAATTCGGGAGGCACCATTGCTGAGCAATTCAGCTGCGACTTTGTCTTCTTCCCCAAAGCTTGCTTTGGCCCCATCGTTTTCGTTCTGATCACGAGACGCGAGCATCACACCGAGTACTCTCCCAAGCTCATCCCGAAAGACGCACCAAATCGTGCATCTCTGACGACCATTGAGAAAGACTTGTTCCGCGTTGATCTCGGCATCCTCGTCCCCAGAATGCTCGTGGGTCCGGACCCAGGTGACCGCCTGGTCGCCCCGAAGGGCCTCCGAAAGTTCAATCAATACGGTGGGATCGGCGGCGTCCTCGAAGTCGGGCGCAGTGAGAGACTGATCCGCCGTTGCAAGAAAGAAGACGCACTGGTCGGCGTTCACAACGCGTGTGAAGCACTCTCTCAGCGAACGCCACGCATGATTCTTATTGCGACACCACAACATCTCATTGAAATTTGACAGTTCAAGCAGCACCGTGAGGATTCTGTTCTTGCTGAGTGAATCAGCTGCCCGCCCAAGCTGGATTTCCGTAACCATGACGGTAGTGTTTCAGAGCACGCGGTGATGGACAAGCCGATTTGATGCCAAAAAACTCGAGACGCTACAAGTAGTGCCACCATCAAAGCTTGAAAGTGCCCCAGTTTGTGCATTCATCGGATTCCGTGTGCTTGTAGATGTCGGCAGAAGTTCAATTGAAATCGCTACAAATTAACAACGGACCTTTGAATTCACAGCTGGGCTACCCCAGGAATGGCTTGATCCACCAGCAAGACGGCGTCTGCCAAGGTTTTTGTTCTCCATCGTGGAATAGGAGGGCAGTACACGTTTATCAGGTTTCGCTTATCGTGTTGTTGCGCCAACGAGTCCGTTTAGGACCAATTTTGGTGCCCCCTTCCGTCCTGAACACGCTCCATGGCTCCGGACACTGCCCAGAAGTGTCGTTCGAACCAATTTTTCGTATTGCATCCAAGGGCGTGGCGATCCACAACTTTCCCATCTCACATGCTTTCAAACTCGTGTGGAAGTCCAGGTGGATCATGGATCGGGTGCCCACCAGAGTGCACCTTGAGGGTGGCGTTTGAGGTGTAGATCGGGGAGATTCCCGGTAGGGACTGTCCAGTTTGGCAACAAAGAGAAGGATAGCCATGACCATGGCGCTGTAGGATCGGATGGGGATTTGGGAACTTGTTGCGGAACTTGCCCAAATCCTCGGTAGACTTGGGTTGGCCGACGGCTCTTTCAAAGCCATTGGTGAGTTTGAATCGGAAGCGATGGAGGTGGCTGACAGGATGGCTGCGGAGTTTAGGGAGCAAGCGGTCGATGTCGGGCTACCTGAGGTCTTCAGCGATCTTACTTGTGGTGTCATCGGTGTATGCGTCGATCCCGATCGTGAGCCAATGATTTTGGAGACCGACCGGACAGAATCGGATTGGATGATGGACGAGTACTCTTGCCAACGTTGTCATTGGTCTTCTCTTCGCTTAGCTGACCGAATTGGGACACTGCGTGGAAGCCACCGTCAGTCCACGAGTCGAACTAAAAATGGCTTCGGCCGGAGTGGCTGCTGAATGTTCTAGCACAGTGAGAGATCAGCTCCGAGCACTCGCCGATCTTGAGATCAAGAGTGAGTGATTACGTTGAGTAACGCATCGCCACGGCAAACCACGGTGTCAGGCTGAGGAAGCCTCCGATTCAGATCCTCATGAGACGGTTCGCCACAGTTGCATCTACTACCATAATGACCGTGAGCGAATGAATGATGCGGAGCACCGCTGACACGGCTACCCGCTCAGCAGCGCGATCAGGGAGTCCACGGTGAAGCAAAGCAATCGATGGGCAAAGGCCGCGAAAAGTTCTGGTCGGCCGAGGGTGGCGAGGCGATCGTGACTCTGTGCGGAAATCATCTCAGCAGCATACGTCCCTTGGAAGCCTATTGGGCCACAACGATCGCCAACGCCTCGGCTGAATGCTGCTTCGGCCACCCTATGTTTCCGAGATGCTGGTCACAAACGGAAGGGTTGCAGCAGGGAAAGCTCAACCGCGACCGCCCTCACAGCACGTTTCGCAGATGGTGTGGCACCGGGAACACTGCAGCTTCATTCGGATTTCGATCAGCGTCCCGCCACAGACGGGACAAGCCGCTCGACAAACGGGCGCCGCGGCGGTCCGTGAATTCGGTTCCGCAGCGATTGGCGAGGTCTTTCGAGATGGCGTGATGGCATCTCCATGGTGATCTTCTTGCGGCATAGTTCGGGGCAAAGCGTAACTTCAAGCTCGCGATCTCATCCGGTCGACCAAAGCAGTCGCATGGGACACAGTCCGGTTCAATCGCACACGGTATTGCCGGGATGGTGGTCCAGCCCGACGTGAAGGCGCGCTTTCAGCCGAGTAGGGTCTTGAGCAGTGGGAACTTGGCAAGCAACTGGTCAAGCACCTCGTCTCCGGCTTTCTCCCGGATGAAATCCACCAGGGTCTTGATAAAGGGGCTCAGCTTGTCGCCTCCGATCCCGAGTTCGGAGAGCGTCGCACCTAACTCCAAGCCTTCACCGGCACTGCCGCCGAGAGCGCTGGATGCCATGCCGGCCAACTTTCCGAACATGCCACCCCCGTCACTGGCCGGTTGTTCCCCCGTGATGCCGGCGGAAGCGGCATCATCGGCACCTGGGATCGCGCTGGCGATCTGACCAAACAGGTCGTCGCCGGCATGCTTCTTCAGCATGGCCATGGTCTTGTTGATGCCAGACCCGGCGGCGGACTCATCGATTCCAACTTGGCTGGTGATGAGCTTGATCAATTCATCCATTGTTTTGACTCTGGTGCATTCAGAAGGAAGCGATCCTGCCGGTCAGGACAAGCCGATCGAGTCGAGGACCGTGGGAGGAGCATCTTTGAATGCAGGCCAGCGAAAAGCAAGTGGCGAATCGGTAACGAGGGCGGCTCAAGCTGCGATCTGAATCTGGTTGTCGACACGCCACAGGACGCCGGCCTGGCGAACACAATCAATCAGATTGCTCTTCGCTTCGGCGTCGGGCACAACACCTTGCAAGACCACACAAGCGTTGGTCACTTGAACCTCCACCTGGTCGAACGAGGGGCCCTGCAATACCAAATGGATTCGTTCGATAACGGTTTCGGCGATCTGACGCGTTTCTTGGTCACTCATCGGTTCCACTCCCATTGCCGCGAATGTCGATGTGGGTCGCTGGGACTCACTCACACCAGGACTATGCGAATACGAGCCCAAACCGTGTCAGGATTTCCGAAGAATATGGGAGATTCTTGCGGTTCGCGGGTTGGGTCAGGATTGTTGTGCGTCTTTGACCAGCTCGGCATGCCCTTCTTGAGAGAGCCGCATACGCAGCCCAATGCAGGCATACGTCTCGTTGAATTCGTCAATGAACGCGGCCACATTCTTCGGTGGCATCAAGATGGGCCCTCGTGGGCGGTCGTCCTCGTCCACGACACAGGCCGCTGTCCGCATCGGCATGCGATGGCTGCTGCTCATTCGCGAGGCCCCGCACTTCCCCGCGCTTGGTGTGGCCCCGGCGATTGGCTGGATCCATGTGGAGGGCTGGTTCCGGGTGCATGGACGGGGTTTGGTGAGCCTGGTCGATAGCCGCAGCTGGGATGTGGGAACCCCAATCGCTTGTCCACCTGGTTGAAGAGCGCTTCCCCCAAGAAAAAGCGTTTCAGGTTCTCACAGGCCAAGTCGGTGGTGTCGTCAACCCGGCGTGCGGACTGCGCTCCCACGTGAGGTGAAATCAGCACGCGGTCGTGGTCCCAAAGCGGACTCTCCGGTGGAAGAGGCTCCACCTCCGTGACGTCAACGCCGACACCCGCCAAGTGTTCCTCGGCCAAGGCGTCAACCAGGGCCGTTTCATCAACCACCGCGCCACGGGCCACGTTGATCAAATAGGCGCCCGCACGCATTCGCGACAACATGCTCCGGTTCATCAGGTGACGCGTGCTTTGGTTGAGCGGCAATGTCAGGATGACAATGTCCGACTCGGCCAGCAGGTCGTCCAGTCGACTGGCGTCCATCAAGACACTGACTTCGTCGGGGCAACTCTCCGGAAAATAGTCGGTTGCGATGATTCGGACATCCCAGGGTGCCAGGACCTTCGAGATCATCCGGCCGTTGCCCCCCAAGCCGACGATGCCGACCGTCTTGCCGCGAAGATCATCGGTGGGTCGACGTGTGAAGTCGCGTGTCGGTCGTGCCTGTTCAAAGGTATGGATCCTTCTTAACAAACCAAACAGGAGGCAACAGGTTTGTTCGGCGACCTGAGGTGCAAACAGCCCAGCGGCGCTGCAAACGCGAATGTTAGCGTCCTCGATCACGCCGGGGACAAGGCAGTGGTCGAGCCCAGCGGCGGACGACTGGATGAAGCGCAAACGTCCCGCACTCAGCACGGCATCCCAGTCGACGGGCACCTTTGCGTGCCCGATGAACACATCCGCTCTCGGCAACTCTCGTGCAATTCGGTCCTGGCCCGCATCGACGACTTCGATGTCGCGCCGGACGGGAACACCAGAAGTGTCGCGAATGGTTTGCAGGGTTTGAACGATCTGTCCCAAGTGCTTTGTCTTGACGGGATAGCAAAGCACAATGCGTTGGATGTCCTGCGGCTCCACATCGGCGATGCCAAGGTGGGATTCTTCCAGTGTCTGTGGCGGGCCCGCTTGAGGTTGCCTTGTTGAATCAGTCATGCGGCGATTGCAATCAAGCCCGGTCAACGAAGGTCTTCGCGGTCGATCACGGGATTCGCTGAGCCCTGCCCAATCATGACGAGCGAGCCTTGTTGCGGGCGATTCGCGTTCATGGCGATGCGGTCAAACGGAACCCCATAGCATCCGTAGACTCCGGTGGTGGTGTCCAAGACATAGATCACCGACATGCCGACGGGACGACTACTGTTGCGTGGGAAATCGGCGATGCCGGTTGCCATCATGTAGCCACCGCCCTTGGCTTGCGTGCCCAGCGTCTCCGCCACGTTGACGCTGAAGGTCGCCAAAAACTGCCCCAGGCGTGGATAGATCACCGAGCACTGAAGCAGCCCGGAGTTGTGATCCAAAACAAAGAGTCCTTCGCTTTGGTCGCTCACAGGACCGATCGCCATGGAGAATCGTTCGCTCGTGACGGCGGCCGCCGCGTGCGCCACCGGCAGGTCATCGAGCGTGTACCGCCCCAAACCGGAAGAGAGCCCTGAACCGGATGAGAAATGCGGGACGGGCGATTGAGACGCGGAGCGAGCTTCGGACGCCACACCCGCGAAGAAAACAGCCGCCAAGGTGGCCAAGACCGTCAGGCTCGCCAGCACTCCAACTGCCACGTACGAGGGCCGCAACCACGCCATCCAAACGCAGCAGGATCCGGGGCGTTTCGAATCAGCCTCGGCGGGTCCCTGTTCAATCGGTTGTAAATCGTTGGGGGTCATGTTGATCACCTGCGGTTTGGGGTTTCCCGGCGCCATCATGGCGTGGACGACTGCTGAGCCGAGCGGGAATGGGAGGAGTCCTGAGCGGATGGGATTCAACGAGAGGGTGGCGGATTCCAATGGAGCGTGGGGAACAGTTGGCTTCGGCGCCACCGACTTGATTCCTGATTGTACGCACTGACGCGTGCCTTTACGATTGCGGTTTGTGGCCGCGATGCCGCCCCAAGATCCCCCTCCATCCTCCTTCCCAGACCCCTGGACGATCCAAGCATGAGTCTCAACGCCCCTCTGAATCGTAAACTCCGCATGGGCCTTGTCGGTGGTGGTCTCGGCTCATTCATCGGCCGTGTCCACAGTATTTCAGCGTGTTTGGACAATCGAGCTGAGTTGGTCGCGGGCGCCTTCTCGAGTAACCCGCAACGCAGCAAAGAGTCAGCACCCGGATACGGGGTTGCGTCCGAGCGTGCTTATGGGGACTACGAAACGATGCTTGAAGCCGAATCCAAGCTGCCCGAGGGCGAGCGGATCGACTTTGTGAGTGTCACAACGCCCAATCACACCCACTTTGAGATCGCCAAGGCCGCCGTTGAGGCGGGCTTCAATGTCGTCTGTGACAAGCCGATGACGTTCGACCTTTCCCAAGCCGAAACGTTGCTCAAGACCGTCGAGGAAAGCGATGTGGTTTTCGCGTTGACGCACAACTACACCGGCTATCCCCTCGTGCGTCAGGCACGGGAGATGATCCTGGGCGGGGAGCTGGGCGAGATCAACGCGATTCGTGCGCAATACATTCAAGGTTGGTTGCGCGATGCTTTGGAAGAGGATGACCAAAAGCAAGCCGCTTGGCGCACCGACCCGTCCAAGAGTGGTGCTGCCGGGGCGTTCGGCGATATCGCAACCCACGCTTATAACTTGGGACGGTTCATGACGGGGCTCCTACCCGAGAGCGTGAGCTGTCACTTGAAAACCTTTGTCGAGGGTCGGCGTTTGGATGACTACGGCACGGCCGTGATTCGTTATGAGAATGGCGGCCTGGGAACCGTCACCGCGTCGCAGATCAGCCATGGTCGTGAAAACGATCTGGAAATCGAAATCGATGGCACGAAAGGTTCGCTTCGTTGGCGACAAGAGAATCCCAATGAAATGATCGTGCGGCACAATGGGAAAGCCCACCAAATCTATACCCGCGATCCGAACGCCGCTTTCATGTCGGGGATGGGCCAAGCCGCCTGCCGTCTGCCGTCGGGTCACCCGGAAGCGTTCTTCAGCGCGTTTGGCAACGTCTACGTGGCTGCCTTTGATGCGATCGCGGCGCGCGCAGACGGCACCTCACCCGAGAAACGTGACACGCTCTATCCGAACGTGTACGACGGCGTGGAAGGCATGTACTTCATTCAGCAGTGTGTTGCGAGTAGCCAAGAGAATGCGGCTTGGTTGCCCTTGAAGCACGAGGCCGCTCGGCGTTGATCATCAAAGCATCTGTGTTTTCCGACTCGGTTTTAGCCCTTCCGTCGTCTTTGCACTCGCCAGGGTGGCTATATCGAGCCGACGTGTCTGTCTCGATGTCACCCAGACACCCACTTTTCATAACCCGAAGCGTCAGCGAGGAAAACGACACTTCACCTCGTCCTCGCTGACGCTTCGGGTTATGTCAGACCGCTGTGTTGTGCCGAGCCGCCCGTTGACCACCCTGCAAATACACCATGATTCACGCCACTGACACCACCATGGCTGCCATCATTGTTGCGGGTGGCAGTGGCTCTCGCTTCAACGCTGGGTACAACAAGGTCTTCGAGCTTCTCGACCAGAAACCGATTTGGTTTCACAGTGTGGGGTGTTTCGCCATGCGAGACGACGTAGTCTCGATCACGCTCGTGCTCCCCGAGTCGGATCGCGACACGTTTGACGAACAAAGCCGGCGATGGCCATTGCAGCATCCTGTGAAGCTTGCACCCAGTGGACAGCAGAGGTTCGACAGCGTGGCATCGGGGCTGGCCTCCACCGCCCGCGATTTGGCGCCATTGATCGCCATCCACGATGCCGCGCGTCCACTGGTGACTCAATCGGATATCACTGCGGTGGCGGAGGCTGCGGATCGTGACGGTGCCGCCGTCCTGGCTCAACCGATCTCGGGTTCCGTCAAACGTCTCAAGGGCACGCTCGCGAACAATGTTGATCGACGAGGACTCCATGTGGCACAGACGCCCCAGGTGTTCAAGCAAGATGTGATCCGGCAGGCTTATGAGAGACATCATGGGTTTCCAGTCACGGATGACGCTCAGCTGGTGGAATCATCCGGACATCCGGTGACGTTAGTCCCCGGTGCCCGAACCAATATCAAGCTGACCTACCCCGACGACCTGTTGATCGCCGAATCCATTCTCAAGAGCAATCGCAAATATGAATCTTCTGGATGAACTTCGCTGGCGTGGTCTGATCCATCAATGCACGGACGAGGCTGGTCTCGAAGAGCTATTGGGCAAGGGCACCCAAACGGTCTACATCGGGTTTGATCCGACGGCCGCCAGTCTGCATGTTGGCAGTCTGATGCAGCTGATGATGTTGCGTCGGTTTCAAGCTGCTGGTCATCGGCCGATTGCGTTGGTCGGCGGCGCGACCGGGATGATTGGAGACCCAAGCGGTAAGAGCGAAGAACGTAATCTGCTGTCGCCGGAGCAACTTCAGGCCAACCAGGAGGGTATGGCCGCCCAAATGCGTCGTTTTCTAGATTTTGACGGCGACAATGGCGCACTGTTACTCAACAACTATGAGTGGATGCGAGGCTACAGCTATCTCGAGTTCCTGCGTGACGTCGGCAAGAGCTTTCCTGTGGGCACGATGATGGGGAAAGAGTCGGTTCGCAGTCGTTTGGACAGCGAAGCCGGACTCAGCTACACGGAGTTCAGCTACATGCTCTTGCAAGCCTACGATTTCGTTTATCTCGCGAAGCACCATGGCTGCCGCATCCAAGCAGGTGGGAGCGATCAATGGGGCAACGTCACGGCGGGCATTGATTTGGGGCGACGCATGTTGGGGACACCTTTGCTGGGGATCACGGCGCCGCTGCTGACGACCAGTGACGGACGCAAAATGGGCAAAACGGAGGCGGGCGCGATCTGGTTGGATTCCGAACGGACCAGCCCCTACGCGTTTTATCAATACTGGATCAACGTGGCCGATGACGATGTGCTTCGGTGCATCGCCTACCTCACTGAAATCGATCACGAGGAGTATCAGCAACTGGCCGAAGCGACGGCGGCCGATCCCGGACAACGGCAGGCGCAGAAACGATTGGCCGAGTGGCTGACCACGTTTGTTCATGGTCATGCGGGATTGGTTTCGGCACAGCGTGCGACCGACATCTTTTTTGGCGGTGAGCTTGGCGATGCAAGCAGCGAACAGCTGGTCGAGATATTCGCGGATGTGCCCAGCAGCGATGTGCCAGGCGACAAGCTGGATGGCGAGGGGCTCTGGGTTGTCGAGGCGTTTCAGCTTGCGGGGCTGTGCAAGAGTGGTGGCGACGCTCGTCGAAGCGTGAAAGAAGGAAGCTGCTACATCAACAACGTTCGCGTCACGGATGAGCAAAACCGCATTCAAGCGGATGATCTGATGGGACGGGATGTTGTTATGTTGCGACGCGGCAAACGAAAGTACGCGCTGCTTCGATTTGTTTGAGCCGCAGGCTTTTTGAATCAAACATCCAGATTGCGAACTTCCAACGCGTGCGTTTCGATGAACTCACGACGGGGTTCCACCTTGTCACCCATCAGCAACCGAAACATTTCATCGGCGGCGCCCGCGTCGGTCAGGTTGACCTTGATAAGCGTTCGGTTGGCAGGATCCAGCGTGGTTTCACGAAGTTCCTCCGCGTTCATTTCGCCCAAACCTTTGAATCGAGTCACGCTGAGTCCCTTTTCACCGGCCGCTCGCACCTCCTGCAGCACATCTCGCAGGCTCTCGAGAGGGCGTCGTTGGTCTTCGCCTCTCACCAATTCAAATCGCGGGTTGGTGGCACCGGTGCGATCGACCGGGACCATGTCTTCAAGGGAAAAACCGACCACGGCCAGATCTTGGAGCGCCGCGTTGATCGTGCGCACTTCATGTAACTCGGCCAAGTGAGCCACCACTCGCTGAGCCGTGGCTGCGTCGGGGCCCTCGGATGCGTCGGACGCGTCTGTTGCGCCGTCGTCTGCGGCGACTTCGTCGTCGGATTCCTCGACATCCAGCACCGCGTTGCTGTCATTCAAGAATTTTTCAACCGCTTCTTGGTCTTGGAACCAGTGTTCGGCACCCTGAAGCGTGACCATGAAAGCGGGGAGCCGACCGGTGACGGGATCAACGCGCTGCGCGTGCACGCGCAGACTGACCCCGCGTCGTTCGAGTGCGAGGACCGCATCTTCCATCGTTGAGAGTGCGGTGCACAAAGCGACCATCTTGTCGCCTTCGACGTTGCGACCGTCCTCGGCTTCCAAGTGGGTGTCTTTCAAACCTCTTCCCAATAATTGCTCCTTCATCTCCTCTTCGGTTTGCACGTAATACTTGTCTCGACCATGGGAGACACGAAAGAGCGGTGGTTGAGCGACGTAGACATGGCCGCCGGCAACGAGCTGATACATCTGTCGGTAGAAGAAACAGAGCAACAGCGTTCGAATGTGGCTTCCGTCCACATCCGCGTCCGTCATGATGATGACTTTGTCATAGCGCCGCCGAGACAAGTCCTGATCGGCTCCAATCCCCGTGCCGATGGCTTGGATCATTGACTCGACTTCGGCGTTTGCGAGCACCTTGTCTTCGCGACTCTTGTACGCGTTGATGATCTTCCCACGTAGCGGCAAGATCGCTTGATATTCGCGCATCCGTCCGCCTTCTGCGGAACCACCTGCCGAGTCACCTTCCACCAGGTAAAGTTCGCACTCCTCCATGTTCTTGGAGATGCAGTCGCGCAGTTTGCCGGGCAACCCTCCTCCCCCCAGAGCGTCCTTGCGTTTGCGTAACTGGTCCTTCGCCTTGCGTGCGGCTTCGCGTGCTTCCGCCGCCAGCAAACCTTTGCGAACGACGGTCTTGGCGACACGCGGGTTTTCTTCCAGGTACTTCGCCAGTTGCTCACCGACCCCGCTGGTGACGATACCGTCCACATCACTGTTGCCAAGTTTCGTCTTTGTTTGGCCTTCGAACTGCGGTTCCGGTACACGCACACTGATGACCGCCGTCAAACCTTCGCGGAAGTCATCGCCCGTCGGCGTTGTGTTCTTGAAGAGGTTTTCCTTCTTGCCGTAGTTGTTCAGGGTTCGAGTCAGCGCGGATCGAAAGCCGGACACATGGGTCCCGCCTTCAATCGTGTGGATGTTGTTGACGTAAGACTGCACGGTTTCAGTGAACTCCGTGCTGTATTGCATCGCAACTTCGTACTCGACTCCGTCACGGCCACCTTGAAACACGATGACATCGCTGTGGAGTGGATCGGTGGCGCGATTGAGGTGTTCTACAAACTCGACAATGCCGCGTTCGTAACAGTAGTCGCCGCCTTCCCCATTGCGTTCGTCCAAATACTTGATGCGGACACCGCTGTTGAGAAACGCCAGTTCCTGCAAACGCTTGTTGAGGGTATCGAAGTTGTACTTCGTTGTTGAGAAGATTTTCCCGTCCGCCTTGAAGGTGGTTTTGGTGCCTTCCTTCTTGGTAGCGCGGCCCTTCTTGATAGGGCCGGTGGGCACACCCCGCTGATACTCCTGGGTCCATGTGGAGCCATCGCGGCTGACTTCGACCTCGCACCACTGGGACAGGAAATTCACGACCGTGACACCCACCCCATGGAGCCCGCCCGACGTCTGATAGGCGCCTTTCTTGAATTTGCCGCCAAACTTCAACACCGTCATCACGCCTTCCAGCGTGCTGACCTCACGGTCCAACTCCTCCGAAAGCTGATCGTGCCGCGTCACCGGGATCCCACGGCCGTCATCTTCCACCGTGACACTGCCATCGGTGTGGACGGTCACGGAAACCATTTTGGCAAAACCCGCCATGGCTTCGTCGATCGAATTGTCCACGACCTCGTAGACCAAATGGTGCAGTCCCCGTGCGAACGTGTCCCCGATGTACATGCCGGGACGTTCCCGGACGTGTTCCAGATCAGACAGGTGGGTGAGGTCGGCGTCGGTGTATTCCGAATTCGCGACTGCGGCGGCCGTGCCGGTGTCGGAGGACGTCCCCGTGGGTTCCATTTCGGTGAGATCGGAAGCCAGGGGATCCGTGGTCGATGAGTCGCTCATGGAGTGCCGGCCCGTGGGGGCCATCAGGTGCGAGTGTGGACGGATGCGGGCCAGCAAAGCGTCGAGCCCGGCGCGGCGAAACGTCTTTTTCTGACGAGCGCTACGTTTCGCCAAAAAACCTGGACCAGCAGGCGTCCGACGAGCGTGGATTCTAGCAAAAACCCTCGTTCTCCGGCAGGTCCAACCAACTGCCCACACGCCTGCAAACGCCGTCTTTTTCAGCCATTTTCGCCGATTGCGACCCGCGAAACGTTGGCGAGGCGGTGGAGGTCACAAACCACTAGTTGCCAAAGGGGTCAGCGCCACCAAACGGGTCGTCTCCGCCGGCGGGTGCAAACGGATCCGCCATGTTCCCAGCGTCTCCACCAAAAGGGTCAACCCCAGCACCGCCGCCAGCTCCGAAGGGGTCCGCAGCATCGGGGTTGAAAGGATCGCCGGCGGGCTTCGATGGTTGCGTGGATGCTGGTTCCTCCGCCGGAGTTTCATCCGCGGCCTTCAATTGATCAAAGTTCACCATCACCGGATCGATAAATGATGGCAAATCCGCCCCCGGAGCATGGAGACATTGCACGGTACCGCGGTCGTTGATCAAGTAGATTCGATCGGTTTTGCGGTTGAAAAACGGCGTTGCGATTCGAGTGCCATTCATGCGTGCCATCACGCTGCCGTCGTCAAGGGAAACGACCATCAACGCACCCGAGAGCGTCGTTGCGAAAATCTGGTCCCCCAGCACGGCCGTCACGGTCGCGACGTTGCCGACGGTTTGGTCCCAAACACCCAAGCCGGACTCGGCGCTGACGCACATCAAGTTGCCGTATTCGGAACGAAACAGAACGCGTTCGGATGTAAAGACCGGGGCATCGTAAATGGGTTCTCCCGTCGGCCGTGACCAGATGACTTGTCCATCGCGAGTGGCTTGCACTCCGTAAATCTGACCACTGTCGGCGCCGAGAAAGAAACGACGGTCCGGCGCGGCAGCGATCGTCCCGGTCACGATCCCATCGATATTGAGTCGGAAATGCACGTTGGGCGTTCCCGTCATGTCGATGACATAGACGTATCCGTTCTTGGTTGCCCACGCGAGTTTCAAAGCATCGACGCCAACGGACGGACGTTCGAGGCACGTTCCCGAAACACGTTCTTCAAATTTATCGGGGATGGGGCCTGAGAAGGGATAACACGAGATGCGGGCGTCCGCTCCCGGCACCACCGCATAATGACCACACTGAACCATGTCCGTTACGGAGATGTGTGACATTCGAATGCTTTCGATTTCGTCACCGTTGATCGCATCCAGCTTCAGAAGTTGGCCTCCGTTGACCACGGCCACAAAGTCATCGTTGGCGCTCAAACTGGCATACCCGTAGTCGCGATCCCCCACGCGTGTGATCCAGATCAGTTCCCCGGTCTCCGCGTCACGACATTCGACCGTACCATCGTCACACAGGGTGTAGATTCGAACGATCGGAGCCTGGCGTATCTGCGTGACGCCGGTGATGCCTCGCCGTTTCCAACGCCGAATCTCATTGCGAGCCAAACGCTCGGCCTCTGCTTGGTCCAGTCCACTGACGGCGAGCGGATCGATGATCCACCTGGCCAGGAGTGTCTCTGGCTTTGGCGGTGGTGTGAGCTCCAAGATGGGCGACGGCGCTTGCTCGTCGCCTTCGGCATCTGTCATGTTCACATCGGTTGCAACGGTTGTGGCACCCTCTTTGACGACTTCAACCACCGTTACCGGACGCGTGCCATGGACAAGAATGCGCTGGTCCACGATCGATTGGCGACCGGCCGGAACTGCCAACTGCCGCTGCCACGCCTCAACCAGACCCAATCGCTCTCTTTGAAATGGTGACAGCAGGTCCGATTCGCCCGCGTTGACTCCGGGCCGCAGGGTTGCACCTGTTAGCCAGGTGAAGAAGGCCAGCCCAGCAATCAGACAAAATCTCAGCGAAACGGAGTGGCCAGAATGAGCCAAACGCGCGGGGTCTGCTTGATCGGCGTTCATAACGAGCGGCGCAGAATGCATGGGAAGAGAAGGAGTTTGGTGTGAACCCGGCAGCGATCGAGCCGTCTCAGACAGGATTCTCCTGCTTTTCTCGATTCCGGCACAGCTCGCGAGCGGAAAAGCCACGCCCGGATTCAACCCTCAGTCTAATCGCCATCTCCTCGTCACGCGAACAAGTTCTAGGGCGATCGAGACTCCTCAATGAACCGCATTCGGCCTTGATCCGACCCCCTCGTCAAAGAGTTGTGTCCAGCCACGCAGACCACGGAACCCGGTCTGACGACGTTGACCCTCGTTTCAGCGGGAATCGCGGGGATGCTTGTTGGGCAAGGGTGGAAATTCGTTGACCCAAGCGGGCAGGAATCGTTCCGCCAGGCGGGTTACGATGGGCGTTTGCGGACGCGAGCCCTTTGAAAGAACGAAGTGGCTGTAGCTGCCGGTTAGGGAACCCAAAGGAGATTGAGTTTTGTCGGCCAAACGCATCCTGATGATTGTCGGCGATTTCGTCGAAGACTATGAGGCCATGGTGCCCTACCAGATGTTGGAGATGTTGGGCCACTCCGTCGCCACCGTCTGCCCAGGCAAGACAACCGGCGACTTTGTCGCGACGGCGATTCACGATTTCGAAGGCCATCAGACCTATAGCGAAAAACCCGGCCATCGTTTTGCAATCAACCATGATTTTGATGCTGTGCAGACGTCTTCGTTTGATGCCCTGGTGATCCCCGGGGGCCGCGCTCCGGAGTATCTACGTCTGGACGAGCGTGTGCTCGAGATCGTTCGCGAGTTCCATACTGCGTCCAAACCCATCGCCGCGATCTGCCACGGCCCGCAGATTCTTGCCGCAGCAGGGATCCTCGAGGGAAAACGCTGCAGTTGCTACCCGGCGGTTGCGTACGAGGTACGCGTCGCGGGGGCCACCTATGCAGAGCCCTCGGAAGGACTGACGTCAGCGGAAGTCGATGGGCATTTAGTCACCGCTCCGGCTTGGCCTGCTCACCCCGCGTGGATGCGAGCCTTTTCCGAACTCTTGATTTGATCCAGGTGTACTGTGGACGCCCAGCCTGAGCCGGAAAGACCCTCGCCGCACGATGCGGACGACTCCGCGTTGTCGCGCAGAAACTTGGTCGAGTTGCGTCTCAAGCGAATCCGGCAGGAAGCCTCCGCGGCTCGGCTGGAGGCACAGGCCGTTGCACTGGAGCTGCTTCTGCAACGAATGGATGCGGGCGAATCGATCACTCAGGAAGAATGGGATCGTGTTGGGATCGAGGCACCCGGCGGCCAACACCCATTTACGTCCTGGGACGACGTTCGGCAGGCGATGCAAAGGGCAACGAACAACCTGGCCGAAGGGGGTGTTTCTGTCACTGACGAACTTGAGGACCGGGCGGCTCCTAATCCTGTGACACCGGTTTTGCGATTTGATCCCGGTCACGCGTCGCCCGCCAAGCCAACGATGCTTCGCGACGTGACGCGGGCGACAGCACCGGGCCAGGCCACCGCTTCCGTTCAAGACGACATTGACGTCACTGACGCACCTGACAACGACGACGAACAGTCAGCCGAAGTACTTGCTGAGATGGCGTCGTACGAAGACATGGTTGCTTTCGAAGTTGATGACGACGAGGAGATAGGACCCGAGCGTCGTAAGCCGATGGCGATGGTGATCAGTGCGGCAGTGCACCTCTTGATCCTGTTCCTCTTGGCCGCCTTCACGCTCTCCAGCCACGAACCCAAGGACCAGATTGCGATTTCGGCTACCGCGGTCAGTAACGACGAGCCGCAGATGGAATCGTTCGTGCTCGAGTCACAGGAGCCGGTCATGGAGCCCAACACCGAGCCGACCGAGCCGACGGAAGTGGACATCAGCCCGTTGGGTGAGGTCGCGGCGATGGAGATGCCCACCACGCCGGACGCAGTGACCGGACCACCTCTGCCAGCGATGTCTTCGCTCGCGAGTGCTTCTTCGTCCGCAATGAAGGCACTGTCATCAACGAGCGATCAATCGATGGAATTCTGTGGCGTGGAAGGGGGTGGGAATCACTTCGTTTACTTGGTCGACAGTTCCGGCAGCATGGGCGACGCCTTTGTTTCCGCTCGCAATGCGCTTTTTCAGTCGATCCAGATGCTTAGCGACAAACAGCGCTTCTACGTTGTGTTTTTTGATGCCGAAAGCGACTACATGCGGATCAGCGATCCTTCCGTGGACGAATCCGGCAGCGTCAACGCGACACTTGAAAACAAGCAACGCCTCAAGAACTGGGCCATGGGAATCTCCATGGACCGAGGCCTTGCACCCTACGATGCGCTTCGCTTTGCGTTGAAGCTTCGCCCGGACGTCATTTTTCTGTTGTCGGATGGAGAGTTTCCCCCGGACATCGAAGTTCTGCTCCAAGAGGAGAACCGAATCAGCAACCTGTTTGGGGATGACGACCCCATCAGTATCATCCACACCATCAGTTATCACTCTCGCGAAGGCGAGAGTCGCATGCGGCGCATCGCGCAAGCCCACCGAGGCCAGTATCGACATGTGCCCAAACCCTAGGCACGGGGTATCAATCGATTCGGCAGGCGAAAAAGGGTCAGGTACCAATGGTGCGAAGCACCTCGAGGGCCGTTCCGGCCATTGGTACCTGACCCTTTTTCGCCACTCTCTCGTTGCTAGGCTTCGTCAGTGGGTGGACCAACGGCGCTATGGGTGCGTTGATCCCGACGCTTCTCTCGGGAAACGCGGCGAACAGGCGGCCGCCCGACACCTTCGCAAAAAGGGGCTCCGTATCCTTGCCGAGAGCGAGTCAGACAAGGCGGGCGAAATTGATCTGATCGCAGTCTGTCCGAAAGACCGCCTGGTGATCTTTGTGGAAGTCAAGACGCTGGCTTCCACCAAGCCCGGTCACCCGGCCGAACGGGTCAATGAGGAAAAACAGAAGCGTTTGACGCGAGCCGCCTTGCGATATCTCAAGCGAAATCACATCATCGGCGCCGCGTGTCGTTTTGATGTTGTGGCGGTTTGGTGGCCGGAACAACAATTGCCACCGACACGAATCGAACACTACGAAGCGGCCTTCGAGGCGGCTCTCAAACATCAGATGATCTAGAAAACCATTGAGGCCCATCATGAGCGTGCTGGATACCGATGCCGCCGTCCGCGACCGTTACGGCAAAGCCGCGCAGCAGCGGGAAGAGGCCCTGTGCTGTCCTGTCGACTACGACGCCACCTATTTAGCGGCCATCCCCAAAGAGGTGATCGATCGAGACTATGGTTGCGGTGACCCCTCGAAGCACGTGTTGCCAGGCGAAACCGTCCTGGATCTCGGTAGCGGTGGCGGGAAAATTTGCTTCATCGCGTCTCAGGTGGTGGGCGCCGAAGGCACGGTCATCGGCGTGGATATGAATGATGACATGCTGAAATTGGCACGCGACAGTGCACCCGTCGTGGCGGAAACCACGGGGTTTGACAACGTGCACTTCTGCAAGGGGAAGATCCAAGACTTGGCAATTGATCGCGATGCCGTGGACCGCTTCTTGCGTGACAACCCGGTGTCGAACGAAGAGAGCCTGCGTGATTTGGAGGCCTTCCTCAATCAGATGCGGTCTGAGCAGCCCATGATTGCGGATGAAACGATCGATGTCGTCGTCAGCAACTGTGTTCTGAATCTGGTTGCAGCGGAGGAGAAGCCGATCCTTTTCGAGGAGCTTTTTCGCGTCCTCAAGCTGGGGGGCCGTGCCGTGATCAGCGACATCGTCTCCGATCAAGAGGTGCCACTGGAACTGCAACAGGACGCGGAGCTTTGGAGTGGGTGCCTATCCGGGGCTTTGACGCTTTCCGATTTTCTCCAAGCATTTGAAGACGCTGGGCTGGAAGACATCCGGTTACTGTCCGTTCAATCCGAACCTTGGCAGACAGTCGAGGGTATCGAGTTTCGATCGGTAACCGTGCAGGCGTTTCGTCCTGAATCGGACGACGCCACCAACGAATCGGGATGCTGCGCTGGCGGCGAGCGTTATGTCTACTCGGGACCCTTCAAGGTCGTGGTTGATGACGCGGGAATCGCCTACACACGTGGTGAGGTTTGTGCGGAGGAGCAGATTGCGGGTGCCAATCGCGCTTCGCTTCGCGATCAATTCGCAATCCTGTCGACGCAGCCGAAAGTTGGACAGCACTGTGAAGTACCCGCATCGCCCAAAGCTCTCCCAATGGCGGGCAACTGTTGCGATGGTGGTTCTTGCTGAGTCTGGCCGCGTGTTACCCGTGAAAATATCCTCCTGACCTGAATAACTGACATAAAGTCTCGGTCGGACGTCGCTCTTGATCTGGAAAGTCAGCGCGCCCCGGACCTCCTCCGTGATCAGGACGAATGCTTCAGCACTCGCTACTCGATTGTACAGGGGCACCATGTCAAACACGGGCAAAAAACACGCCGCCTATTTCAACGCCATTCAACGCGTTTCAGCCGTCATTGAGTTTCTTCCCGATGGAACCATCGTGGATGCAAACGAGAACTTCTTGGCTGCGACGGGCTACCGCTTGGATGAAATCCAAGGGAAGCATCACCGGATCTTCTGTGACCCCGACTATGCGGCTTCCGATGAATATCGGCAGCTGTGGACGCGTTTGGCGTCCGGCGAGCCAACCTGCAGCGAGTTCCGCAGGATCGCAAAAGGGGGACGCGAGATCTGGATTCATGGCTCCTACAACCCCATCTACGATCAGCGTGGCCGCGTCACCGGCGTCGTCAAATTCGCGACGGACATCACCGCGCAAAGGATGCGAACCGCTGAGTTTGAAGGCAAGGTTAACGCACTGAGTCGCTCACAGGCGGTCATTGAATTTGATCTCAACGGGAACATTCTCACGGCGAACGAGAATTTCTTGTCCGCGGTGGGCTACCAACTCAATGAAATCGTTGGGCAGCATCACCGGATCTTTTGCGACGCTGCCTACGTGCAGACTCCCGAGTACAAGGAATTCTGGCAGGGTCTCAGCGAGGGCAATTACCGTAGTGATCAATTCAAACGTTTCGCGAAGGACGGGTCGGAAATTTGGATTGAGGCCAGCTACAACCCGATCCTGGACTCGAATGGCAAGCCCGTTAAAGTTGTCAAGTTTGCGACCGACATCACTGACCAGGTCAGGCAAAAAGAACAGTTTCAACTTTTGTCGCTCGTCGCCAATGAAACGGACAACTCCGTCATCATCACGGACCAGAATGGGTTGATCGAGTACACGAATCCCGGATTCACTCGATTGACTGGCCATTCGGCGCAGGAAGCCCTCGGGAAAAAACCGGGCAGACTCCTGCAAGGTCCCCACACGGACCCCGCAACCGTTGAGCGGATCCGCTCGCATCTGAAGCGTCGCGAGCCTTTCTACGACGAGATCCTGAACTACACACGGGACGGGGAACCCTATTGGATCTCACTGGCGATCAACCCGGTCTTTGATGAGAGTGGACAGCTACGACGTTTCATCTCGATTCAGGCGAACATCAATGACACGAAGCTCCAATCCCTTGAGTTCCTAACGCGTCTGGAAGCGATCGGCCAGTGTGGTGCGATCGCTGAGTGGTCCGCTGACGGTTCACTGACCGATTGTAACAGTTTGCTCCGTTCGATCATGGGCGAGCTGCCCGGGTTCGAGCAGAGTTGTGGCCTCGATTCGCTCCTCGACCAGTCGACGCGAGACCAACTCATCAAAGAAGACTCGGCAAAGACACCTCTACGTTGGCCGACATCAAGTGGTGAAACGGTAACCCTGGATGCGGTGATCTCATCGATTCGCGACATCGATGGTCAGATCGTTAAGTATGTGATGTTCGCCGTCGACGCGACCGCACGCCAACGCGCGGTTGCTGAGGAAACGGATCGTGCTCTTAAGAAAGCGATTGATTCCAGTCAACGCATCCACAACGCGGTATCGACCATTGACGACATTTCCGACCAGACGAAGCTGCTGGCACTCAACGCGACCATCGAAGCCGCTCGCGCCGGCGAAGCGGGACGCGGATTCAATGTGGTTGCGACGGAAGTCAAGGAACTGAGCGTCCGGTCCTCAGCGGCTGCCGGTGAAATTGCCGACATCGTGAAGCAGAGCGAGGGCAGCGTCACCGAGCTAAGCGAGACGCTCAAACGTTTGCTGGGTTGATCGCGGCACTCCCGCTTTCGTGGTTCCCATGGTGAACCACGAAAGTGCATCTTGCTCGGATCCAACCCAAACAGCTCAGAAGAGCTGACCCGCGACACGATCCGTGGTCTCATCGTCGTCGGCATCCTCGTCGAGCCCGCCAAGTGTCGCAAAGACGGCGTCGACGGGCTCCGCTTCGGGTTGAGACCTTGATTGCGCGATGAGATTCAATTCATTGATGACCAACAGCGCGTCTCGGGCGCTCACCAAACCGTCGTCACCGACGTCGAGACTCAGCCCCGTGGCCTGGGCCTCATCCGCGATGGTCTCAACGCTGCCGAACTCATTGAGGAAATTGATCACAAGCAGGGCATCGAGCGCCGAAACACGGCCATCGCGGTTCACATCTGAGGTCAGTGCCGCATTCTGCAAGCTGACGCTTCGCACGGAACAAGCCCCGTGAACACCGCTGCAGACCTCGGCCTCGGGATCCACCAAACGAATGGTGATCTCAGCGATGGCATCATCCAATCCGAACGCAGACTGCAAGTTCTCGCCGGTCGGTAATCCCGTTCCAATGAAATCGTCCAGTCCGGGATGACGTCGAATCACATTATCTTCATCGACCGAGGCCCCGCCTTCCGTTGAAAACGCGGCCCCTCCCCCAACGACGTTTGCTTCCGTGCCCGCATCTAAGATGTCGCGTCCATACAGCGTGATACGGCGAGCACCTTGGAAGTTGCCCAGGGAATCAAACAGTTCATACTGGCGTGCGTTGCGATTGGCCACAAATGCATCGTTGGATGGGATGATCATGCTGGCGAAGCTGAAGTAGCGATTCAGCTGGCTGTCGTCGACCGTGATCACACCACTGGCCGTTTCACCGGGTTCAAACACCGGAGCGCCCGCAAACCCAGCGGGTGAGGTGATGACGGTATCGACGCCACCTGACTCGGCGGCGAACCGTGCGGCCAACTCGCTGGCATCACCTTCCTCCGCGATCAGCTCCAAACCGCCGAAGAGGTCGGCAGAAACGCCGCCCCGCGCGACTTCGAAACCGCCTTCGTGAAAACCAATCCAGAAGGGCGTCTGCGCGAGTCCACCGAGGGGCGTTAACGAGGTGATTTCAACTTCCAAACGCACACCCACATCCACCGTGATCCCACCGATCACATCGGTCTCCGTGCCTTGACCCAGGGTGTCTTCCACGGCGTCATCAACGACCTGAACGGCATAGTCCCCGTTGTCACGGGCTGTGAACGGACCATCATTGGTGGTGACGACGTAGGTCACGTCAACGGTTTGAGCGCCGTTGGCTGCTGTTGGATCCACGACGGCATCGATCACCGAGAGCTCGGTACCCAGCGGACCGATGATGGCCAAGTCATCGACGCCGATCGTTGTCAAATCCACGCCGCTTGGATCCGTGTAGGTCACGGTGACATCAATCGTGTCCGTTCCCGCTGTTTCCACGCGGATCGTGTCGGCCTGGGCTGTTGGGCCCGATTCGTCAACCGGATTGCTGGTGCCGCCGACCAACGAAACCGTGATGCGTGCTAAAGGGGTGGACGGGTCAAACGCGAACAAAAGGTCTTCGCCCGTCGGCAAGCCTGTTCCAATGAATTCATCCAGACCGTCGTGTCGGCGGATGACACCCCCTTCGTCAATCCCGTCGCCCCCAAGCGCCGAGAACGCAGCGCCGGCACCTGCCTGATTCACCTCGGTTCCCGCATCCCAAACGTCGCGGCCCGTGAGTGTGATTGTCTGTTCGCCGAGGAAGAAGCCGTTCGCGTCGAAGATCTCGTAGGCACGTGGGTTGAGATTCGCCAGGAAGGCATCGTTGGACGGGATGACCATGCTCGCGAAACTCAGATATCGGTACTCATTGGTCGCAAACACGTTGAGAGAACCGGTCGCTTGCTCACCCGGTTCAAACACGGGTGCCCCGGCAAAACCATCGGGTGCGGTGATCAGGGTGTCGAACCCATCCGAGGTTGCAGCGAAATGAGCGATCAATTCACTGGCATCCCCTTCCTCAGCGATCGCTTCCAAACCCGGGAAGTCAGCCGCCGAACGACCGGCCCGTGCGACTTCAAAGTTGCCGTCATGGATGCCCAACCAAAACGGTGTCTGAGCCAAACCACCCTCAACCGCTAGGTTCTCAATCGAGATTTCCAACTGAACGGGCAGTAAAATTTCAAACGAGCCCAGCGACGAGGCTGTTGCGTCATTTCCAAAGCCGTCGTTCACCTTGCCGGCTTGCAGCTCGACGAAGTACAAGCCGTTATCAAAGATGTCGAGTGCTTCGCCATCACGACCCATGACCTCATACACAGCGGTCACAACGCGGTTGCTGGCCCCGGAAGTCTGTTCCACGGTCGCTGAGATGATGTCCAGCTGTTCGCCATTGGTTCCCAAGATCCGGACGTCTTCGACGTCGATGCTGTTGAGATCGACACCACTTGCGTCGCTGTAGGTGACTCGGATCTCGTGCGTGGATTGGGTCGGATCATTCAGATCGGCCACATCCACCGTCGCGTTTGGCCCGGAATTGTCGGCGGCAACCAGAGGCGGGTCCGCCATAGAGATGGTGATGCGACCGATCGGCGTCATGCCGGTGAACGCGGTTCCCAAGGTCTCTCCCGTGGGAAGTCCGGTGCCAATGAAATCATCCAATCCCTCGTGACGGTGGATCACACCGGATTCATCGGTGCTGGTCCCACCCTCCGTGCTGAAGGCGGCGCCTCCGTTGGGGTCATTCACCTCGGTCCCTGCGTCCCAGATGTCTTGTCCATAAATCGTGATCGTGCGAGCGCCGTTGAAGTTGCCGGCGGCATCAAAGAGTTCGTAAGCCCGTGGATCAAGATTGGCAATGAAGGCGTCGTTGGAAGGAATCACCATCGACGCGAAGCTGAGGAAACGATTGCTATCAGGACCGTTTACATCCAGGAAGGACGTGACCACCTCACCCGGCTCAAAGACCGGTGCTCCTGCGAACCCGTCGGGTGCCGTCAAGAGGGTTCCGGAGCCGTTGGACTCGGACTGGAAGCGAGTGACAAGCTCCGAAACATCCCCTTCTTCCGCGATCAGTTCCAAGCCGGGGAACTCGGACGCCGGGCGACCGCCTCGTGCGACTTCGAAGTTCCCTTCGTGGACACCAAACCAGACCGGGGTTTGTGACAGGCCTCCCAAGTCGGCCAGGTTTTCATACTGGACATAGAGACGTGTTGGTGCATTGACTTCGAGATCGCCCAGGATGACGGCTTCTGCGGCCTGACCCAGCGTGTCGGAAACTTGGTTGGCAAGCAACTCCACTTGATAAAAACCGTTGTCTAAAGCGGTGAAGGAGCCCGAAGTCGGGCTGACTTCATAGACGGCGGTGACCTCGTTGGGTGTGGTCCCGGGAGCCGCATCGGTCGTGACGGACAAGATTTCCAGGCGAGTTAACAGCGGCCCGGTGATTTGAAGGTTATCCGTGGTGATGCTGCCTGGGTCGATCCCGGACGGGTCGCTGTACGTGACGGTCACCGTGTGCGTGTCCGCGCGTTGCTCCAACGCAAGCAACTCGGCCGAGACCCTTGGTCCTTTCGCGTCGATGGGGTTCGACGGGGCACTGTTCTGCGAAATCGTGATCCGGGCGATCGGGGTGTTCTCCGAGAACGCCTTCTCCAGATCGCTGCCCGTTGGCAGGCCTGTGCCCACGAAGTCATCCAGACCGGCATGAAGCATGATGACACCGTTCTCATCCGTCGACGTGCCACCTTCCGTGCTAAACGCGGCGCCGCCTGCGGGGTCGTTCACTTCGGTACCGGCATCCCAGACGCGATCGCCGTAGATCGTGATTGTTCGCGGTCCAAGGAAGGCACCGGTTTCGTCGTATAACTCGATGGCCGTGGAATTCAGGTTGGCGATGAAGGCGTCGTTGGAGGGAATCACCATCGAAGCGTAGCTGAAGTAACGCGCGACCTCGGTGTCGTCCACGGTCAGAGTCTCCGTCACCGTTTCACCGGCTTCAAAGACCGGAGCCCCCAAAAAGCCATCGGGTGCGGTGATCACCGCGTCATTGCCAACGCCATCGGATGCGAACCGAGCGACAACGCCGCTGACATCCCCATCCTCGGCGAGCGCTTCCAGGCCCGGAAAGTCAGAAGCAGCCTCACCCGATCGTCCGATTTCAAACGTTCCGTCATGGGCGGCAACCCAAAACGGAGTGGCTGCCAGTCCGCCGGGGTCGGCCAAGTGCTCAATATTGATTTGAAGCACGTCGGACGCGAGCAAACGCCGACGTTCCAAGGACTGGAGTTCCAGACGTCGCGATTGCGATCGCCGAGCACGACGACGATCACCGCGACCTCTTTGTTTGGACGCGGCACGAGTTGAGCGGGAATGCGGTTCTCGACGTGGGCGAAAGACAGGAAGAATCATTTGAGACCTTGAAATCCATGTTGGGCGAAGCAGATTCAACGCCCGATCCGGCGGATGCCGCCGCTGATCGAGCATTGAGGGAAGTGGAGCCGTTAGTCGTTCACGGGGTTGGTCGCTGAGGCGATCCAGATTTCACTTCCTTTTCAGAAATTTCTCCCAGCTCACCCAAACATGGATTTCAGACCTTCCATTGGGCCTTGTGATTCACAGGGTGACGATGAAGTTGTGTCCCTGCCGGATGCATCGTCTGAGAACAATCCGTCTGCCGGATCGCGAGTGGCATCGGCCGAGGAATGGCTTGATCTCTACGGCGACGCCCTCTTTCAGTTTGCGGTGCGCCGAACGGGACGCCGCGATGTCTCGGAGGACCTGGTCCAAGAAACCCTCTTGGCGGCCATCAAGTGCCAGGACGCTTTTCGCCGGCAGGCTTCCACGTCGACTTGGTTGTTCGCGATCCTTCGCCGCAAGATTGCCGATCACTTTCGTCACACGCAGCGCACGACTTTCGGTTCGAGTCCAGTGACGTGCCCAAGCGATGTCGACTCGGACACGACGGGGCGTCGGTGGGATGACGACCCCGCGAGAATCTGTCAGAGCGCCGAATTTCAGGCGACATTTGAGCAATGTCTCTCAAAACTGCCCGATAAATTGGCCGATGTGTTTGTGTTGCGTGAGATGAACCAGTACGCTCCAGGTGAGATTCGCGAGTTGCTTGGGATCAACGCGTCCACTTTGTCCATGCGTTTGCACCGTTGTCGCCAAGCATTGCGCGAATGCCTCAATCAAAATTGGTTTCAGTCGGAATGACTTTGTGAGAGCGACGCTGTCTGCCGTTAAGAAGATCCTCACGCTGCCATGCAGCGAAGCTTCTCTATTGATGTCAGACTCCATGGATCGCAAGCTAAGCCTGGCGGAACGACTGGCGTTGCGAGGCCACTTTCTTGCCTGCAAGTCCTGTCCGCCAGCGCTACGCGAGATGCATTTGGTCCGTAAGGCCACGCGAGCACTGTCGCCGGCACCGGCCGATGCTTCGGTGCAAGCCGCGGAATCCGTTCCGGAGCATCACCTGAGCGAAACGGCTCGCCAACGTATCCGGCAATCGTTGCGAGATACGACGGCAGAATAGCGAGCCATCGTGATCGAGGCGTTGTGATAGGCGACGGCTTGCTGCTCGTTGTTCCTGATGACGCTTCCCCATCGCCAAGCAACGGTCGGGCTTACACGATCAAGTCCTCAATCACGTGTGCGGGCTCAACCCCGGTCAGCCGTTGATCGAGACCTTGAAACTTGTAGGTGAATCGTTCGTGATCATAGCCAAGGAGCTGCAGCACGGTTGCGTGATAGTCACGGATATGGATGGGATCTTTCACAATGTTGTAACTGAACTCATCCGTCTCTCCGTAGATCGCTCCACCGCGAGCACCTCCCCCTGCCATCCACATCGTGAAGCACCGCGGGTGATGGTCGCGACCGTAATTGTCGCGTGACAGCTTGCCCTGTGTGTAGATCGTGCGCCCGAATTCACCTCCCCAGATCACAAGGGTGTCTTCCAGCATGCCCCGTTGTTTGAGATCTTCCAGCAAGGCATAGCAGGGACGATCGATATCCTTGCACTGACTTGGCATGCGTTTAGTAATGTTTCCATGGTGGTCCCAATTGTTGTGGTAGACCTGCACAAACCGAACGCCTCGCTCAGCAAGCCGGCGAGCCATCAGGGCCGTGTTGGCGAAGGTCCCCGGCGTCTTCGCTTCGTCTCCATAAAGTTCGAACGTGTGTTCCGATTCGGAAGCGACGTCTGTTAACTCGGGCACGCTTGCCTGCATGCGAAACGCCATCTCATACTGCCGGATTCGCGTTTGGGTTTCCGGATCGCCATAGCGTTCAAAGTTCAGCTGGTTGATCTCGTTCAGTTTCTCGATCGACCGACGACGCAGCGCGTCAGGCACCCCCGGTGGGTTGTTGATGAACAGGATCGGGTCGCCTTTGCTGCGGAAGGAAACGCCGGCATGTTCACCTGGCAGATAGCCCGCACTCCACAGTTTCGCTGAGATCGCTTGCTCCTGTTCTCGATTGCTGGGGATCGCGACCAAGACCACGAAGGCGGGTAGGTTTTCATTCGTGGAGCCGAGTCCGTAGGACGCCCATGATCCAAGACAGGGGCGCCCCGTCACCTGATTGCCGGTTTGCATGGCGGTGATGGCCGGCTCATGGTTGATTGCTTCTGTATGCAGCGATCGCATCCAACAGATCTCGTCTGCCTTTGTCGCCAGGTTGGGAAGCAGCTCCGTGTTCATCCACATGCCACATTCGCCGGTCTGTTCAAACCTGTACTTGGTCGGCGAGATCGGAAAACGCGATTGACCGCTGGTCATCGTGGTTAATCGCTGGCCGTTGCGAATCGACTCGGGCAGATCCTTGTCGTACCAGTCCGCCATCTGGGGTTTGTAATCAAACAGATCCATCTGCGATGGACCGCCCACCATGTGCAAGTAGATGACGCGTTTGGCTCTCGGCGCAAAGTGAGTTGGGACAGCGCCCTCGCGATTCCCCGCAGATGCAGATGCCGTGTCGCCGAGCAACGAAGCGAGAGCCGCGCCACCGAGCAGGTGGCCGCCACCGGTAAAAAACTGTCGGCGAGATGGAATCGGGTTCATTTGCACACCGCCTCGTCGAGGTTCATGACTTGGTTACAAACCAGAGTCCAGGCCGCCAAGGTGGGTGACAGCTCCAAGCGGGCCTCACTCTCACCCACTTCCAGAAGCTGGGACGCGGCTTGAGGGTTCTCTTGGTAGTAGTCCAGGAACTCATCCCAGCTATCGATCAGGATCGCGGCTTCTGCCGTTGTGAGTTCGCGGCAAAGGACGCGCGATGCAATGACCTGCAAGGTGGCTTCGGAGTCGTTGCCTGTTTGCTCGATGGCCTCCGTTGCCAAGTGACGTGCCGCTTCCACGAACTGCGGATCGTTAAGCGTGACCAAGGCTTGCAGGGGCGTGTTGGTGCGTTCACGACGCACCACGCAAACTTCGCGGCTGGGCGCATTCAGAGCTTCCATGTTCGGCGGCGGGGCCATCCGTTTCCAAAAGCTGTAAATGGTTCGGCGATACAGGTTCTCCCCGCTATCCTGCGTGTAGTTGCGGGTGTCGCTCTGACGCAGTCCAACAACATTCCAAATGTCGCCCGGTTGATACGGTCGTGTGCCGGACCAAACATCTTCCTCGATAGCAATCCGCTGGCCGCGAGAGTACCGTCACGAATCATCTCCGCATCCATGCGGAAACGTGGGCCACGCGACAACAGGGCGTTGTCCCGGTCGAGTCGCAACTTGCGTGGTGAGCTCGCTGATGACTGGCGATAGCTGGCACTCTGGAACACACGTTTGAAGAAGCGTCGCACATCCCAGCCATGCTCTGCAAAGTCAACTGAGAGATAGTCGAGCAGTTGCGGGTTGCATGGCAACATTCCCGTCACGCCAAAATCCTCCGTGGTTGGTACCAAGCCTTGCCCAAACACTTCTTGCCAAAAGCGATTCACGGTCACGCGGGCCGTCAATGGATTGGCCGGATCGATCAACCATCTGGCCAGTCCAAGTCGGTTTTTCGGAAGATCCTCCCCCATCGGATGAAGCGATGATGGCGTGGCCGCCGCAACCTCGTCGCCCTTTTGGTCGTACTGGCCGCGCATCAACAGATGAGCCATCGCGGGTGTTTTCTTCTCCTCTTGAATGTGTGTGATGGGGCTACGCGACTGAATGGTGCGTTTTTCACCTTCGAGTGCCGCTATTCGCTGCTCTAACGGTTTCAACCCTTTGTCGATGAACGAGAGGTAGTAGGATTCAACGAAGTCTCGGTCTTTCTTGGCTTCAATGACCGGCACCCCTGGTTTCGTCTCGGAACCAGAAACCGCCTCAGCCTTGCCCGCGCGTTCAATGATGCGGGCAACCCGGTCGACCTGCGACAAGTTCTTGACCTCGTCGCCTGAAAGCGTTCGTCGATAGAGCCGAAAGTCAGCAACGGAAAGGCCTTCGACCGTCGGGTTCGCTTCGCGAGCCCCGATTTGCAGGGGAACATCCGTCAGGAAGGTCGCGTCTGCTTGAAGGGTGTTCTTGTCAGTGCGAAGCGCCGCTTCCGCGCCATCGACATACAGTTTAACGCCCTCGATCTTGGTGGATCCGTCATAGCTGAACGCGACATGCTGCCACTGACCGGGCTTCATGACCGACTTTGTCGTTGACACCTTGATCGCATTGCCAGGCCACTGGTCGATCAGGTGCACTGCCAGTGACTGACCCTGCAAGAACAGATCCCAGCCACGGTACGCGTTTGGAGAATCCATCTTGGCAAGGATGCCTCCGCTGCCACCCTCCGGCACGCGAATCCAAGCAGAAGCCGAAAAGGCATCCGTCTTCTCGAACCTGCCAAATGAACCCAATTGAATCGGCGCGTCTTTCTGGATCACCGGCGCGGCGGGACGTTCGCCCGCTTTATCCCACGTGAGATCAACGGGATTATGAAGCGTGGCCGTCAGTTCCCCGCGAATGGACAGGTCCCGACCGCTCCCCTCGTTCATTGCCGCGTGTAACACCAGGCCTTCATCCGAGACCGACTCTCGAAGTTCTTGGGGGGAAACGGAAGTGAGCCATTGATCGACCTTGGTCGGGATGGTTTTGCGGTATGCGTCGCGTGCTCGTTTGGCCGCTTCGATCTCGTCCGGGAGTGCCTCCCAGCGTGGTCGATCACCCGGTGTGGGGAGAATCAGAACAGCTCCCGCTCCCTGTTTCCGATTCCCATCCTTCGCTTTCTCCGTCGTGTTGCGAAAGAATGCCGCCAGCGAGTAGTAGTCCTTCATCGTGATCGGGTCAAATTTGTGATCGTGGCACTGCGCGCAGTTTGTGGTCAGGCCAAGGAAAACCCAACCAAAGGTTTGTACTCGGTCAGCGGCGTAGATCGCCAAAGTCTCCTCATCGATCGTGCCGCCTTCACTGGTGGTGATGTTGCAGCGTTGAAAGCCCGTCGCGATCAGTTGCGATTCGGTGGGATCTTCCAAGAGATCTCCCGCAATCTGCTCAACCATGAATTGATCAAACGGTTGGTTCTCATTGAACGCTCGGATCACCCAGTCACGGTAGGGCCACATCTCGCGATAGTTGTCCATGTGGAGACCATGCGTGTCCCCGTACCTGGCTGCGTCGAGCCAGTACCGCGCTCGATGTTCACCCCAGGCAGGTCGGTTCATGAGCCGATCGATCCAAGCATCGTAGGACTGCTCTTGGTGCTGAGGCGATTTCGCCTGGGCATAGTCGCGGAGAAAAGCGGCTTGGTCTTCGGGCGATGGTGGCAAGCCGGTGATGTCCAAATGCAAGCGGCGAAAGAGTACCGAGGGTGTTGCCTCTTCTGCCGGTTCCAGCTTTAAACCTGCTAAGCCCTGCGCCACGTAGTCGTCGATCTCATTCTTTCTCCACGCTGCATCCGCTTGCTCGACTTCCGCCACCTGAGGCAGCTCCAGTGACCAATGGCGTTCGTACTTGGCTCCTTGGCGAATCCAGTCAACCAGCGTGTCGATTTGTTTCTGACTGACGGTCTTCTTCGCTTCCGGCGGCGGCATCACCAGGTCGGGGTCCTCCGAGAGGATTCGCACCAGGATCTCGCTCGCATCCGCGTCACCGGGGACAATCGCGGACATCTCGCGTGCATTGACCGGATCGTCAAGCCGCAGCCCCGCCTCGCGGGTCTCTTCATCGGCACCATGACAAGCAAAACACAGATCTGCGAAAATGGGGCGGATGTCTCGGTTGTACTGGACTGGCAACGCCTCGTGCAAAACGCGTTCTTCTGCCTGAGAGGCAGTCAGGATGCAACACGAAGCGACGGAGGACATCCATAAGACACGCCAACCAAAAGGGTTTCCTGGGGCATTCTGTTGCAGGCGATTGCGATTCATCTTCGGCGACAAGTCAAACGAGCATCGAAGTTCGGGTGAAACGGTTAACGTGGTTCGCCATCAACAAAGGTCGAAAGAAGTGCCGCTGCCACCTCTTCTCGATTCATAGGACGATTGACTGGCTGATCATAGATCAGAACGGCGTACGCGAGCTCGAACGGTTCGCCCTTTGCGATATGAGTTTTCACATATGGCTCACGTCGTTCTCTTGGTTGCTTGGGAAATGGATTTGTCACGACGACACCGTAGTCACGCGCATGGAGCCAGGAGGGACGCGAATTGTTTGGGTCAGAAACGACCATGATGCCGACCTCACGTCCACCGATCGTTCCAGCGTAGTCAAACCATTGGGCTTCTTTGCCCCAGACCTCGGCGCCGTTTCGATCGCCATGCGAATTCAGGATGGTGCCGTTGCCGCCCTGCACCCGAATGGGTGAAGCAACCCGAACGGCCAAACCGGATTCCTCCTGGTCGCCAAAGTAAAAGCTTTGATCGTCAGATTGATACTCCGCTTCGATTCTCAGAAGGATTCCTTCCGGGACACGTTCAAAGTGGTACCGAGTCGTTTCGCGACAGACCAACTGCTGACGATTTTCACTCAAGTAGTGATTCACGGCCATGAAGCTTCCGTGGTTGCGTTCCCCCAACAGCGGCTGCGCAAACCCGTCGAACGCCACCTCTGACTGCAAACGCCAGTAGTCGTTTCCATTCACATCGCCGAAGCCAAGCCAGATACCCGGATGCATGACCGGGTGGATGATACCGTGTTCCGCACGGTAACCGGGATCGATGTCCTCCGGCTTTCGTGGCGGGAAGTTCCTCGTGACGGGAATCCCACTGGCAGTCCTGACGTTCACCAGTGCACGTCGGGTCAACTTCGGGTGACGCTTCAGATAAGTGGCGATGCGTTGCGGGCCGAAGTGAATGTTCAATTCGTTGTCCGCGTCCTGAAACCAGAATCCGTCTCGGTCCCCATAGACCTTCTGTGACATCAGCCACGCAGTCAAATCGGCAACCTGCTGAGACGTCATCATCCCCGCAAAACCGTCTGGCATCGGTGAGGTCTTCGTGCCAACGCGTTCTTCGATATCACCCTTCTGGATGGTCGTCATGGTTCCATCGCTACTCGCCAGCTTGATAAAACGCCCGGTCTCCTCGAGTACGGATCCAGACACAATGCGGCCATCGATCGTCAGCACATTCTGCTGTGCAAAGCCTTCGGTAATCACCTTGCTGGGATGAATGATAGACTCGATCAAGACGGTCGGCTGTCTGACTCGATTGCCAATGTCCGACAAGTCTGGGCCAAGCACCTGGCCGATCCCGTTCATCTGATGACATTTGAAACATCCCGCGCCACGGGGATGCAGAAAGAGCTCCCGGCCTCGTTCCGGATCCGCGTCCGGCATCGCGGCCAGTGCTGATTCCAAGGTAACGCGATCACGATCGGCTTCTGGCGAAAGAAGGTCTCGTTTGAATAGGACGATGTAGTTGCCGCGAGGTGAATCATCGATCTGGTTCAAGTTTGGGCCCAGAGCGATCTCTCCCGCCGCATATTGCTTCGCGTAGATGATCAACGTTGGATCATCTGTGACAATCTGAAGGCCCGTCTCCTGGTAGCCATCCGCCTCACCCACCTTCATCCAATCCAGTGGTTGAGCACTTCGGGCATCAACGCCTATGAGCAAGGTCACGTCGGACTGACTTTGGAAAGAGAGCAATCGCGACACCAGGCGGCGGTCATCGTTGTTCGCCGTTCGCAAGAATGGGAGCCCTGCGAGTTCGGGCGGGACATCCAGAATGCGGTAATCGCGATCGGTGTAGAGTCGTTTGCCCGTGGTCAAGCCAGACCAGTCAAACTCGTAGGGGCGCCCGCTGTCAGCGACCAAATCGGTGAGGAATGCCCGGTGCTGATAGGCTTTGGCAGGCCGGATGCGGTATTCGGCGTCGGTCGTCGCGCCGGCTTGCGTGTAGTTTTGGAAGACACCCAAACGCAGCGATGTATCCGTCTCAAGAGTGATCGGTCCCTTAACGCGATCGCTCGTCATCGCCGGGACGGAGCCGTCGGTCGTGTACGTCACGACACTGTTTGGAAGCGCCGACCGCACGGAAACGGCGGTGGCTTGGGTGTATTCTCCCGGCGGTGGTGAAAGCGTGATGAGCGGAGTTCCGTTGCCAGTCTTCTGGAGCCACATCTCGACGAGTTTGGCCACTTCCGGGTCATCGTCGATGCGAAGTGCCAAGGCTTCCTCCGTCGTCAAACGATCTTCCAAGAACAGAGCCAACAAGGCAGCCAGCCGGACGCGTGGGCGTGCGTCGCTCAGGAGCGTTTTCAATTCGTCGACGGCAAGCAGATCACCCAACGCATTCCACGCCGCATAGAACACCACTCGGTCCGTCTCCCGCGCGGCGAGTTCGGTGAGTTCATTCGCCAGGTCCGAGCGACGCGTTTGCCAAGCGGCCTGCACGGTTTCATGGCGGACTCGCGCGTGATCGGACTGCCAATCCAAAAACGTGTCCAGCGCCGCGGGATCTTCTTGCGATAAAACCCGGAGCGTCTGAATATGGACATTCGTTGCGTCCCGAAGCTCCGACGCGACTTCCAGCAGAGCACGGATGGAGAGTCGTCCGAGCGTCCAGAGACCCCATGTCTGCTGAGCTTTTGATAAGGTCTCCCGGTCCTCACGTAGAAAAGTCTCGCGAAGGAAAGCCGTGCTAGATTCGCCGCGCCGAAGGAGTTCGTTTTGCGCGGCCACACGCCATGCCGGCACGCTGCTCCCCAAATCGGTCAGCAGCCGCGCAAAAGACCAATCCGAAGGGGCTTTGTTGCGGTCGCCTTCGTCCCACGGGAGCAGATCGGTTTCGGTATGACGGATGCGGTAAACGCGTCCGGCGTCAACCTGCTCCCCGTCTTCCACAGTCGCGCCATAGGCATGACCCCAACTGAGGATGTAGAGCGCGCCGTCAGGACCGACTTCCACGTCCGTGGGCTCAAAAACGCGCCCGGAACTAGCAGGTAGCGAACGACCGCCCCCCGCGTGGACAAATGTTGACGGAAAGCCACCGCCTTCGTGGCGTCGGAAGGCTCCCTGCCATTCGGGTTTGAAATGATAGACTTCACGTCGCATCCAGTCGTTGACGAATAACGAACCGCGATATTCAGCGGGAAAGTGTTTTGCGTCGTAATAGATCAGCCCCGCACCCGAGCCCTCGTAGAGTGGCATGCTGATGGGAATGGTTGGCAGATGATGGATGCCTTTCCAATCGAAGCTCCACGGGTGTCCCCATCCAAAGTGGGCTCCGTGGAAGGGAGCGAACACCTTGTCACCGTCGATTTGGTCGTTGTCGGTCCCGAGCCAGTCGAAACCGTCATCGAAACAAATGTCCCAGGGATTGCGAAAACCACGCGCGACGATTTCCAGATTGCGTCCCATCTCTTGGAGAGATTGCTTGTCGTTCGCTTCAGCATACGGGTCACAACGTAGGATCCCGCCCTGTTGCCCCCAGTCATCTTGCGGCGTGTGGTAGGCGCGTCGATACGTGTCTTTCGTGTTGGCCGTGACTTCGGTGTAATCCGGCGCTCCTTCCGGCGATGCCAGACCCCAGAGGTCTCGAAATGCTTTTGGGGCGAGTTGATCAAGACGGTTGTATCCCTTGGAATTGCCTTTGGACATGTAGAGCTTGCCATCCGGTCCGAAGTTCAAACCGTGAAGCGAGTGCTCCAGGTTTCCAAGTCCCGTGTAGACCTTGATGTACACATCGGCTTCATCATCGCCGTCGGTATCGCGCACAACAGTCAGATCAGGGGCGTTCGCAACCCAAAGATCGCCTTCATGCCAAGCGATACCTTGGACGCTGTTGAAGCCTTCCGCAAAGGTCTTGATCTCATCCGCAATTCCATCGCCATCGCGATCGATCAAGACATCGACGCGGTCGCCTGGCGTTTCGGGCGTTGGGGCCCGCCACTGCGGACCTTGCGCAACGCATAGGCGTCCCAAGTGATCAAAGGCCATCACACACGGATTGCTGACCATCGGTTCCCTGGCCACCACATCGACGGTGAAGCCGTTGGGGACCAGCGGCAAGTCGTCTTCGCCAACGACCGTGGCCGCCGCCAGGAGATTCCCAAACGCGAAGGCCAGGGCCAATGAGTTACAGCGTCGCAACGGACATTCCCTCCACCAATCGTGGTTGCACCGACACATTCACCGACGGTGAATCGGGGTGCGTTAAACGCCAAATCAACTGCTCGACCGCCTGACGACCGATCTGCTCCGCACCGATGTCGACCGTGGTGACCTCGGGGTACAGTCCCGCTAGCAAAGGCAGCTCGTTGTTGCAGGAGATCAAGCTCAGATCAGTTCCAATCTTGATGCCGCGGCGCACACAGGCGCGATAAACCATCGCGGTGATGCCATCCGCCGGGCAAAACACGCCCGTGGGCTTGCTTCTCAGTTTGATAAGCCTCCCAACCAAGGTGTCGACCAACTCGATGTCCTTGACGGTTTGCAGCGGCAAGGACCAGTCGGACGCTTTTCCAAGGATGGTCTCGACCTTGGCACCTTCACGATTCACATGCCAGACGAAGCTGGCACACCGCCCGTCCATCGCCACATGCCCGGGCTTGGGGTCTATGACTGCCAGACGTCGATGGCCGAGGCGGAGGAAATGTTCAGCAGCCAAGCGTCCTGCCTCGGCATCGTCCGAACCGACGGCATCTCCCCAGTCTGCCTGCTGAGGCCTTCCCAAAAACCAAACCGTCGGGATGTGGCGAAGTCGGCGGATTAGGTCCGGATTCGCGGATTCGACAAGGGGGCCTTGCAAGGCTCCTTTGGCAAGCAAGCCATGGATGTTTTGGCTGGCAATGGCCTTGGGGACTTCGTCGACGCGAGGCAAATCGGAAAGCAAGACGTTCGCGCCCGAGGCCGACAAAGCGGACTCGGCACCGTGAATCCCGCAGGCAACCGATGGCAAACTTGCAAGCGATCGATCCATGCCCAACAACAGCATGGCGATGTTCTTTCGCGATAAACTGAGGATGTCGGAAGCCAACTTGCGCTTGCGCAACCGCGAGTAACCGAGCTGGTCGACCGCTTGCCGAACACGCAGTGCTGTCTCTTCCGTTACGTTGGGTTCGCCACTGAGCACACGACTGACGGTTCCAATCGAAACGTCGGCGACGCGTGCCACATCTTTCACCGTTGCCGCCACCAAGAGCTCTCCGTCCAGGGTTGTCCCAAAATGCCCAAAGCGAGTCCGGGAAGTTCTTCGCGAATGCGAACGCGTCGACATGCTTGAATTCCCGATTTGACACACGTATCCTATTTCATTGAAATAGTCGTATCAAGATGATGAAACAATTGTCGCGATGATCCGCAAGCTCGTCCTCGCATGCCCCCTCCTGCTTGGTTCGCAAGCCTTGGCGGACCAGCCCATTGAATTCAATCGGGACGTCCGGCCGATCCTGTCGAATCGATGCTTTGCGTGTCACGGCCCAGATGAAGGATCGCGCGCAGCCGGCTTGCGGCTGGATGATCGACAGGCAGCCACCAGCCTGGATGGCGGGGCCATCGTTGCGGGGCGTTCCGAAAAAAGCGAGTTAATTCGCCGGATTGAGTCGCATGATGAGTTGGAAGTCATGCCGCCACAGGAGCACGGGGAACCACTGTCCCAAGCCGAGATCGAACTGCTGCGGCGGTGGATTGATCAGGGGGCCGAGTACCAGCGGCATTGGGCATTCACGAAGCTCTTACGCCCGCAAGTTCCGCGCATGGGCGCGCGAGTTCCGGGCACGGGAATGTCAGGGCCACGCAGTGCGATCGACGCCTTCATCCGAAAGAAGTTGGCGGATGAAGGAATCGTTCCGACGGAAGCCGCTGACGTGCGCACTCTCGTGCGGCGGCTCGCATTTGACTTGACGGGGTTGCCACCAGACCCGAAGCAGGTCGAAGACTACGCTGCGCGGCCATCACAACGTGCCTATGCGGACTTCGTGGAACACCTCCTCAAGTCCCCGCACTTTGGCGAGCGGATGGCGATGTACTGGTTGGATTTGGTGCGTTACGCCGACTCACTTGGCTATCACGGAGACCAACCTCGAAGCGTCTCGCCCTATCGTGACTACGTCATCAAGGCATTCAATGAGAACAAGCCCTTTGATCAGTTCACGACGGAGCAACTCGCCGGTGATCTCTTGCCCGACGCGACCCTTTGGCAACGAGTTGCCTCCACGTACAACCGGTTGAACCGGGCCTCGGGCGAAGGGGGCGTCCAGCCAAAGGAGTACTTGGCAAAGTACTCAGCGGACCGGGTGCGCACGACGGGCGCCGTTTGGTTGGGAACCACCATTGGCTGTGCGGAATGCCATGACCACAAGTTCGATCCATTCACGGCGGAAGATTTCTACCACTTCGCCGCGTTCTTCGCAGACATCAAAGAGCAAGGCATCGTCAAGAGCGCTGTTCATATCGAGAAGCTGCCCGTGCCAACCCCAGAGCAGACGCAGCGTCTGGACGCGTTGACGCGGGCACTCGAAGCAACGGAGAAAGAATTTCAGGCGGACACCCCTGAGCTGGTCGCGGCTCGAGTGGAATGGGAAAGAGAACTTCGGTCCGATTCCGAGCGTTGGACTTGGCTCCAACCGACCTCCGTGGAGTCTCAGAACGGCGCAACACTCGGGGTTCTTGACGATCATTCGGTTCTCGCCAGCGGACCCAATCCCGAGACAGACGGCTATCTCGTGCGCGGGCAGTTTCTTGAAGGCGACGCGTCGCCGCTATCGGTGGATGGTCTGATTGTGCTGCGTATCGAGTTGTTGCCAGATAAGTCGCTTCCACGAAGCGGACCCGGACGGGCGAGTAACGGGAATCTCGTCCTGCACGCTGTCGAAATGTCGATTGATGAGCGGCGGGTGACCTGGCAGTCCGCGCGTGCATCGCACAGTCAGGTCCATCATGCCCCCGAATACGTGATCAACGGCCACAAGCACGGTTGGGCCATCCTGCCTCGCGCCGGTCAACCTTCACAGCTTGTGCTAGTCGGTCGGTTGTCGCCCCGTGACGCGGCGCCCGGTGAAGGACCACTGGACGGAACCTCATTTGAAATCCGCCTCAGGCAGAGTCACGGCTCAGGTCACAACTTGGGTCGGTTTCGGCTTGCGGTCTCGAATGAAGCCGAAACCGGACTGGTTTCTGGGAACGTCCCGGACCATGTTTGGAGCCTCGTAAAGCTTTCAGAGGAAGAGCGTGATGGCTCGCAAAACCAGCAAATCAACGAGGCCTTTCGAAACGCAACGCCGCTTCTGCAGGGGGTGCGCGACGAGCTTGCTCGACTGCGGAAGCAAAAGAAAGAGTTGCAAGCGTCGATCGTGACAACGCTCGCGACGACGGCCACCGACCCCCGAACGATTCGCGTGCTACCACGCGGTGATTGGATGGATGATTCGGGCGATGTGATGGTGCCCGCCTTTCCCGGGTTCCTTCCTCAGGCAAACCGGGACAGCAGCCAGAGGCTGACACGCCTTGACCTGGCACACTGGCTGACCTCCCGCGACAACCCGCTTGTTGCACGAACGTTCGTGAACCGGCTTTGGATGCTGATGTTTGGCAGCGGACTCGCTCGCAATGTGGATGACCTGGGTTCGCAAGGAGAACCACCAACGCACCCCGAGTTGTTGGATTGGCTCGCGATGGAGTTCATCGACAGTGGTTGGGACGTCAAACACATGCTGCGTTTGATCGTCAGTTCGGAAACGTACCGCCAATCCTCGAGGGCTCCGGAGACGCTGGTGAGCGTCGACCCTTACAATCGGCTGTACGCGCGGCAGTCGCGTTGGCGACTGGAGGCGGAGATGGTCCGCGACAACGCCCTGGCGGTCAGCGGCCTGCTGCATCGGCAGATCGGTGGGGTCAGTGCCAAACCCTATCAGCCCGCCGGTTATTGGTCGCAGTTGAACTTCCCCCGCCGCAGCTACGAGCACGATCGCGGTCCCAGTCAATTCCGTCGCGGGCTCTACACCCACTGGCAGCGAACGTTCTTGCATCCAAGTTTGCTCGCGTTCGATGCGCCACCAAGAGAAGAGTGCACGGCACAGCGTTCGCGATCCAATACACCGTTGCAATCGCTGGTTCTTCTGAATGATCCCACGTTCGTTGAGGCGGCCCGCAGTTTGGCGTCGGCAGCCATGGGTGTCCAAACCTCAGCGTTCCGGGAGAGACTGCACTGGGTGATGCAGCGGGCGTTGATGCGTGAACCTCGAGCCGACGAGATCCCGTTGTTTGAAGCACTCTACAACAAGGGTCTTGAACACTACCGAGCGAGCCCGGAAGACATCGAGAAGTTGCTGTCGATTGGTGCAACCCCACTGCCCGACGGCGCCGCGTCAGCGGAACTCGCAGCGTGGACGAGCGTGGCTCGCGCCATCCTGAATCTACACGAATCGATCACCCGTTATTGAGGATCGCTCGCATGGGAAAACTGTCTCTCGCGAGTCAAACCGCGACGTGGAACAGACGCAGCTTTTTGCGGCAAACCGGACTTGGCATTGGGCCGGCCGCGGCGCTGACAATGCTGTCCGCTGAGGCATCTTCCAGCAAATTGAATGAGGGTGTTGTTTCTCCCTTGCATCATTCACCGCGTGTGAAACGCGTGTTGCATCTTTGCATGGCGGGCGGGCCGTCTCATCTGGAAACCTTTGATGAGAAGCCAACGCTTAGAGACCAGCATGGCAAACCGATGCCCGAGTCGATGACGAAAGGGCAGCAGGTGGCCCAGCTACAGGGCAAACCTCTGAATTGTTTTGCCCCTCAATTTGACTTTGCCAGTTTTGGCGAGAGTGGCCAGCGGATCTGCTCCCTCTTCCCGCAGATTGGTTCCATCGCGGACGATCTGTGCATCATACGGTCGATGCACACGGATCAAATCAATCATGACCCCGCGCACACACTCTTCAATACGGGATCATCTCAGGCGGGCCGGCCCAGCATGGGGTCATGGATGCTCTATGGCCTGGGACAAGAGTGCGACGATCTGCCCGGCTACGTTGTTCTGACGAGTGTTGGCAAGGGCGGCCAGGCACAGCCCATCGCTGCAAGGCAATGGAGCAGCGGTTTTCTTCCATCTCGATTTCAGGGCGTTCAGTTTCAATCGCAAGGTGCTCCTGTTCTTTATCTCAATCGCCCAGCCGGGGTGTCCGCGGAACAGCAGCGCCGCTTGGTGGACACCGTGAACCAGCTCAATCGTGGGTTTGACGATGCGGTGGATGATCCCGAGATCGCCACACGCATCCAGCAGTACGAAATGGCGTTTCGCATGCAGACAAGTGTGCCCGAGTTGACGTCTCTCGAAGGGGTTTCCAAGCAGACGATGGAGGCCTATGGAACCGAAGGTGCCGATGGGACCTTTGCCTCGAATTGTTTGCTGGCAAGAAGACTATTGGAGCGAGGTGTCCGTTTCGTGCAGGTCTACCATCGCGCGTGGGATCATCACGGCAACATCAAGAAATCAATGGAAGTCACGGCGCGGGAAGTTGATCGAGCCACCGCCGCCTTGATCCGTGATCTCAAGCAAAGCGGCCTTTATGAGGATACCCTGATCGTTTGGGGTGGTGAGTTTGGTCGCACACCCATGGCTCAAGGAACGGGGCGTGATCACCACATCAAAGGATTCTCCCTCGTCTTGTCAGGTGGGGCAGTTCAAGGAGGCACGTCCTATGGAAGCACGGATGACTTGGGTTACGCGGCAGTCGAACAACCCGTTCACGTGCGAGATTTCCACGCCACCTTGTTGCACCTGCTTGGCATCGATCACCGACGATTCGCGTACCGCTTCCAGGGACTGGACCAGCGACTCACGGGCGTTGAGGAAGCTCGGGTCTTGCAAGAAATCATGGCATGAACCCCAACCTGGTGCTCCGTCTAATTTTGATCTTAGGATTAGCCGAGCGGCGTTAGCCCCGGTTCCTACCGCGATAACCGGGGCTGACGCCCTTCGGCTTATCTAAGGAACCCCAACATTAAAGATGGACGGAGTACCAGTATCCCTTCCAATGCCGCCCCCACGCATCTCAAGGGCTAGGAAACACCACGACGTTTTGAAGCCCCACGTCGATGTGAAACATCCTTCGCCCGGTTGAAACGATACTCACTGCAACGGAATTGTTTTCCACTTGATGACCGAAGCTTTCCATCCCGTTTTTTTGGATGATAACCATGGAGACAAGAACGCGATTGCAAGACCGGCGCCACTTGTTGACGGGGGCCGGGGTGAGTGCATGGCTACTCAGTTCCAATGAACACGCTAACCACGAAGGCGGTCTTCGCTGACTCGCTTGTTACCGCAGTTCATGCGTCCGTCGTGTTCACGGATTGAGCCCGACTATCCGCTGCACCAGAGCGGAAGCATCTTCTCTCCGTGGTCGAACGGGCGGAGGGAATGGCGCCGCGCCACCGAGTGCTTGCGCACACCAATAAGTCGTCCGCAATTGAAAGGCCCTGAGCCATTCACTTGTGTCCGCGCGCGTGTCCCTTAGCTTCCGATACGATGCGAGAGCCTCTCCAATCTCGGTGGCCCAAGGATGCCCCTCCGGCCCGAAGTAGTCAGCCGTGGCGGTCCTCGCGACACCCCGTTTCAACAACCGCTCCGCCTCGTCGATCAATTTTGCACCTTCGGCATCGTCGTTCGAGTTGCGATCCACGAGCATGGCGCCCTGCACCAGCCACGCGGCCGATTCGCTAAACCAGATGTCGCCGAAGTTCACCGCCCAACCCCAGCCCTCTCGCTTCGCGGCCGCGAGACTCAGCGTTTCTGCGGCTGACGCCCACTCGCCACGCATCATCTGCTCCAGACCATCGATCCACAGGAACCGTGCCGCCTCCAGAAGACGTTTTTGGTAACAGCCCTCAAGGTTCTGTTCTGCCAGCCAACGGACTTCGGAATCGCCAAACGTGAGGGCGTGGCCAAGATAGAGCTCGCATTCGAACAGTGTGTTCTCGAGCAGCTTGTGCACGTTCATGTGATAGCCTCCAAGCTGAGCCCACCATCTTCCCCCATCAAGCCGCGGGTGCTGTTCGAGCAGATCCCTCAGTCGGCCAAGATCCGCACACATCTGCTCGCAAGTTTCAAGATTGTCGAGTTCTCCGCGCTCCCACTGCTCCCATGTATATCCAAGGTCACGATAAATCTTGCTGGCAATCGCGTTTGCACGTTGCTGATCCTGTTCGAACTTAGCAACGTCAAACCCACTCGGCGGATGATTGCCCTCCACCGCAAAAGTGATCTCTAAGCGAACAAGGCCCACCGCTGGATCGTCCCAGTCGGCTGTGCTCACGGCAACAAACTGGACCTTGTACGTGGCGTCTCGATGTGGATCGAATCGCACTTCGCCGGTGAGCCTTCCGTCATCGTGGAACGAGATGCCTGGCGGGAGGCGAACCAACGTTGGAGACTGCATGAATCCATCTTGACTCGGCAGGCTCTTAGCATCAGCGAGTTGGATTGAGTCGCCAACTTGGATCCTGCCGAGGTCGACCGCATGGTGCTTGACCTTAAGACCGTTTCTTTCCGCGCATCGGTAGTGCTCGCTATAAAGCTCGACGCTCGACCAGTTTCTGGGACAGCAGTCGCAGCCATGACACTGCCCATCACGATGGCCAGCGCGGTAACTTCGCTTGACTTCATTTGTACATCCGAGGCTTGCGATAACAGGCTGTTGCCCGAGCCCAGCACCAAGCCCAGCCGTTTTGGGATTCGCAACCGCCTCCTGTTTCACAGGGTGTTTAGCGAGGGCGTCCAGGCAGCGCGCGATTCTCAAGTCCTCACGCGTTGGTTCGCGACAGTAGCGGTCATCATCCTCCGGAACATAGATGAGCCCGTGATCCTCTTCGATCGTGACTTGATAGGGGGCGTCTTTTCCGGTCGGCCAATCGCTTTCCCGGTAGTGCAACGCGATGATCCGACCAAGCTTCCAGCCACTTGGTCCAAGGTTGCACATGACAAAATCGCCTTCTCCAAAACGCAATCCCGACATCAGCTCTCCTCGGTAGACTGTTGAACTCTCAGCCCATCAATGATTGGCTCCGCGGCGGTCCGAATCATCTCGACAAGTTCAGGATCCATGAACTGGTAGTGATCACGAATGTGCAAAACTTCGATCTGCAGGAATTGAGTTTCGCGAGGAAACATTGCGAGTAGTCGACGACGATGTCTGTTCTCCATCATGAGAACCAAATCTGCCCACGCCAGGTCAACGGCTCGAACGGTCCGTCGGGCTGCATTCGCCGTTCCTCGAGACCGAACACCGACTCGCGGATCATCACGGTAGATTGCTTCCGCCGTTGGGCTACGCCATTGGTTTTTGCTGCAGACGAACAAGACCTTGATTCGCTCGGACATGTCCAGTCTCTAGTTGGGAATATCTCAGACCGACTGCTGCCTTGGCCCACAATCTCAAGCAAACCAGACCTTTATGAGGTCTCTCCCTGGTATGGTCTGTTAGGGCCGTCCGAGGAGGCATTCATTATTCACGCCGTTAAATTGAATGGGATTCATGGATTCAAGAACGCGATTGCAAGATCGGCGCGACTTATTGACGGGGGCCGGGGTGGGCGCATGGCTTCTCAGTTCCAATGAACGCGCCGACGCGGAACCGACGCTAGAAGCGAACGGACGGTTTGTCAACGTGAGGGATTTCGGCGCAAAAGGCGACGCGCAAGCGGATGACTCGGAATCTTTCCTGCGCGCGATCGATCAGGGGCGCGTGACCCGGTGTCCCGTCTTGGTGCCAGACGGACGCTATCGATTGTCTCGCCCGCTGTCGGTCCCTCCGCAAGGCCTCGTCGGCAATCCATGGGGGAGTTGGGTAGCCGACGTGGTTTCACTACCCGTGCTGCTTCCCGAGAACATGGATTCTCCGGCGCTCACGACCGAAGCGGGCGGGTCCATCGCTGGCATCGAAGTCCGCTACCCGAATCCAGACCCGAGAAGTCCGATCCAGCGTCCATCCGCGATCCGTCTGGGGGAAACCGGGGCAACGGTGCGCTGCGTCAAGATCACCAACCCCTGGGTTGGCATTGATACGCAGGCGGTGCACACCAACCCGGGTCGCACCGTCGTTGAGAACGTGTTTGTGTCCGCCGCACATAAGACGGGTGTTCATTTCACAGGTGCGGCCGATGTCTGTTTGTTTCGCAATGTCGAAGTGTGGACACCACCCTCCACGAGCAGCACATTTCTCGCGGAGGGCACCGCGTTCCATTTTCAACGGGGTGACGGCATCCGTATCACCGATTGCTTCGCATTCGGCGCCAACGAAGGATTCCTCTTCACCGAAAGCGAGGTGGATGGTCCGCTGGCCGGCGTGTTTACCGGATACTTGAGCAACTGTCTAAGCGACTTCTGCAACACGGGCATTGAGCTCCGCGGGGATCACCGCGTCACGATCACCGGCGGTAGCAATTGGAGCCATGGCAGTTGCATTCGTTTGGAAGAGGGCGCCTCGACTCTGTTGGCAAGTGCTGTGGAGATGGCATCCAATGCCTATCCGGGCCTGTTCGTTGGGTCGGCCAAAGATGTCGTCTTGCAGGGTTGCCGCTTGGAGCGTCCCCACGCTGACTTTCGGGGACCGGCCATCCAAATCTCCGGGGGTGACCGAATCAATCTCCAAGGAAACACGATTCGATCCCACACGGGTCCCGCCGTTCTCGTGGATGCGACAGAAGGCAGTCTCTTGATGCAGGCCAACATTCTGGAGGGCGGTCTGGAGCTTCAAGAATCGCCCAACTTGAACGCTCGTGTGGAAGGCAACCTGGAAGCATGAATGTTTGCGACAAAAGATGCGTCGGTGAAACCAATCCTACGGATCAGCCGGGAGAGATGAGATGATCGAAAGAAGAGAAATGCTTCTGAGGCTCGTGGCCGTGGCATTGCTGGCGATACCGACTGCGAATGCCATGGCAGAGCCCTCGTTTGTTGAAACGCCCGCGATCGCGCCAAACCCGAATCCGAGCGTTCCTCTGAGTGCGATAGTGTCGTTCACTGCGAGTGAACCCGTGAGCACAACGATCACCGTCTCGGACGAGTCCCGGGTGTGGAAGCTGAACTACTCGGAGGAAGACGATGCGGCTAAGGGGCTTCCCGTTGTCGGAATGAAATATGGCAGGTCGCACAAGATCCTTACCCAGGGTTTGGCGGCACCTTTGGATTGTTGGCGGCCTTGGATGACGCTGGGGAGATTGTCTGGAGTTACTACTCCGATGCGCGGATCAGTGACGTCGAGCCCACACGCCGAGGCACGTTTTTGTTCGTCACGACCGACAACCGCGTGACCGAGATTGACGTGCTGGGGAACAAGTTGGGTGAGTGGTTTGCCGCAAACAGACCAGAGGGCCCCGGCGAAGGGATTGGCATCCCGACACTCACGATGCACCACGAAGTCGACGAACTGTCCAACGGCAACATCCTGGTGATGGGCACCGAGTTAAGGGAATACGAGGACTGGTGGACCAGCGAGCAAGATCCTGCGGCCCCTCGGAATGATGAGAAAGTCATGGGCGATCACATCATCGAGTTCACTCGAGAAGGCCAGGTTGTCTGGGAGTGGAAAGCCCTCGACCATCTAGACCCTTATCGCATCGGTTACGAGACGTTCACACCGTATTGGATTCGTCGAGGCTTCGAAAGTGCCCGAGACTGGTCGCATGGCAACGGTTTCTTCCATGATGAACGGGATGATTCTCTGCTGACAAAGCCATTGCCGCCCGCACTCACCTGGACACGCGCCGTTGAGTATCGCATTGACGAAGAGAAACGAACGGTCAAGCAACTCTGGCAATCGGAAGGCTATCGCGAAGACGCGTTGATGACCTTTGCCATGGGGGAGGCGGATGTGATGCCGAATTCGGGCAATGTTCTTGTCTTTTATGGGACCGCCGGTGTTGTCACCGATCGTAGTTTGAAGTGGTCCGATGTCCTCGGAGCACGCGGCAATCGTGACCCAAATCGTGGCACTCGCATCCGTGAGTTCACACGAACGTATCCGCCTCAGCTGGTGTGGGACGTTGATCTCTTCGACACCACGAGACGTAGCGGTGTGCGATGGTCCATCTACGGCGGAGCTCGCATCCCGCGTCTTGGAAGGATGGAGTAGACAACTTTCCGGCTGTGTGTCGATTGACAGGCTGCGGCCAGAGGTGACCTTTTCAGACGGTTATTGGACGCAGACGGGACGGAAACCGTGGATGAACGTTTTCGAATTCGGTGCCAGGCGGTAACGCGACGCGGACCCGCAAAGCCAATCGTAGTTGCCCCAGCAGCCGCCTCTCAGAACCCGGTAGGCGCCTGAGCTTGGACCCGATGGATCGATGGAACGGGACTTCGTGTAGAAATCGCGACTGTACCAGTCGCTGCACCATTCCCAGACGTTTCCGTGCATGTCGAACAACCCAAACGCATTCGGACGCTTCTGAGCGACGCGGTGTGCGTGGTTCTCGCCAGCCGCATACGCGTTCTGATGGAACCAACCGTGGTCTGCGAGTGCGGATGGTTCATCGCCAAAGCAATAGACGGTATCCGTACCGCCGCGGCAGGCGTACTCCCATTCCGCTTCCGTGGGCAGGCGATACGTTCGTTGTTCCTTCAGACTCAAACGCTGGCAGTAGAGAACGGCATCCTCCCAGCTCACATGCGTCGCCGGGTATTCGGGCCCCTCGAGCACACGGTCACTTCCCTCCCAAGGTTTGGTGCCCATCACCGACCGCCACTGAGTCTGCGTCACTTCCGTTTCAGCCATGTAGAACGAGCGGCTGATGGAAATGGGATGACGCGGGTTTGTGTCCGTCGCTGTGATCGCGTTGGTGGAGGGTGATCCCATGGAAAACGTCCCCGCCGGGATCAAGATCATCTTGATTCCTGCCGTGTTGAGGAACCCTGTTCTCCGGACAGGGATCGGGGGCGGCGAAGCGAAGTTGACGTCATTCGCTGCTTCCTGCTTTTTTGGTGTGGGAATGGGGGTCGGTCGCGTCGCGGATACCAAGTAGTACGGTTCGAGCGAACCCTCCATGCTGACCCATGGCACTTGACCGACACGACGTTTCACGTTGCGGCTCGCACGAAAGAAAACATCGCGAAGCGCCAAGCCTTCATGTGGGCGTGTTCGAAGCGCGTTTGCAAGTTCAAAGGCATAGGGTGAGTTTTGGCCGTCGCCGTCCAGCGCGGTCTCTCCCGGCGCGGTCGAGAAAGAGATCAGCATGCCTTCTGGCGGAGCGACTGAAGCCAGTCCACCCCGCGCCGCGCTTCGTGATCCCCAGCTGCGTTGAAAAGGGTTGTTACGACAACAGTCCAAGGCGATGACCTTCAAGCTGGCGTTTGAATCATTGAGATGGTTGATCACGCGATTCAAGCTGTAACACTCGAATTCGACATCCGTGGGCTCATCGGGCACGGCGCCGACAGGAACCAGGAAATTCTCGCCATGGACCTGCAGCCCGTGACCCGCAAAAAAGATGAATGCCAGGCTGTTTGAAGGAAGCGCGCGTCCGAACTGACTGACGGCTTGGCTCATCTCCCGTTTCGTCAGGTTCTTCTTCTTCGTCACCTGAAAACCCAGTCGCTGCAAGGACTGTTCGATCAGGTCCGCATCCCGACCCGGATTAGGCAGAGATTCGTGCCCCTCGTAGTCCGAGTTGCCAATCACGATCGCGTGACGACTCTGAGCGACAAGCGGCCTTGTCGATGTGACAAGAGTCAGTGACAAGACGACGAGGCTGAACGCGGCAATTCGGCAAAACACGGGACGGTTTGGAAACAAGGGCATGGGGGGACCGCAATCGCGAATTCAATCTTCCGGGCTCTGCCACCACATGCCCTATGGCAAAAGACCGCCAAGCTCGGTCATTCCCATGCTCATCGCGCCGGAACCAAGCGTCGCGCAGACCGAGAACTCTCAAAACCGAGAGGCATACCCAACAGCACCGATCAACAAACGCACGATGTCAGGGCTGCCGACGAATGCCAGATGAGCCACCACGCTCAACCCCACACGCAAAAACCCACAGAAACGTATGTTTCTGCGGGTTTCGCGATTGTAACGATGCCCCCACTAGGGATCGAACCTAGGACCCACGGATTAAGAGTCCGTTGCTCTGCCAGCTGAGCTATAGGGGCGGGAGAGGCGACGGTGGGATTCGAACCCACGAATAAAGGATTTGCAATCCTTCGCCTTAGCCACTTGGCCACGTCGCCTGAAATTCGTTCGGGTCAGGCAAAATACGGCAGTCTCACCAGAGCGTCAAGCCACGCCGAATATGCCGATTCGGCGGTCTGGCAAAGGCTTGCGGTCTTGCTGGCTTGCAATGTCGTCACGATCCCTGACATCCAATTCTTCGGCAGGATTCCCGTTGGGCTTGAGCAGCTCGCCGAGAAAGTTTGACGCCGCACGCGGCATCACGCGGGGGCGGGTGCGTTGTCGAGGAGACTGCTGATCAGCGGAAGCAACTGCTTCTTACGACTGACCACTTGCTCCAGCTGATAGAGTCGATCGTCTAGCATCGGGTAGTTGATTTCGTCCCACCCCTCAGGTTCGTTGCTCATGAGGAGCAGACTCCCGTTGCTGGCAATGTCGGTGACCAGCAGGGCAGAAAATTCCAGGTTGTCTTCTTTGCTCAACTCGGCAAGGGCTTGCGCGAGCTCGTCTTTGCGTTGCCAGAACAAATCAAAACCGATCTCTTCTATCTGCGATATCGAGAATCGAATCCCGTTCTCCTCGAATCGCTTGCAGTCTTCGCGGACAACCTGCGTGGCGGCACAGGAACGCAGCGCCGAACCGACTTGGAAGAATTCGGTCGCGTACTGGGCCAAGTCAACGGCTGCGTGTGATTGCAGCCAATCCAAGATTTCCCGATCCACGTCGGTGGTTGTTGGGGATCGGAGGTGGAGCGTGTCACTGATGATGCCCGAAGCCATGCAAAGCGCGATGCCGGGGTCGGGTTCGATCTGTGCGTCGCGATACATTCGGGCGACCAAGGTGCAAGTCGAACCGACCGGATCCATCAGAAACCGAATCGGGCCTGTCGACTTGAGGGATCCACCCAAGCGATGGTGGTCCAAGACTTCGACGATATCCGCTTCGTCGGCGCCCTGCACGGCTTGTCCGATCTCATTGTGATCCACCAACACCAGCTTGGGTTGCGGTGGGTTCACCAAATCGCTTTTGCTCAGAACGCCAATCAATTCGTCGCCATCGACGACCGGGAAGACGGTTTGCGGGGACCGGAAGATCTGTTGTTTGGCTGCGGCCACCGGAAGCTTGCTGGACAGCTTTAAAAAGTCACGTTGAACCACACCGTCAATGGTCTGAGCCGCCTTGATTCGCATCGCCGTCGTGGCTGTGTCGTACGGACTCTGAATGATCGACACCCGATGGATCCGGGCAAGCTCCAGCAGGCCACTGCTCAGTTCAAAGCCGCCGGTGACAACCAAAGCACGCACCCCCATTTCGAGTGCTGGCAACTGGATCGTCGGTCGATCACCACTGACCACAAGAAGTTTCTCGGGTGGAAACTCTTGCATGCGATCACGAAATCCGCCGGCACTCATCGCGCCGACCGTGACCAGGAAGTCCTGCTCGGCGTCTTCGTCGACGGCATGCTGAAAACTGCCGCCGATGACGGACACGATCTTGTTGAGATTGCTACGCACTTCCCGTGAACGAATCGGGTCCACGCCACCTTGGAAGACCAACTGCAGCAAGTCGAGGAGCGTGATCAGTCCCTCGAGTTCATCCTGCTCGTTCAGTACCGGGATGGAACGTACTTTGTGCTTCTCCAGTTTCTCGTAAACGTCGTAGAAGGCCTCATGCGATCGGGCGCACACGATGTCGCGATTGCAAATATCATGGAGTTCCGGGCGCACATCCATGATGATTCGTGGTGCGGCCAAACCCGCCTTGCGAAGAGCGAATTCCGTTCGTTCGTTCGGCGCACCACAGGAAGCCGCCACAGCATCCGGACGGGTTGTTTGCTTCAACAAATCGGCGTAGGCAATCGCGCTGCAGATCGCATCGGTGTCAGGGTTCCGGTGACCAAAAACGTAAACGGTCATTTCGCGATCAGCTCTTCCATGCGGTTTAAGATGGATTCTGGGTCACTCATCCGGCCCTCTCCTTTCTTGCGGCAACTCAACCAGCCGTGTTCTGGCCCGACCACGTGGCAACCGTCCGTCGTCACCGTCGCCAAGTTTCGCTGCACAGCCGGATGGCTCCACATCGCGTGACTCATCGCCGGTGCCAAGAGAACCTGACCGGTGTGATGGAGATAAAGGGTGGATAGAAGGTCGTCAGCCAGCCCGTTCGCAAACTTCGCAAGCAGGTCGGCGGTGGTCGGCGCAATGACAAGCAGATCCGACCACGCGGGCAACTCAATGTGTGCTCCGAGTGGGAATCGCTCGTCGAAGATGGCTCGGGCAACGGGGCGACCGGTCAGGGCGGCAAGTGTGGCTGGTCCAAGGAACTCCGATGCCGCAGCGGTCATGATCACTTGCACTGAGTGACCCCTCTGCACCAGTTTGCTACAGAGATCGGCCGACTTGTAGGCGGCGATTCCGCCGCCAACGGCCAGCAAGACGTTTTGATCCTTGGGTTCCATCTGATCACCGCGACGGGTCATGGAAAGACCCGCCTGCCAAACAAGGCCGTCTGTCAAAGATCCCCGGCTTCTAGCTCCGGTGCTTCTGCCGCAGCGATCACGGTGTGCAGATCCTCAATGGTCTCCACCTCGTTGTCCATGTTGAGGGTGATTTTGTCTTGCACGATTTCCTGCAGCACGATGGCCATTTTGTTATGGGTGTCCACGTTCACCAAGGCACGACTGCCCTGATTCAATTGAACCAATCGTTTCTGGATGAGCGTGCTGAGCTTGAATCGTCCACCCAGCTTGTTGACGATTTCTTCTTCTTTTAGTTCTTCGAGCACGGGGTGGTTTCCCTCTGGTCCTGCAAAACTTGACAGATTTCCGTGACGGCATTGTCGACGGATTGATTGATGATCTCGTATCGATAACGCGGCAGATAGGCCATTTCGGCGGCAGCCCTCTCCAGCCGCGATGTGATCGCGTCCTCGGTCTCGGTGCCGCGGCTGCGAAGTCGGCTTTCCAACTCGTCCATCCCACCGGGGTGCACAAACAGCGTGACCGGTCGCCAACTCTCCACCAATTCGGGCGGCTGGTCATCCAGAATGCTCATCGCACCTTCGACGTCAATCTCCAAAATTACCCACTTGCCCGCCGCAAGACCAGTGGCAACTTGCTCGCGAAGGGTGCCATACCAATGCCCGATGGAAAAGACTTGCTTGGTTTCTAGGAAATCCCCGGCATCGCGTCGCTGCTGGAACTCGTCCTCCGACAGGAAAAAATACTCGCGACCATCGGCTTCGCCGGGGCGCGGAGGGCGGGTGGTTGCCGACACGCTGAGTTTGAGGGGCACCGGGCAGCGAGTCAGCAGTTCCCGGACGACCGTCGATTTCCCCGCCCCGCTCGGGCCGGAAATGATGATCAGCCGTCCGCAAGGCGGTGATTCGACAGATTCCATGACGATGGGGGGGTAAGGGAGCTTGGTGCCGATCGCTCACGCGACCCGCGAAGGCGCTATTCTAAGTTCTGGACTAATTCTCGCATGCGTTCGATCGCACACTTGATCTCAACGACGTGTTGCGAGATGTCCGCGTCGCCGGCTTTGCTACCAATCGTGTTGGTCTCACGAAACATCTCTTGAACAATGAAGTCTAGCTTACGGCCGACCGCGTTCTGTTCCTCCGCGGAATCCGTGTTGGTACCGGGCAAGGGACCGCCACGCAGTTCTTTTTCGAACAGATCCAGATGACTTTGAAGCCGCGTGATCTCTTCGCTGACGTCGCTGCGATCTGCGAAGAGCTGCACTTCTCGAAGCAAATCGACGACGGGTACTTCAACGCCGTGGTCGCGGAGAAACGACTCCACCCGCTGATGAATCTTCTGCCGGTAACGTTCGACAACCAAATGGGTCATCGATTGAATGCGAGACAGATGCCCCGCGATGGAAAGGAGGTCTGAGGCAAGCGCGTTTCCCATGGCAACCGCTTCGTGATGTCGCATTTCTTGGAACCGGTCCAGGGCCGCCGCGACAGCCGCGTCCACGCTTTCCGACAGCAGTGCCCGCGTCTCGTCCCGATCGGTCGCCACGGATTCGGATTGCAAAACGCCGGGGACCAGAAGCAGGCCGCTAAGGTCGAGGGTCGCATTCAAGCCGGCTTGTTCTGCTGTCTCGGCAACTTCTGTCGCGACGGAAACAAGGGCATCACGATTGAGCGTTGGAACGGATTGGCTGTTTGGGCGCACATGATTGAGTTGTACGGTGACGCTGCCCCGGCCGACGCGCTTGCGGATCAGGGCTTGCACTTGCGATTCCAAGAACGACAGCGAATCGCTCGCCCGCAAGTTGATTTTCAGACCGCGATGATTGACCGATCGAATCTCAGCCATGACACGACCAGCGTCGTTGGTCGATTCGCCCCGTCCCTGACCGGTCATGCTACGCAGCGAAGCAAACTGCGGAACATCATCTTGAGCGGAACATGTACTCGATGTTTCCACTTCGGCCGGCGTGATCACGGTTGTGATGCGGATGCGTCGGCCGCCGCATCCGCGGGAGTGGATTCTTCCGTATCAGTCGAAGGCGTATCCGCTTCCGTCACATCTTCGACCGAGGATTCCGCTTCAGCCGCGCTGTCAGCGTCGCTGGACGCTTCGCTTTCCGCAGTTCCAGAGGTCGATTCGGCTGAATTGGACTCGGGTTCGCCGCCCGCAGAGAGACTGGGTTCGGATGCTTCTTCACTCGATTCCAGGTCCGTTGGAATGATGAAATCGTCGAGACCGTTGGACTCGTCGTCCGAGGAGTCGTCCGTGCCAACTGTCAGCGAAACGTTATCCGTCAGCGAAATGTCGGATGTTCGCGGGGCGTTGAGCCACATCGTGAACGCACACGCAAAAGCCCATACCGTTGCGGTAACCACCGTGATCAGCGTGAAGGTGTCGCCAGCTTTGCTGCCGAAGGCGCTCTGACCTCCGGGTCCACCAAGAGCTCCCGTCAAACCACCGCCTCGACCGCGCTGGAGCAACACCAACATGATCAGGAAGACGGAAAGGAATGCGATCAAACAGCCCAGGAGACCGGTGGTAAAATCGGCAATCGGGAAGAGTGGCAGCGACAACATGATCGAAATTCAGACGGTGTGGCGGAAGGGTGGAACGAAACCGGCACCCGAGGGCGTGATCGGGAAAGAAGCGGGAGGTTGTACTCGAATCGAGGGCCTCTAGCCAAGGCCGAAACGCCTGACGGAGGCAGGTCTCAGGCCCTGGGAAGGGTCACGTGCGGGAACTCAGGTCTCCGCGGACATCGCGGGGGCCGCCTCGATAATCGCGACAAAATCAGCCGCCTTTAGGCTCGCGCCGCCCACCAAGGCCCCGTCAATGTTGGGTTGGGCCAACAATTCGACGGCGTTGCCGGGTTTGACGCTGCCGCCATACTGAATGCGTACTTGTTCCGCCACGTCAGGCGAGAACATCTCGCCCAGCAAATTGCGAATGAAAGCGTGGACTTCCTCGGCTTGTTCCTTGGAGGCGGTCTTGCCGGTCCCGATCGCCCAAACAGGCTCGTACGCGATCACGATCCCGGCCGCACGGGCCTCATCGAGTCCTTCTAAGGAGCCCTTCACTTGCTGGCCGACGACCGCCTCGGTCGTTCCGGCTTCTCGTTCCTCCAACGTCTCACCGACACAGACGATCGGCACCAGGTTGCCGGCTAGCGCGGCGTGCAGTTTTTCCGCGACCCCAGCGTCGGTTTCGCCCATCAACTGACGGCGTTCGCTGTGTCCCAGGATGACGAAGCGGCAACCCACGTCGGTCAGCATCGACGCATTGACTTCTCCGGTGAAAGCGCCGTCGGCGGAGGCGTACAGATTCTGGGCGCCCAACTCAACCGGCGACCCGGCAACGGCATCGGCGACGGTCGACAGATAGACCAGGGGTGGGCAGACCGCGACCTCCACATCGCCCGATGTGGCTTCCACCGCTTGAACGACACCCTTGGCAAGTTCCGCTGCGGAATCCGCCCGCGTGTTCATTTTCCAGTTGCCAGCAATGATGATTCGACGAGTCATGCGAGCGCCTCCTTTGGCGGTTCAATGGATTTGGGAGCACCCGGGCGACGCGAGATGGACTTGCCCATCACATCCGCCAACAATCGCATCTGGTGCAAACATTCGTGATACTGATGAGGCAACAAGGCCTGGGGCCCATCGCTTTTGGCTTCTTCGGGACAGTCGTGCACTTCGATGTGGACGCCATCCGCACCCGCTGCCAAACCCGCCAGGGCACAGGGCGGGATGAGAGGTGGTTTGCCCGTCGCGTGAGACGGGTCCACGATGATCGGCAAGTGGGTCAAGCCTTGCACCACCGGCACGGCCGCAACATCAAAAAGATTGCGGGTCGACGGGTCGAAACTCTTGATGCCGCGTTCGCAAAGAACAACGTTGGGGTTGCCTTGGGAAAGGATGTATTCGGCGCTCATGAGCAGATCTTGAATCGTCGCGCTCATGCCGCGTTTGAGCAAGACGGGACGCATGGAACGCCCGACTTCGGTCAGCAAAACAAAGTTCTGCATGTTGCGAGCACCGACCTGAAGCATGTCGGCGTACTGCGAAACGAGCTCGACATTGCGAGGGTCGGTGACCTCGGTGACAACCGGAACTCCGAACGTGTCACCGACCTCGCGAAGAATTTTCAGTCCTGCTTCTCCCATGCCTTGAAACGCATAGGGGCTTGTCCGTGGTTTGTAGGCACCGCCGCGAAACAAGTTGGCACCGGATTCGCAAACGGCTTCGCCGATCCGCATCATGCGGTCGCGGTCTTCAACGCTGCAGGGGCCGGCAATCATCGCCAAGTGTCCGCCCCCGATCTTCACGCCTGACACGTCGATGATGCTGCGCTCGGGATGTGCTTCGAGCGAAGCCAATTTGTAAGGTGGCAGCACGCGAACGACCTGCGCAACCCCGGGGATCGCTCTCAAGTTCTCCTCATTGATTTCGGCCTCATCCCCGATGATGCCAATGATCGTTCGAAAAGTCCCGCGACTCAGATGCGGTTTGAATCCCAAGACTTCGACGCGCTCCATCACGTGCGTGACTTGTTCGTCGGTGGCACCGCTGTTCAGGATGACGATCACGGCTTGGTGGGGGCGTGGGTAACAAGAGCGTTGGTCGGAAGTCCGCAGATTCTAATCGGCCCGCTCCAAAGTCGTCGAGTGCCACGATTCCCCGTCTCATCCAGCATCGCGCAGCCAGTTTGGGATGCTCAGTGGTCGGTCAAACGCCCCAAGCGGTTGCCGTGGTCAATCCATTTCAAACGTCACTGACGGGGCGTGTCACCTTGCTTGATCGCCGAGGGCGTTGAAGAGATGGCCTGCGGGCTACCGGACGCTCGACCGCTCCCGCAGGAGATTCGGAATGCGACGCATCCAATCGCACGATAGAGCGAGCCTGGTTAACAGCCGGCGATTCGTTCGACATCTCGCTGGAAGCGCGTTGGGCAGGGCTCTCAAAGGCATCCAGATCGCCCAGGTATTCTTCGCGAACCTTGGGATGCTGTTTCACCTGTTCCGGCGTGCCGTCGATCAACACCTGGCCCTGATAGATCACGTAGCATCGATCAACAGTTCCCAAGATCTCCCGTGCCGCGTGGTCCGTGATCAGGACACTGATGCCCGATGCCCTGAGTTGTTCGATGACGGTTTGAATGGACTGCACGGTCACGGGGTCGATCCCCGCGAAGGGTTCATCCAGCATCACGATACGAGGTCGCGAAACGAGGCATCGTGCGATTTCCAGGCGACGTCGTTCGCCCCCGCTCAAGCCCGCTGCGCGACTCTTGCGAATGTGCGTGATGTTGAATTCTTCCAAGAGCTCGTTGGTACGTTGCTTACGTTGCTTGCGCTCCACTCCCAGCAACTCCAAGAGCGATGAAATGTTCTGCTCAACGGTGAGCTTCTTGAAGACGCTCGGTTCTTGGGGGAGATACCCCATGTGCCCGTCGCGCGCCCTGCGAAACATCGGCCAGTCCGTCACGTCTTGACCGGCCAGGTAAACGCGTCCGCGGTCCGGTGCGACGAGTCCACAGATCATGCGAAAGCTGGTCGACTTGCCCGCGCCATTCGGGCCAAGCAAGCCCACGATCTCAGCCTCACCGACCTGGAGCGACACGCCGTCCACCACGCGTCGTCTGCCATAGGTTTTCTGCAAGTCGACGGCATCGAGAACGGGTTCACTGCTCATGTTGGTCGTTTTCTCAGGTGTTCGCTCACTTCACAGGTTTTGATTCGATTGAGACGCCGTCGAGAGTTGCGGCTTGCCAGAGCACGCCGAAAGACTTGACGTCGTTCGCGATGTTTCTAGCGTCGATTGCCACTTCGGGTTCGCCAACCGATGGATGTGGGGGACGCTTTCAAAGGGATCTCGGCATCGCACCGGAGATCGGTGTTTCGGGAAGTCAACTTTGCCAAGACCACGACGCGATTTCCACTTGGTTTCGCTTGTTGCCAGCGAATGGGAACCGTCAGCTCTTTCGGAGTTTCGGTGTCTCTCGCGATTCCGTGCAACGTTGCCAGTTCGTCCGGACCAAAGACCCACTGACCAAGCCGACGCTCACTTTCAGGCTTCTCGGGATCAAATACTGCGATCTGCAGTTGTCGGTCTGGCGTGGCTTCGGAACCAGGCTGAACGTCCGATTGGCTGAACTTGGACAAAGCGGCGAGCGGGTCCACCGGCTTGGACTGCAGGGAGATGGGACGTCCGTGTTGGTCGATGAATCGAACGTGCAAATCGACACCGATCGAAGTTTCTGATGTCTGCGATTCAACAGGACCCGCCGATCCCTCCGACAGAGGAGGCGACGTCGCATAACGAGTTTGGCTCTTGGCCAGGTCAATGGCCATCTGAGTGGGACGCAGCACCAAGCGTGTGCTGGAGCTGGCCAGCTTTCCATCTCCGCTGAGCATCCCCAAGCCCGGTGGCAATGTGATTTGCCCCGGCACGGTATCGGGTTGGCCACTCGGCGAACGAGGCGGGATGGGGATTCCCTTCTCGATGGGTTCGAACTCGAGTTCGCGTCCGCCGGGTGGGATTGGTTCGCTGGGGGGTACCGTTTCCGGGAACGACTCGGGGGTAGTCGACGATCGGGGCGGCGGAAGCATCGAATTCGAATCAGAGGGCACCAACGTTCCAGGATCCACCAAGTCGTCGATATCCGGAATGTCCATCAGATCCTCATCGTCGGGTTCGCGGGGCACGGTGCTGCCGCTCCCAGCAGAATCAGTGCCTGCATCGAGCGGCTCGGGCTTGGGAGGATCGCCAAGCGGCTCGGAGTTGGTGGAGTCGTTGCTGAGGGGAGTTGGTATCGGCACGTCGACTCTGTCTGCTACCTTCTTGTTGCGAGGCTCGAATCGCTTGGGCCGTGGGCTCCGGCTAACACCGCTCCCCATCTCGCTTTCGAACTCGGCGACGTGCCGTTTCGCTTGCTGCAACTTGTCCAGCAGAACGCGGTTCTCGTAGTCTGCCTGATAGAGTTCGTCCTCCAGCAATCGGACTTCCTGAACGAGCTTCTGTTGGTAGACATCTTGCTGAGCCCGACCGCGACAACCCAAGGTGCCCAGCCAGAGGATGGCAACCAACCCCAGGTAGGCCCGCCGAACGTCCACGGAATGCTCGCCCGTTTCGCGAGGGTCTTGTTCGTCAGCGCGCAGGCAAAACGCACCCGGTGAGATGCCACCAGGAGCGGTCAATCGCGATCGTGCCGTGGAAATGAACAAGGAAAAAAGCTTGCGTCAGGGAATTCGCTCAAGTTGTCGGTATCAAACGCCGACGCAGGCTGTCAATATTCGTCTGGATCCGCAGTTTCACGACGTTCCACGGGGCGGCAAGTTAGGTTTCATAGGTTGGGCGCGTTAGATTCCCCCAGTCCGGCGGCCGTGGCCGGTTTTTTCACGCGCTTTGCTGCTGGCCGCTGCCCTAACATGCAGGGACACCGCCCACGCATCGGATATGGCCAGCGGCGTGCTTAGACCAGCAACGGAGATTGTCGTGACGACCACCTTGATTGCCCCGGGGCCAACGAACCTGCAGGAGCTCAATGCGAGCGGCTGGGAAAGTCGTACCGTCAAGCAGGAAATTCAGGCGAACTTCACTCGCATGTTGGCGGAGGGCGGTGACCTTTACCCAGGGATTGTCGGCTACGAGGACACCGTGCTCCCTGAGATCAATCTTGCTTTGCTCTCGGGCCACGACATGCTGTTCCTGGGCGAGAAGGGGCAAGCCAAGAGCCGACTGATGCGGCTCCTCACACGTTTCCTGGATGAGTGGGTTCCCTACATCGATCACCCGGACTTGCCCGTCCATGAGGACCCACACGCTCCGATTTCTTCACTCGGGAAGCGGCTGATTGCCGAGCACTCACCCGAGGATGTCAAGATCGCCTGGTGGCATCGGGATGATCGCTATGCGGAAAGGTTGAGTCCAGGGACCAAGTTCGCAGATATCATCGGAGAGATTGATCCAGCCAAGCTGACGGGCGGCGTGAGCATGATGGCGGAGGAGTCCCTTTCCTTCGGGCTGATTCCTCGAATGCACCGCGGTATCTTCGCGATGAATGAATTGCCCGAACTGGATGAGCTCGTGCAGGTTGGCCTGTTCAATATCTTGGAAGAACGAGACGTTCAGATTCGCGGCTATCCCATCCGCTTTGACTTGGATGTGATGATCCTGTTTTCGGCCAACCCATCGACTTACAACCGATCGGGCAAGGTGATTCCTCAGTTGAAGGATCGCATCGGCACCATCATTCAGACGCACTACCCGGCACAGCGCGATCTCGGAATCGAGATCTTGCAACAAGAAGTCGGTGAAACGCTCGAAGGCGGTTATCCCGTGGTCGTGCCTTACTTCATGTATCAGGTCTTGGAGGAGATCACGAACCAAGCTCGGAAGAGCAAGTTCATCGACCAGGCGTCCGGAGTTTCCGCGAGGTTTTCACTTGCGAACTTTCGAACCCTGGTGGCATCGGCGCGGCAACGAGGCATCTTGCATGGGGAACAACCAGCGGTTCCTCGTATCAGCGACTTAGGCCACCTCTACAGCAGCTCGTTAGGCAAGCTCGAACTGGATCTGATGGGCACACATCAGATGAGCGAAAAACAGGTCCTCGACTCCGTGGTGGCGGAAGCCATTCAAACGGTGTTTGCGGAGTACGTCGAAGAGCATGGGCTCTCGGAGATCGCGGAGATCTTCCGCGGCGGTGTCCGAGTCGAGGTGGGAGACTTGCTGCCCAGTCGGCTGTATGCGGAACGCTTGCAGCACGTCCCGCCGGCGTGGGAGAAAGCCTTTGAAGTCAATGCAAGTGAGAATGAGGCGGTAAGAGCCTCGTGCGTGGAGTTCGTTCTCGCCGGTCTCTACAGCATGGATCGCATCAGCCGCAGCCAGCGTCAAGGCAAGATCGAATATGAGTTCTAAGCAACCCGGCTTACCAACCAAAGGAGGCGAAGGCACGGTGCTCTATAGTTTCCACAACACCAAAGGGCGCCACTTTGGTTTCTTAGAGAAACGGAAAGACGCTCTCGATTGACTTGCAGAGCCCACACGGTCTTCGACCACGGCGATCGCATCAAAATCTACAAGCAATAATTGCAATGAGATTATCGTTGTGAAGAGGCAGCTCGTTCAGGATGGTTTTTCTTGATGAGTTTCCCTGGGGAGTCGATCCCAAAGCCACACCTCGCACTAAATGCTGTGTTTCACTCTCCGCAATCATTTTCTGGAAGAACTGGTGGTAGACAGACAGCTACGAGGTCCATTCGGCTGATGAGGTCCAAAACGCGGAGTGTTCCTGCGAATAGCCCCGTAACTCCCCTGTTTCAGGCGAATTTTGATGCGATTGCCGTGGGTCTTCGACCAACGTCGCAAGGTCAGTACACCCCAGAGGATTCGAACCTCTAACCTTCGGTTCCGTAGAGCGGAGGCCGAAAGCCGCAAAGCATTTGAGAGAAAAGAGTTAGGTAAAGAGCCACGGGAGCTGGGAGTACACCGGGAGCGGACAGCTGACAGCCAGTGTCACCAAGTGTCGCCCCCTGGCACTCGGTGCTCCGAGATTTGCTAATCGAAGATGCGTGGGAGCACCTGACTCAGCACGTTCAAAGAGCTATCAAGACCAGGGCGATTGCACGCGTCTCACCTTGAAAAAACCACCTTTTCCATATAGCTGTCATCCCAACCCGCCGTCAGTCGCTTATTCTTCACGCCGCACTTGGCCGTCTTCTCGTTCTTCAGGAGACTTAAGGCCGTGCGACGAAGCGTGCTGAAGTTCTCATC
>JBCCYK010000005.1:0-67700 GCA_039189905.1 Planctomycetota bacterium
GTCGAAATTCATGATGAAGCGCTGCCCTAGCTCCTCGAAACCGACGCGTTTATCCAGCCAGCTTGGAGATACGATTGTGGGGTTGTGCCAGTTCTTCGGCGCTCGGTTGATACCGAAACTGCATCAGATAGGCGTCTTCTACGGTATCGTCGTAGAAGTCACGGAGAACTGAAATTGCTCGGAATCCGACCGATTTAAAGAACAGCTGCGCCTCGAGATTGGTCTCCCGAACCTCCAGCATGATCCGATTGCGGCGTTCCAGCGAGAGCTTGCCGAGCAATTTGTTGATCATTGTGGTGCCGATGTTTGAGCGACGAAAGGCGCTGTGGACCGCGAAATTGAGAATGTGCAGTCGGTTCTTGTGCAACTCATAGATCATGAATCCCACGACTTTGTCGTCACATTCGGCCACCATACCGATGCAATTGCGTTGTCGCAGACACCGAATGAAGTCGTCTTCGGTCCAGGCGAACTCGAAACAGTCGTTCTCAATCCCAAGCACCGCCGGCATGTCTCGCCGAATCATCCAACGAATGTGAGCCGATTTGGCGGTCGAATCTACTTGGCTGGCCTGCTTCGTCTTACCCATGACGGACTCCCTTCCGATCATCGACTTCTTTCGTGTTTGGGCATCATCCTGACGCCGCTCGCTCGGAAAAGTATCAGATGCCTCGAATTGTACCAAGACGAATCAGGCGAGGATTTCGAAGTCGGAATTGTCGGCAAACGTGGCAATTTGCGTGGTTTCCGCGGGCGGCGTTTTGTGGCGGTTGCTGCTATAATCGGGCGGCTTGGACGGAGGGCCAAGACCTTACCAATCGCCAACGCTGGTTGCATTCCAACGCTTTCAATCTATTCACCACGCCGGTTTGCTTGCGGCGTCATCCCATCTGCTCATCCATGCTGACCAAGGAACGAAAGCTCATTCTGAATCGCAGTCAGCGCGATGCGATGCGTCGCGCTGGCCGGGTTAACGCGGAGCTGATGGACTTCATCCGTCCCCAGGTGACCGCTGGGATCACGACCGATGAAATCGATCAGATCGTCCATCAATGGACGATGGACCACGGGCATCGGCCAGCCACCCTGGGGTACCAGAAGTATCCGCGCAGTTGCTGCACAAGCGTCAATGAAGTGATTTGCCACGGTATCCCGGACGAGTACGAACTGAAGCCGGGCGACATCGTCAACATCGACATCACGACGGTGGTCGATGGTTGGCACGGTGATCAAAGCGAAACGTTTTTGATCGAACCCGTCGACAACGAGAAGCGTGCGGTGGCGCAATGTGCGTTTGACTGCATGCACCTCGCCATTGACCAACTGACCCCTGGGTGCCGTGTCGCCACGATTGGCGAAACCGTCGTCCCGGAAGCCCATAACCGAGGCTTCACCGTCGTGCGCGAGTATGTTGGTCACGGATTGGGACGCCAGTTTCATTTGGATCCCTCCATCCCCCACTTCCCAAACCGCCAGAGTCGGATCGATCGACTCTTTCCAGGCATGTGCTTCACCGTGGAGCCGATGATCAATGCTGGGAGTCGCTACACCAAGTGCGACAAGCGCGACGGCTGGACCGTGCGAACCAAAGATGGTCGTCCTTCAGCGCAGTTCGAACACTCCGTGTTGATGACCGAGGAGGGGCCCGAGATCTTGACGCTCACCCAGCACGGCCCTCAGAAAGGGCACACCTTTTAGCGCTGGCGTGCCCCAAGTCGACCAAGCTCAACACCGTCAGCCGTTTAGCGAACCGTTGTCGTGAAGCGAATCGTGACCACGTCGCCGACTTCCATCGGTTCGAGCAGCGTCCATGTCAGCTGCTTGGATCCTTGAGCGTTGTTGGATTCCTCGAACTCAGCGTCGACGCTGCATTCCTGCGACTCAGCGATGTAAGCCAAACGCGTCGTCAAGTTGTCCGTGATGCGAATGTTGGAAACGGAGGAATCACCCACGTTCTGCAGACGCAGTAGGAACCCGACTTCTTCCCCCGGCGCGGCGTCGTGCTTGTCGGCGAACTTCATCAGGTTCAGCCGCCCCGCATCTGGGAAGTCGTAAACATAAAGTTCTTGGACCGATTGATCCCGAGTCAGCACGGGCGGCGCCAGATCCAGAATCTCCACTTCCACGCTTTCATCCATGGACCAAGCCACGGCCGCCAATGACTGCCGTTGCAAGAGCGCGAGTTCGGCATCCTCCAGCTGTCCGAGTCCGATGTTCCGGATGCTTGCAAGTGCAGCCCAGACGTCGGCGGCGAGTTGGGGTTGTTGGACGCGTTCCAAACGGACGCCTCGATTGCGATCTCGCATGGCGTCCACACGACGCACTTGATCGGTTTGAACGACTTCCAGCGAATCGCGGACCGTCAAGCCAGGCAAGTCCAAGTCAACCGAACGGGGGCCAACGGGACGATCGACCTTGACGACGCCAATCGCATTGCCACCTGACACGGCCCCCGTGATTTGACGGACGCTTCCGAAACGGGGCGCATAGAGACAGACGCGATTGGAAGCACTCAATTCGATATCACCGGCTTCGGTGGTGTAGTGGGTGATGGTGTCTTCCGCCTGCAGTCCCAAGAATTGGCCGTTCAATGACAAACGTGCTTCGGGTGCGTGGTCACCGCCGTCGCAGAGAAACTCTTGCGGGTCATGGAGCGGTGGCTGCGGGACCATGACAAAGGGTTGACAAACTGACTGAGAGGTCGGCGGTCTGCAGGAACTTGGGGGCGTGCAGGCAACACAGCCGGCATTACATGCGCCACAGGAATCGATGGGTCGTGATGTGCCAGCGCCGCCTTCGCAAGCGACGCAAGTGCTGGCCGGAAGGCCACCGGATTCGAAGCTCACCGGCTGTACTTCGGGGGCGATCTTGGATTCGTTTGGAGCAGCGATGCTCGCGTTAGGCGCCGGTTGTGTTCTACCTGCCGTGGCGGGCGAGCTGGGCTGATCGACCGAGTGCGTGCTCAGTCCTGGTAAAGCGCAACCCGTGGATGGGATCACGACGATGACAAGAAGGATCACCCTGGACAAGACGATTCGACGTGATGGTGACTTCATGGTTTCGGTTGAAAAACGGGTGCCCATTCGGGATAGCCCAAGAAGAAGCTGGCCGCTAGTGCGGGCTCCGTGGGCGGGGCGAGCGAGCCGATTCGAAGGATAGCGATGGGGCGTCCCAGGCGATCCGCGGTGGCAAGCGAGTCGTCCAGCGGGCGCAGGTCGATCACAGGCGTGTCCGCTTCCTCGCTCGGCAGTGGGACCGCGGTCTGTGGGTCTTCCAGGTAGATCACGCGTGTGACCAACTGCCCTGACATGGCGGCATTCAGATCATCCGCATCCACGGAAAGCGGCACCGGGTATTTCAGTTCCAATCCCGTGGGCGGGTAGGTTCGATCAATGACTTCGATGGTGGGGAACAGTTCGGTGCCGGGAGCACCGGGGATCTCGGTGATTCGAAACCGGTAAACGGCCCCGACTCTCAATCCCGCCATCAAGCCCTCTTCGGAAGCCTCAAAGCCACCTGGTCCGGCGAGTGAGAACTTGCTCCCGGACGGCCCTTGGAAGCGAACCGGTTGGTAGTGTGGCATCCTCATAGGATGCGAAGCCATCATCTGACGTGTGGCGGCAACGGTGCCGGCGGGCATGCGACCGTGGAACAACGCATGGCCGTTGTGAGCAGGCAAAGCACGCAGCGCGCTTGCGCTCGTCCCTTGGGCGATCACCGACGAGGCGGATAGCATCAGGCACATCGATAACATGGCGACCGGGATGCCAACACGAGCGGTTGGCATCCAAGTCGATCGCTCCGGTGCAATCGTAAGATCCATGCGATCCATTCCGCGCTTATGGGATTGCCAAGTGAGTGGGCCGTGGCCTCGCGTTCCAACTGGTTCGCAAGACGAAGATCCGATGGCGGAACGTCCCGCCTTCCCGAAGCAAACCCGGCCGCGGATCGAAAACTCGTCCACGGTCGGGTTCGCCTTATGCAAGCCGCGAATCAGTAGACTCGCTTGCTTTGATTCTCGAAGTGAGGTCGGCCGTTCGGAATACCCGGGTGGATGTTCTGTTCCGTGATCTGGATGCGGCTGACAGGGTTCGGGTAGCTCATGCCGGGCTGCTGCCGCACATCGATGCGAAGTTCGTCAACCGGTCGTGGCAAGTGCATGGGCGTGTGGTTTTTGATCACGTGACGCTTCAAACCCGCTGGGGCTCCAAGCGGGATGTGAGGCGGGCCAGGCAGGCCAATGGGTGTACCCGTGTAGGGCATTCCGTACTGCGGCGCCGTCATCCCAGAAACCATTCCCGGCAGACTTGGAAGGGTGGCAACCTTGCCCGCATTGGGACCGGCCGGTGATCCACAGCCTTCTGTCATCGCGGGTGCGATGGCGGCGGGCATGCCTGCGTAGGCCGGTCCCATCATCGGTGCGCCTGCATAGCCACCCGTCGCTCCGGCCATCTCAATGTCTTTGTCACCCAAACGAATGATGGCCAAGATGCTGCCACGGCGATCCGCTTCCACAATGGGATCGATGCTGGGATCCAATCGCGTGCTTACCAGCGTGTCGATGCCGGCGATCGCAGGCCCCTGGAAGTCGGGATCGGGAAGGTAGATGACTTTCGTGACGAAGTTGCCCGTCAGCACCTGGTCAAAGTCCTCCTCCAAGAATTGAATCGGCACGGCGTTATGAGCCAAGTAAGCTCCGGTACGCGGGTTGGCATAGGCCAGTTCCACCGTTGGGTACAGCTCAACGCCCGGACGTGTCGGGATGTTGGTGAGTTTGAGGCGGTACAAAGCACCTTGCGGGAAGTTTTGACGTGCAGGAACCACCAGGGGCTCGCTATCAAACTGGCCAGCTCCACCGACGTCGTAGCGGACCTGCATCCCGTCGGGGCTGGCAAACGTGACTTGTGCGGTGGACATCGGCGGCATGATGGGCCCCATCATGGCCACGCCGCCGCCGGCGGGGATCCCGCCGCCGTTCCCGCAGTCATTGCAACCGGCTCCGCCGCTCAAAAGCTCGCGAAAACCGACTTGTTGAATGTCACCCTTCGATGTTTCGCCCGATGCGACCATGCTGGCCGTTGCGGCGGGGAACGCGCCGCCGGGTGAAGCGGCTCCGCTTTCCATCAGTCCCCCTTCGGACATAGCAGCGCCGCCGCTAATTGCACCCATCATGCCAGCGGGAGCAAACGCGGGCGGAGGCACGACGCCGGGCCCGGGACCACCGACTCCGGGACCGGGCTGCATCATCCGTTGTTCGGGTGGCAGATTGTGGCGAACCGGCACGCATCCGGTGGCGAAGATCGCCGCGGCAGCCAAGAGCGCCCAATGTGTGACGATTCGTTTCATCTCTGTTCCCATCCTGGGGTCGTTGTGTACAAGGTCTGATTCGGCTGGACGCCACCAGCCCACGGTTCCTAGGATTCGCGAACCGCGCCGCCGACAACGAGAGTCGAGCCTCAGACGGGGTCATCGGCACAAACCGCATCGCATCTTTGGAAAAATCGGTACAACCGGACCATGAAGATCTGTCGGCCAGGTCCTTTCCGACCGCATCAGCCGTTCCGCGTGAGACATTGGGGTCGTGCGGGGCGCGTCGTCTCCATCCCGCTTCTGCTCGCCGGAGCCGTTTGTTTCGGCCACGCATCCATTGCCTCTTGTCAGGCACCGGACAAGGACACATCGGAGGCAGCCGCGCGCGTCTTGGCCGGGATGGTTGATCGCCTGAGCATCGGAGACGCCTTTGCTAGCAAAGTGCGGCAGCGTGTTTGGCTTCGCGGTCGCGAAGTCGTCGGGCAGGGGACTTATGAACAGGCGGGTCGCGGCAGCGGGCAGTTCAATCTGCAAGTCAACATGCTCGACGGTGACGGCCAGCATGCGCTCCAGCAAATCAGTGACGGTCGCCTGGCATGGACGCGGCAGCAGATTGGTGACCAATTGCAGTTGAGACGGGTGGATGTCGGGCGGCTGGATCAATGGGTTTCGCCTTCGGCCAGCAATCCTTTGCTACCCTTGCTGGCTGGTGAAACGTCGCCCCGTCCCGTGTTGACCAGCACGTTTGCCAAGCTGCCGCCCAGCGTCCGGGTGGGTGGTTTCGTCGAGATGATCGAGAACATCGCATTCCAGAATCGTTTGTCGCTCGCAACCGGGCGGCTGCAAGAACAACGGGTTTGGATCGTGACAGCGGACCTCACTGTCTTGGCTCGGCGAAGGATTCACCCTGAGGGCGACGACACTTGGCCCGTCCTGTGTCCGACACGGACGGTCATCGCGATCGCGCAAGAAGATACACCGGAGACGCGTTTTGGACGGGGATTGCCGGTACGCATTGAGTTCTACAGTGACCCTTTGAATGAAGACGACCAGGTCGATGAGAGCGAAACGCCATCTGAATCGGCCACGCGGGTTCCGGAGCGTCAGTTGATCAGCCTGCTGGAATTGCATCAGGTACGGCCCATTGATCCGCCTCCCGTCGAACGGTTTCGCTTTGAGAATCAGAACATCGACTTTGTGAACGAAACCGATCGGTATCTGAACCGGTATGGGATCGAATTAACCAATCGTCAAAGCCGGACGCTGCGAAGATGACCGACGTGGACGAATCGGTCACGACAGGAACGCATCACGATGAAGGCGACGCGACGTGGTCGGGCTGGGCGGCGCTGGTACGCCTTCCGAATTCGTTCACGCTTATTGCTGACGTAACCGCTGGCTTTGCCGTCGCACATGCCGCCATCGGAATCATGGATGCTCGCGAAGGTTTGCGTGCTTTCCGCTGGCTAGCACTCATCGCCGCGATTGCGATGGGGCTGCTCTTGTATTGGGCCGGGATGATCCTCAATGACCTGTGTGATCTGCCACAGGACCGAGAAAACCAACGGCCACGCCCGTTGGTGACGGGCCAGATCCGTCAGGAACAGGCGCGACGCCTTGTGTGGATCTTCTTTGTGAGTGCCTGGCTTGCCTCGCTTGCCACAGCTTGGCTTTCATGGCACCAATCGGGGATGCCGTTGGATCGTGCCTGCGTGTGTCCCGTTATTGTGACGTCGTTGATCCTTTCGATCGTCGCCTACGATGGACCGATGAAAGCGTGGGCCATCGCACCGGCCATCATGGGCGGGTGCCGCTCGCTGAGTTCCTTGCTGGGTGCCTCGCTCGCGCTTGCGTTCAACCCCGGAACGGGTGAAAGCTGGACTGACCTGGGGGTTGTACGTCACGTCCCAGTGGTGAGCCTTATTGTTTCCGTTGCGATGGGCACCTACATCACGGGGATCACCTTGTTCGCTCGGCGAGAACGGGAGGTGGAACAAGGCTGGAATCTCAAGCTGGGCCTTGGGTTGATGATGTTGGGCATGGCGACATTGGCAGGGGCTCCATCACTCGCGAAGCAGTTCGAACCGGGGCGGGTCCTGCCGTGGCGGGTTGACCCAAGCACGGTGTTTCCAATCGCCATCCTGTTGATGGTGGCTCCGACGCTGCTACGAGGGATGCGCGCGATTCGTGCTCCCTCGCCCCGAGGCATTGGTCTCACCATCAAGTTCGGCATTCAGGCCATCATCCCCCTTTCCGCTGCGTTGACCTTGGCCACGCTCAACACCTGGGCCGGACTGGTTGTTTTGGCGTTGCTCATCCCAGCTGCCTGGCTTTCACGTCGATTCGCGGTCACTTAGGAACGGTTGCGTATGAATATCCAGGAACAAACCGCGTGTGGCGTCGAACAGGAAATTGAGTCTTGGCGAGAGAAACTGCTCTCAATCGCTCCCGATGCCGCCCACGAGAAACCAGCGGACGACAGATGGTCGATCTCCGAAGTCATTGGCCATCTGGTTGATTCCGCCTGCAACAATCACCAGCGGTTTGTTCGCGCTCAACATGGGTCAGCGTTGGTTTTTCCGAAGTACGATCAGAGCCATTGGGTGATCGCAGCGAACTACCAGGCTTACGATTGGGCGTCGCTCGTCGAACTTTGGTATCAGTACAACCGTGTCATCTCGGTCTTGATGCGACGCATCCCGGATGATCGGATGTCGACCGCGTGTACGATCGAACCGTATGCGACCTGTTCCCTTGAGTTCCTAGTGACGGACTACCTTGATCACTTGCGACATCACTTGGAGAAACTGAATGCGCGCATGGTCGCGCCGTGAGCAGCCAGGATTCTTCAACCTTCCACGCCAACGGTCGACAGCGTGACGGCAGCCCAAAACCACGGATGGGCCGGGTGGCTTTGCGATCGTAGTTGCTGCATCAGCTGCAACTGCGCGCGGCGAAGTGATTCTGCCGGTGTCGTCGCTGAATCAATGGATTCCCAAAACGCTCTCATCAGTTCTGGTGTGTGGTGGTCGGATACGTTCCAAAGCGTCGCGACCACACGTTTCGCGCCCGCGAGATGGAACGCCTGGCGTAGGCCGCTGACGCCTTCCCCATCGGTGACGTGCCCGACGCCGGTTTCGCAGGCGCTCAACGCAACGATCTCCGTGCCGCGAAGATCCATCTGCAGAACCTCCATTCCGGTCAAGACACCGTCATCGCTCGAACCGACCTTACTTGGATCCCGCCGATTAACGCCTGCCAAGATGAGCCCACATCGCAACAAGGGATTGCCGCCGGTGTGGTCGGGCACTGACGCTTGAAAGAAGCCATGCGTGGCCAGGACAGCAACCTTGGGTCTTGGGAGTGACTGTTTGACATGCGATTCCAAGGCAAGATCTTCTTGCAGCAAGTAGATCTCACCTGTCACCAGTCGTCGCATGGGCTTGCCAACAACCTCCGCCTCCCGTTGGGTTCCGTGAAGGGGCTCCCAATCTCTTGGGATCGCCGCGAGCGCCGATTGCGTGCTCCGTGTTTCGAACTCGCTGGTGGTGTTGCGTGCGCCGTTGACACGCTTGGAAGTCAGCGTGTGTTCTGGGGTAAGATCGAAATTTGGGTTGGCCAGAATAAAACCAAATTCGGCAGAAGGAAGCTGCGTTCTCTTTGACAAGAGGTCTCGTCCAGCGATCAGATGGGTCACGTTAAGTGACTCGACGACATAGTCTCCGCTGGGAAGAATCAGTGCCGCCCACGGGACAAGCCACAATTGAGAGTCCGGGCTAACCAAGAGCCGTTTTGCACCTTGGATGTGAGGTAGAAGCGGCCAGAGCACGACTTCGGCGAGCTCTCTCAAAGCTGCGTTCACATCTTGCGTTGCCTTTTGGGCGTCTTTGCGAAGTGACTCAATCGCTTCGTTGCCATTGAGGTGTTGGCGAACACGACTGACCAGATTGTCGATCCGCGGCGCGGCTCCGAGCGCAACAAACTCCACGTGCCCCTTGGGCGTTGTCACCCAAGCCACGTAACGGCCTTCGTTCTGTTTCGGATCGAAGGAGGCAAAGGCGCTGATGGCGGGTTGCGAGCGATCCAAGCGTACGATTTCGACTAGAGCGGCGTCTTGGGGGAGCGCTCGCTGGATGTCAGACGCGGTGTACCACGCCACACGGTCCTGCTGAATGGTTCCGGCCCGAGCGAGGCGTTTGGCGAGCTCGGCTTCTTCGTGTGCGAGTTGTTTGCGGAGTGCGATTGCGCTGGCATCATGCCCTGCGACAGCCACGGCAGCGAGCGACTGTCGAACCGCTTGTAATTTCTCCGCGTCATCGGCCAAATCGGAGTCGGCGTTTGCTTCGCGTCGGAGAAGTTCCCTTTGTGCAAGTGTTTCCTGGGCCATGCCCTTCGCGTTAAGAGCCCATTCATAGGAAGCGGATTCGATCAAACGATTCCCTCTCCGTGAGAGCGGCATCGCCAAGGCGTCCATCAAACGACCGCGTTCCTGATCCAGGAATCGGATCTGTTGTGCTTGCGACATGCCACCAAGTGCGTGACGGATGTACTTCGCATACGACTTGCGTGAGCGGGTCATTTCGCGGATGGCCCCGGTCACATCCTGCTGCCGGGCCAAGAGCAAAGCGAGTTCATGCTGCTCCATCGCCACGTCAATGTGTTGATCGGACTTCCAGAACGCGCTCATGGCCTCGGTGGTGTGTTCCAGCAGTGGCCTCGCTCGTTCATCACGCCCTTGAAACGAATACACGGACGCAAGCGCGCCTTCGGACTGGGCGACACTGCGATGGCTGGCGGGCAAGTGCTGGCGTCGAATTTGCAATGCTTCCTGGACCAACGACTGTGAACGCACCAGTTCCCCTCGCCGAAAAGCGATCTTGCCGAGCCCGTGGTAACAGGAAGCCACATTGAGACGTGACACACGATCTTCTTTCGCTTCAAAAGTCAGAAGTGCCTTCTGAAAGAACGTGTTTGCCTCGTCGAATCGATCTTGGTTGGCAAGTAGGAATCCGAGGTTCTTGGAAGTCTTCGCCTTGGCAACCGGATCGCGCAATCCCGAGTAGGCTGTACGCAGGGCGCGTTCGGCATCCTCAAGCTGTCCCAGCTTCATATGAAGGAGCCCCAGGCTGTCTTGGCAGAGGTTCGCAATCTGGCTTTTGGGCCCCTCTTCCAGAGTGAGGGTCGCGAAGGCTCTGTCATAGAGCGTGGCAGCTTCGCTGAATCGGCTGAGTTCTTGGTAGCAGTCCGCAAGATACTTCTGGAGACGTGCCGTGTTGGCTTCGATGGGCCCGCTTTTTCCAGGCCCGTAGACAGCGGGCGCGAGTTGCACAGCACGCTCAAACTGGTGCGCAGCCTTTGCGTAGTCTTGGTCTCCAAACGCTTGAAGACCAATCTGATACCGCTCTGTGAGTTCCTCAACGGCATCGGCCGTTGCGACGTTGGACGTGACGACAATCAGCGTGAGCCACGCGGCGAAACGCAAAAGGAGTTTGCTCATGGATGAAGGCCCGATGCTTTCAAACTCAGCCAAACACATGTCAACGACCTAGCGCTTTGTCTGTTTTTAATTCTTGGGATTTGGAGCTGTAGCGAAAGTCGCCAAGACTTTCGGCGATTCGAGCTTGGCCGAAACTCTTGGCGAGTTTCGCTACACTAGGTGCGCCGTTGGGCGTTAGCCCCGGTTATCGCGGTACGGAACAGAGCTATCCCGGATATTGCATCAGCCGCAGAGCGTTAGCTCACGGTTCTGCGAATACGCTCCAAATCGCGTGATAATCGGTCGCTAACGCGATTCGGCTGATCCCGGAATCAGGGATGGACCGCGCACTCGCTTTGCCACCTTGCGTGATGGCGAAGCCTCCGTGCGTCGGATCAGTTTGCGTTCGGGTTGGGAGCGAAGCGAACGTTGTTATCGATTTGGCTGTCACCAATCGAGGGTGGCGACGGCTGACTGGGGCGCGAGGGTTGAGGCACTGTGGGGAATGCGGGATTGATCGGCGGGGTCGGTGTCACGCGGGCAGGCGGTGTGAATGTTGGTCGCGGTGTGAATGTTGGTCGCGGTGTGAGTGTTGGTCGCGGTGTGAGTGTTGGTCGCGGTGTGAGTGTTGGTCGCGGTGTGAGTGTTGGTCTCTGAGCAATTCGTGGTGCCGGGGAGAATCGAGGCGTCTGAGCCACGGCCTGAGCCGGTTGGGGTCGAAAGTTGCTGCTTGGGGCGGCCTGGTTCGTGCTGGAACGCCAGCGGTGAGGAGAAGCGTTCATGTAGCCGGGGGCTCCTCCGTAGTACGACGCTTGGCCGCCGCTGTAAGCGGGTGGGTAGCTGGAAACAGTAGGAGCCGGTGCTGCATAGCCGCCATAGCCACCACCTCCGCAGGCAAAGGCGGTCGCGGCTGAGGTGACGAAGGAGACGGCGACGGCCAGAGTGGCAAGGCGTGAGAGGTTCATTTTGGCATTCCGTTCTGGGGTGGGACTTCGATTTCAATCAGGGTGATGGTTGGTCGCGATTCGGTGTTCCCTCGCTAAGACACTCATGCGATTCTCTTCGTGTGAGCGGCCACGCGGTTCGGTGAAAAGTGCGATCGATACCGCTGAAGCCCGAAATCCCGGATACTTTCGCAGGCGAATGCTCTTCGATCGCTTTGATCCACCAGTTTCATCCAACGCCCCGCCGGAACAAAAGTGTCATTCAGAACGCTGCTATCAACGTGCCTGCTTGTCCCGGTTGTGATCCTTGGTCTTTGGTTGGCAACCGGCGGCCTTACACCAACGGTTGTTCCGGATTCGTGGAGCTACGTGGAGTATCCCTGGGGAGATGCCGCCGCGATGGCCCGCAGCATTCGTACACCTGGTTACCCTCTCGTCCTGCGTTTGTGCGGTGCGACGAGCATGAACGACACCGGAGGTCTTTCGCTCGTTTGCTGGATCCAAGCCCTGCTGCACGTGCTCGTATGCCAGCTATTCGCGCTGGAATGTCGGCGTTGGTGTGTGCCCGCGTGGGTGGCTCAGGTTTTGGCCGTGATTTTGATCCTTGGCAACACAGCCTGGCATCACTTAACGACAGTCGCATCCGACTCGCTCGCTTTCTCCGTTGGTGTTTTAAGTGTTGCGACCGTCTTACGATTGTGGCGTTTGTCGGGCTACCGAAGCGCTGTCGCTCTGGGAGGCTTGGTGACGTTGGCGATCGCCATTCGACCCGCGTATCTTTCGCTGTTGATGTGGACGCCCGCGATGGTCCTGCTGCAGCCTCGGGGAACAGCGGTGCGTCCAACGTCAACACGACGACGCCAAGCTGGTGTCGTGTTGGGAATACCCTTTGTGTGGCTGCTTTGCTGGTGTGGTTTTCGCGGTGTCGTTGCGGGCGACTTTGGGCTCTTGCCCTTCGGGCACCAAAACTTGGCGGGCGTCACCGTTCAACTCGTTGACAACGAAGAACTGGAGCGGCTTTTGCCGCCTGCCGACACGATCGCTCGCAAGGTGGCGGGCATCCGCGCTGAGATGACGGAACCGCATGCAGATGCGGGTGGGATGACGATTTCCGATCCGTTTGATTCGCGGCCGAGACCACCCGCAACGCGGCGAGCGTCTTCGGCAACCGATTTGGAGAATCGCTGGGATGTCATGACCTACTCGGTCGTTATCCCCGCTGCTGCGGCCGTGACGGACGGCGACATCATCGAACAGCACCGGGCTCTGTCGCAACTCAATCGTGCGATCATCACGACTTATCCGCAACGCTATCTTCGCTGGTGGTTGTTGGGCGTCCGTCGCGGGATCTGGGGCAGCGTTGCCAACGTGGTGATGCACCCGGTTTTCTTAGTGGCGTTCCTTTGCTTAGCAGGTCTTTGCTTCCTGCGTTCCTTGGGCATCACGCGGTGGAAAGGAAACAGACCGCGTGCTTTCTCGGCTTCGCCGCTTTCAAACGCACTCGCGGTCCTGGCGTTGTCCTATGCCCTCATGGGTATCTCCTTTGTGGCTTTGACGAGTCCACCGATAGGGCGATTCGCAGACGCTGCGTTCGCGTTTGTGCCCGTGTGGTTTGGCTTGTTGGCATGTCAGTGGGTGACCGCTGACGCACGAGGGATCAAGGACTCTGAGCCACCAAACTCACAGCTCTTGTGATTCGCCGCGTTCTCGCAGTCAATGCGTTGGTGCCCCAGGCCCTCACCAAGATCAGCATCCCTGTCGAGGCCGATGGGCATGCGAACAAGGCCTAGACGGATCGGATCTCGGCGTTGTCATAGAACGTGACTTTGCCGGAATGCAGGTCATAAAGGCCGCCGATGATGGCGAGCTTCCCGTCCTGAACCAGCCGATCAATGATGGGACTGCGTTGTCGCGTTTGTTCCACGACATGCATCACATTCCTGCGGGCAACTTCGTTGACAAAATCGTCCGACGCCCGGTCCGCGTTGTTCCGTTGCTGTGCCAATTCCTCTGCCATTGGCGAGATCTTACTGATCAACTCGGTCACGTGCCCTAGCTTCACACCCTGACACGCGGCTGACACCGCGCCACACTTGGTGTGCCCCAGGATCACAATCAATTTGACGCCGGCGACCTCACTGGCGTACTCCAGGCTGCCAAGAACATCCTCGTTCACCACGTTGCCGGCAACGCGTGTTGAAAAAAGGTCGCCGATCCCCACATCAAAGACCAACTCCACCGGCACACGGGAATCGATGCAGCTCAGCATCGCGGCCATCGGATGTTGGGACGCTTTCGTCTGTTCGCGTTGGTGCGACCAATCGCGTTCGATCATCTGGCCATCACAGTAGCGTCGGTTGCCCTGTTTAAGCAGCTCCAATACCGACATGGGCGTGAGTCCCTGCTGGGCTTCGGGCGTGACCGTGTCGGTATAGCTCTTCTCGGTCGGGATCTTATGATCCTGATGAAAGCCGACCAGGGACATGGATAGATTTCGCTTGGGTGCTTCATCCTGGCGAAACTCACGGATCGTTTCCAAGACATCCGGGTCAATGTATTGGGTGGACGAGGCGTCCAGGATCAGTTGGGTTCCCTCGTTGTACTTTTCTAGTGTTCGAAGAATCCGAGAGCGGTTCAAGAAGGAAACGTACTGCCCCAGCTTCAAACGCGTCACGTTTCCTTGCACCGGCATCCGCTGCTCACTTAAGAAGGGTGAGCGTTCCATGGATCGCAAAATAAAGAAGATCCCAATCACCAGGCCGATCACGATGCCACGCAACAGGTCCGTAAAGACGATCGCAACGATGGTCACCACGAACGGGACCAGCTGATTCCATCCACGTCGATACATTGCAAGGAAGAGACTGGGACTGGCCAGCTTGTAGCCCGTCACCAGGAGAATGGCTGCGAGGGCCGCGAATGGGATTCGTTGGAGCAACCCCGGAATCATCGCAACGGTTCCCAGTAACCAAACACCGTGCAGAATCGCCGAGAGCTTTGTCCGTGAGCCCGAGTACACGTTGGTGCTGCTACGAACGATCACGCTGGTGACGGGCAAGCCACCCAGCAATCCCGAGGTGACATTCCCCACACCTTGTGCGATCAACTCCCGATTCGTTGGACTCACGCGTCGCTGGGTGTCCAAACGATCAACGGCCTCCAGGTTAAGAAGGGACTCAAGCGATGCCACGAGCGCAATCGTCAATGCCGCCAAGTACAGCTTGGGATCCCCGACCATGCTAAAGTCGGGAAAGGTCAGCCAAGCATTCCAGGCCAACATGGTGGACTCGGGATCGGTCACATCGAATCCCAAGTCGACTCGGTGGCTGGCCCCCAATGCCCACGCCGGCACCAGGGAAGCCGCCACTTCATTCAGGACGACCCCCAGAACCACCGCCGCCAACGCCGCTGGGATCGGACTGCTGGCGAGTTTCGTGCGTTGCCAAAAGACCATCAGCAGCAAACACGCCACGCTGATGACCATCGCAAGGGGCTCCAGCGCGTTGAACATCTGCAGCAACTCACTGAACGTGTTCTCGCCATCACTTTGGAAGAAGCTGAAGTCGCCCTCCGCGTCGACGTCGTAACCGACCGCATGCGGGATCTGCTTTAGAATCAAGATCACGCCGATCGCAGCGAGCAAGCCACGAATGACGCTGCTTGGAAAGTAGTAAGCGATCACGCCCGCGCGAACGATCCCGAGTGCGATTTGCAGGATCCCCGCGATGAAAACCGCGCACAGAAACGCTTGGAACGAACCCAGCATCTCGACTTGTGACAAGACGATCGCGACCAAACCCGCCGCCGGACCGCTGACACTGGTATGGGATCCCGAAATCGAGCCCACGAGAATGCCGCCGATGATGCCCGCGATCAGGCCGGCGATGAGGGGAACTTCTTCGCCCGAGGCCAAGGCAATGCCCAAACAGAGAGGCAGGGCAACCAAGAAAACGGCGATCGAGGCAGGAAGATCAAACCGAAGATTTGACACGAGCAACCTGTGAGAATTGGCTGACAAAACAAGGCAGGCCTACGAAAACGTTCCCATGGCGAGCGATCCTCTGGGTCACACCACGCACGACTGAGCAGTCTAGCCTATTCCGACAGATTCGACGCGTCCGTACCATCGCGCACGATACCGGCTGCTGCAGCGTCTTCGTGCCACCGCTGCCTGCGCCGCGATCAGGACCCCGCTTGAGGCCGTTTGTGCCGCTGTAAGTACGCGTGGCTGCTACCGCGATGCAAGCGATTCTGATCCCATCGATCGGAGACCTGGTCACACAATTCATCAACAGCCAATTGCTCGACGTCATCGGAAGGTCGTGTCTGGAACAGGCTCATCTGGCGTGGTGAGTCACCGTCGACCAACTCGCCGACCGAGACGCCAAGCAGCCGAACCGGCTGTGGGTGTTTTCGTCTCAACTCGTCAAGCAAGCCATGGGCCGTCTGGATGACTTCCATGGTGCTGTTCGTCGCGGGACGCAGGGTTTGGGTTCGCTGAAGCGTCTTGAAGTCACTCCGCCGGTACTTCACTGTCACCGTTGTCGCCAAACGGTGTGACCGACGAAGGCGTCTGGCAACCTGCTCTCCCAAATAGCTCACGACCGCCCGCAAGGTGTCACGGTCCGTCAGGTCCTCGGAGAAGGTTCGTTCGTGCCCCATTCCCTTAGCATTGTGGTCAGGAACAACGCGTCTGGGGTCGATCGCATTGGCTTGACGCCACAGGTGGTCGCCCCACTCGCCCAATTGTCGGTGGAGAGCATCCTGGGAATGCTGGCGAAGATCCGCGACCTTGTGGAACCCAAGCCGATGCAAACGTTCGCGCCCAACGCGCCCGACTCCCCATAGCCGCTCCACCGGTAGCGGGTCCAAGAACGATCGCAAACGGTCCTGAGGAACCACGACAAAACCATTGGGTTTGTCGAAATCACTGGCAATCTTGGCCACGAACTTCAGAGGCGCGATGCCAACGCTAGCGGGAAGATCCAGCTCCTCTCGAATCGTTCGCTTGATCGCCCGGCCGATGCTCTCGGCATCGCCATGCAAACGTCGAACGCCCTCGACATCCAAAAAGGCCTCGTCCAGTGAGAGCGGCTGAACGATCGGCGTGTATCGCAAGAAGATTTCGCGGACGGCTCGCCCCACCTCGACATACCGCTCCATACGCCCACGCACGAACACCGCACTCGGACAGAGCCGCGCGGCGGTGCGACCGGGCATCGCGCTATGAATGCCGAACTTTCTCGCTTCGTAACTGGCCGCCGTGACCACACCACGGCCATGATTGCCACCGACCACCACCGGGCGCCCAAGCAATTCCGGGCGGTCACGTTGCTCGATCGACGCGTAAAACGCGTCCATATCCACGTGCAGGATCACCGCATCGGTCAGGCAAAATTCCCTGATTCGGTCGGCAGGACAAGGACCTGAGGACGTGCTTCTTGCGTGTTGAAATACTGGGGCGCCCAGCGGCCGTTCTCAATGAACATCGCAATGACGGCCACCAAGAGAAACAACATGCTCAGCAGGAGCATCACGGTGTAAATGCTGGGTGGCTGTTTGCCGCTACGAGCTTCACTCGATGGTTGTGTCGACACGATCACCCTCCTGAATAACGCCGACGCTATGATCACGCATGATGTCGGCAACCGCACGGTCGGGGTACGTCGCCCGAACCTTCAACTTCGTGATGTAACGGTCACCACGTGTCACTTCGAGATGGTGCCCGTTGCGGAGCCCCTCGTCATAGCCGATGGAGACCTCCACCAAGCCTGCATCCCGTTTGATCACCAGAACGCGACCGTTTCGCTCCGGCGGCGATCCATCGATCGGGTCGTTGATGTCGATCCCCGCCGCATCCACGACCTCCTTATAACGCGTGACCTGCGTTATCAACTGATCGTTGCGTTCTTGTTGCAACTGCACCGTGCCGCGAAGGATGTTCATCTGGTCGGTTAGCTCCAGCGTCTTCGCAAACACCGTGTCGCGATCCTGCTGCTCGGTTCGAATCTGCGTACGGAGCTGCGACGCTTCCGCTGTCAAACGTTCCAACTCCGCGGCGCGACTGTTGTTGAGTTGAGCGAGTTCCGTGTTCGTCGCCTGCAGTTGCTGAACGTTGGCTGCGGATTCACGCAACTGTTCGTTCAACTGGTCCAGCTGGGTTTGCAACGCGGCCAAGGCCGTGCGGCGAGCGGCTTGTTCGCGATTCAAGTTGGCTTGGATCTTCGATCGCGAGTCACGAAGTTGCTCGTTCGTTCGAGCGATGGTTTCGATCTGAGCCTTCAATCCTGACGGCCCCAAGACGACATCCCGCCAATTGCGATGCGAGGCATTCACGGCCAAAGCCAAGACCATGAAGGTGAGGCTCAGCAAAAGGATCAAAACCGAAAAGGATTTCCCGAGTAGGGTCATGGGAATGCGGTTCCGGACAGGGTGGGGAGACGAGAGGGCCGCTGTGTCGTGAGTATAATTGGGTCAAAAAAAGTGTGTCAACAAAATGGAATTTTCACGCCTCCGGTTCGTCTAAGGGCGTCCAAGCAACAAACCTGTGCCGGTTTTACCGGTCGGGCCGTCCAGGGATGCGACGGGAATCGCAAAAGAGCTCAGGAACTGCTGCTATCGCAAGCTTTGGCTCGCATCCACCAGCTGTGTCTCAATTTCAGAAATCGCGGTCTGAAGCGCGTGGTTGGAACGCAGCACCGCGTCCCCGTTGGCAATCCGCTGTGTCCACCCATGCTCGTCCGCCAACCAGTTCTCAATCGCGTCCGCAAAGTCTTCAGGACCGGAGCCGTCGGGATCGGACTGCGGCACCCAATAACAGGTTGGCTCTGCCGGGGCAGCCTGGAATTCTGCCGTTCCCCCCGTTCGGGTCGCAATGACACTCCTCCCCAATGCCATGGCCTCCAGCACCACGTTGGGCATCCCTTCGAAGTGACTTGGAAGGATCAGCGCATCGGACGCAGCGATTTCGTGGAGCGCCGGCTGGACATGCCCGAGAAACGTCACCTGGATCTTCGAACTTGAGTTCCTCACCGATTGCAGGAGGTACGTCTGCCAACGGCACTCCAGTTCTGATCGCAGGGGCCCATCACCCAACAGCCTTACTTCGAGCTTGGGGCGTGGACTTGCTTGCGGCTGTTCACCCTGCGACCAACGGCGGTCCATCGCGATGATGCCCTCGATCAGCTGGCGTTGCCCCTTTTCCTCCGACATGCGTCCAACACAGACCAAGCGTCGGGTCGACTTTTCCGCCTGTGGTTTCTGGTCCTGGTTCTTTTCGGATGCCTTGCTTTGGTAAGACCGTAGCGAGTCGACATCCACGGGATTGCGAATCGTAACGACGTGCTCGGTGGGAAGGCGGTAGTACCGCAGGGCCGATGCTTTCACCGCCTCGCTCACCGCGATGACCCGATAAGCGTCTCGGTAAGCCTTTGCCAATCGAAGTCGCTTCAGCCCAACGAATCGACGTTCGACAGAGGGGAGCGCGAGGTGAGGCGGGCTGACAATCGTGGAAACACGCGGGATCGTACGACGAGCAGCGGGGTGGCCCGCAATCAATGTCATGTGAAAGGTGCGATCGTAGATGACGTCTATCGAAGCGGACCGAGCCAACTCCCAAAACGCGTTTGACTGCCTTCGCAAGGCCGAGCCTGGCAAGCGCCAGCCCGCCGCTTCGGTGGCACCGTCTGGCAGGGAGTGAATGGCAACGTCTTCGGGAACCGCATCCAACCCGCTACCTGCGCGGTGCAACAGAAACAAATGCGGCTCAAAGCGTTCTCGATTCAGATGTTGCAACAACAACGCGGTTTGATGTTCGCTCCCCCCGCCGCGCATCGAACTGGCCATCAGCATCACGGCGATGCGTTGATCCCGTGAAACCACCGAGTTCACGGCGAGGAACTGGAAACGGGACCGCCCGCCGATGCCGCCTGCCGCTGCTCGATCAGGGCGTCCAGTTCGGCACGCAAACGTGGCAAAATTGCGTCATAGCCGAACGCGCCAAGCGCTTCCGTCCCGCGTTTCAAATTGACTTTCGCTGGGCCGCACCAAAGCCCCAGATCCGCGTCGTCCGTCTCACCGGGCCCGTTCACCCGGCACCCCATCACCGCAATGGTGATCGCGTGCTCCTCGGCAAACTTCGTCATCGCCTTGACTTCCTCCGCCAATTCGATGAAAGCCTCATTCTCGACACGCGAACAACTGGGGCAGCTGATGATGTTCAGTTTCGTGTCGTCAAAAACGACCACGCTGCGAACACGCCCCGCCAGGATGTCGGACACGATCTCGCGGCCGGCGTCAATCTCCTCAGGCTTGCGATCATTCGGCAAGGTCAGCGAAACCCGAACCGTGTCGCCGATTCCTTTCCCGATCAGTTGTTCGAAAGCGATGCGTGTCTTGATGATCCCGTCGGGTGGCATCCCCGCTTCCGTGACACCCAGGTGCAGGGGAATCTCCGGGCGTTTCTCGGCAAAGCGTTGGTTGACCTCGATCACCTTTCGCGGGTCGCTGTCTTTGAGAGACACCACGTAGCGTTCGAAACCCAGTGAGTCCACCCAATCACAGTGTTCCCACGCGGATTCCAACATCGGCGTGATGGAATCTTCCGGGTCGTACTTGGTTTTCTTGTCTGGATCGACGCTGCCACAATTAACACCGATTCGAATCGCGCAATCGTTGTCTTTCGCAAGATCGACCAGGTAACGGACTTTCTCTTGCCAGCTCAAATCGCGGGCATGATGGTACAGATGGCCTGGGTTGTAACGGATCTTGTCGACGAAGGGCGCGACTTTCTCCGCCATCCGAAAATGCTCCTGCAGATCCACCGCCAAGTTCACGCTCGTCTGCCGACGGATCTCAGCCAGGGCAGCCGCATCACGGCTGCTGTCGACCGCAATTCGCACAACGTCGGCACCTCGCTCGCGAAGTGCCTCCGCCTGCGCGACCGTCGCATCGATGTCCTGCGTTTTCGTGGCCGTCATGCTCTGCACGGCGATCGGATTTCCATCGCCAATGACAGCATTGCCGACAGCGACAGCCCGTGTTCGGTTGCGTTCAATTTGCATGCCAGTTATCAACGTTGGGATCTTTGATCTTGAAGGGAAAACAGAGGGAGCCCTCATCGGGGGACCACGCAGAGGAATCCGCCGGCGGGCTTCCCGGACGAACCACCATCAGTACAAGGGGTCCCTACGCATCCCCAAGTACACTCGTTTTTGCAAATCACGCCAGCCCAACAAGATTAACCGCAGTTCGGCCATGGCTTCCACCGTGCTGGGGCGTCATTCTTGGTAGATCGCCTCGCGAATCCCGCCCGTGCACCTCTCGATTCACTGTCTATGGCCTCACCAACTCCCCACTCTGGGCTCCCCGTGATCACCGGTGGCGTCGAACGCATGGTGGCACCCAAGCCTTCCGATCGCGTCGATGTTCTCGGTGACTTGGCGGAACCCTTCGGAGGACGGGTGCCCACCATGGTCCGCAGCCGCCTGCAGCAGCTACAGATCAATCTGGGCAAGCTTTGCAACCAAACCTGCACGCACTGCCATGTCGACGCCGGCCCCACCAAGAAACGCGAGAACATGGGCGCCGACGTGGTCGATCGCATTTTAGAGCTCTCTTCCCATGCCCGTGCTGACAACCAAGACGAAAAAAGCCGGGTTGTTGCGATCGACACCGTCGATTTGACCGGCGGCGCCCCGGAAATGAACCCGCACTTTCGACGCCTGGCAACGACGTTCCGCGATTGGGGCGTTCGGGTGATCGACCGCTGCAACCTCACGATTTTGACAGAGCCTGGCTACGATTGGGTCGCAGACTTTTTGGCGGACCAAGAGATCGACGTGGTGGCCTCGCTCCCGTGTTATCTGGAAGACAATGTTGACGGACAACGGGGACGAGGTGTTTTCCAACGCAGTATCACCGGCCTGAGGGAACTCAATGCGCGCGGATTTGCTGGACCGGGCAGCCCAAGACGCCTCGACCTGGTCTTCAACCCGACGGGCCCTTCGCTGCCGCCGGATCAGCGCAAGCTGGAAGCGGACTACCGTGAGTATCTCTGGAACAACTTTGGCATCGAGTTCGGAAACCTGCTGACGATCACGAACATTCCCATTCGCCGCTATGCGTCTTTCCTCCGCAAACGGGGCCAACTCGATAGCTACGTTGGAATGCTAGCGGACAACCACAATGAAGCCGCCGTCGACAACTTGATGTGCCGCACCATGGTGTCCGTATCCTGGGATGGTCGTCTCTACGATTGCGACTTCAACCAGATGATCGATTGGGTGGACGACCAGCCGACGCTCTGGACGATTGACCAATGGTCCGAATGGTGCGATCGCCCCGTGGCGGTCGCGAATCACTGTTATGGCTGCACCGCGGGCTCTGGGAGCTCATGCGGTGGCGCGATCGTATCGTGATCGGCAACGCGACCGTCGGATCTACACTCGGGCTTTCTGATCGACGTCCCGTCCGTTCGATCATCGTTCTGGCTTTGCGTTCGTCGGCAGACTTTCAAGCATGCGAATCGGCAGGTCGACGAGAGCCGTGGTTCCGCTACCGGGCTGGCTTTGGAATTCCAACTGCCCGCCCAGACGCGTGATCACGTTGCGAGTTAGAAATAATCCCAATCCCATGCCGCGATCCGGTGTTTTGGTGGTGAAGAACGGGTCACCGGCACGCCGCATGACTTCGTCGGACATCCCCGCCCCAGAATCGCGGATACGGAAATGGACACGATCGCCGACCACACGTGACTCCAATGTCACCACGGACTCCGATGCGCTGGCATCCAAGCCATTGTGAATCAGGTTTCGGATCGCTTGCGCCACCGCCTCCTCTGGCAGCCAAAGTGGCAAGCCTTCCAAGTCAGATTCCTCCGGTGCATCCCCTGGCTTATATCGCGGGTCCACTGGCTCATCCCGTTCGACGACATCACCGGGTGCGGCGCCGCACCTCGATGCGACAGGCGACACCACATCGACCCGATGAGGATCCCGGATGCCCTCCAAAGTCGCATCGATCAAATCACCCAAGGTCGTTTGGTTCCATTGATTGGCTGCCAAGTCGCCTGAAGCGGAACGCATTCGCGCGAGAATCTGACGGCAGTGTTCCAACTGTCCTTCGATCAGGCCCAGATCGTCGTTGACGGAATCCGGCTTGTCACACTTTTCGAGATGATGGGTCAATTCGCGACACACGATTGCGATCGTGGACAGCGGCGTTGCCAGTTCGTGCGCCGCACCCGCTGCCAGCGTTGTGAGCGCTTCCAGTCGTGTGGACTCGGCTCGCTGTGCCTGGCTCTCCCGCAAGTCCCTTTCGCGTTGCCGAAGCTGGGCCGAAGTCTTATTGACGAAATAGGTGACGACACTGGCGCACGTTGCAAAGGCGACCAGCAAGCCGATCTCGCGGATAGGAACAGCGACCGGATCCGCCGTCCCCAGCGCGAAGGTGACGGTGTCCGTGGTTTGCGTTGTCAGACCTGGAACCGGGCGAGATGTGACCAAAAGGACGCCGTAACCCATCACCGCCAACCCGGCCAGCGCCCAAGCCGCCTTCAGGTCCAGCATCACACCACCGACGGCAAGGTTGACAAAGAAAAAGAAACTGAAGGGGTTGTCGACGCCGCCGCTGAGAAAGAGCATCGCCGTGAGCATCACCAGATCCACGGCCATCAAGGCAAAAGCCACACGCGTGAGCACGATATCGCGACTGGACGAGATCTCGGCGTTGACGTCTTCCTGAAATCGACTCAACCACCAGCCGTAGAACACGTTGGTGACCGATGTCACGCCCACCAACAGTAGCAGCGGGAGGATGGGGACAGGCGTGGACGAAAGCGGAACGGCGATCAGAATCGTCATCAGCTGCCCCACCACAGCAACTGACCTCAACTGCAGCAGCCACGACGAGGAGCCAATCGGCGCAGGACGCATCCAAGACAGGGAGGGGGTTTCGGACGAATTCACGCGGCAACGTTTTGGGCTGGAATGGAATCAGGACATTTCATTGTAGACTGCCAAAGAGCCAAACCTGGACCGGTAGGAACACGCCCCACGGAGCCATAAGATAGAAGAGCCCGATGATAGACCTCGTGGAGGAAACGGCGGCTACCGCGACAAGCTCGCTGCATTATCAGCCATCCAGGCTCTGAGACAGCAGATGAAACCGCGGAGATTCCCCCCAAGTCGACACGGCCTTGCCCAATCGAATGCCAACCAGGATAGCGCGGGACAAACCATGTCAATGACTTTGGATTATTGAGGACGCAGGAGAGAACGAGTGAGCATCTGGATGCAGATTGGGATCGCCCTCATGACCGGGCTTGCGGCGCTGGTGCTCCTTGCCATCGCATCGCCAAGATTGTTTGTCCGCGGCTGCTTTCGCCCCATGTTGCGGCTCTTCTATCGACCGCGCGTCGTTGGAGCCGAGCATCTGCCGACTGAGGGCGGCGTCCTCTTGGTCAGCAACCATGTGTCCTGGATCGATGGGGTCTTGATCCTGTGGATGCTGCCACGCAACGTGCGTTTCGTTGTCGACGGGATCAATTTCCATTCCCGCATCATGGACTATCTTGGCCGCGCCTTTGATACAATCCTGATGGGGAGCGGCCCCAAGTCGATTGGTCGTGCCCTGCGGACGGCGCGGGAAGCACTCAACAACCAGGAAGTTGTCGGGATCTTTGCCGAAGGCACGATCACCCGCAATGGCCAGCTGCAAGCCTTCAAGCCAGGCATGAGCAAGATCATCAAGGGCACCGAAGCCTGCGTGGTCCCGGTTCATTTGGAAGGCATGTGGGGAAGCCTCTTCAGTTTCTCGGAAGGCCGCTTGCTATGGAAATGGCCCAAACGCTTCCGCCGACAGGTCACCCTCTATGTCGGTGACCCCATGCCTGGCGACGCCCCACCCTCCGCCGTCAGGGAAAAGGTGCAAGCCCTCGGCGCGACTGCGGCCTCGGATGGTCGAGCCCTGTTCGCGGTGTTGCCCAGGCAAGTCATACGAGCATGGCGCAAACGGGGACGTCGCTTGGTGGCCGCGGACACGACGGGCGTGGAAGCGGCGGGACGCGCACTCCTGACACGGACGCTTGCGTTGCGACGCGTGCTGCGACGCGAGGTGTTTCAAGACGATGAAACCCATGTCGGCGTCTTGCTGCCGCCCAGTGTCGGCGCCGTGGCGGTGAATGTGGCTTTGGCCATGGACCGACGTGTTTCAGCCAACTTGAACTACACGACGACGAGCGACGTCATGAATCACTGCTGTCGTGAGATCGGTGTGCGGCACATTCTCACCAGCGATCGATTCATGGAGAAAATGGACCTGGACTTGGAAGTCGACGTCGTGTCGCTCGACACGCTGCGTGCAAAGGTCACCCTGATCGACAAGCTGATCGGGTTCATTCAGGCGAATCTTGTACCCGCGGGTCTGCTGGATCGTATCCTGGGTCTGAACCAAATCCAGCCCGACGACCTGCTCACCGTCATCTTCACCAGCGGCTCCACCGGGATGCCCAAGGGTGTGATGCTGTCTCACGCGAATGTCAGTCACAATGTCGATGCCGTCGGGCGTGCCGTCCAACTCACCAGCGACGATGTGATTGTCGGAATCTTGCCGTTCTTCCATTCGTTTGGTTACTCGGTGACACTCTGGACCGCACACACACTTGGGTGCGCGGGTGTTTACCACTTCAATCCCCTCGACTCTCGGCAAATCGGCAAGCTGGCCGAGAAGTACCGGGCAACCGTGCTCTTAGGGACCCCGACTTTCCTGCGCGGCTACATGCGTCGCGTCGAACCCAAGCAGTTCTCGTCGCTCGACATGGTGATTGTTGGGGCTGAGAAGATGCCAAGCGACTTGTTCGATGCCTTCGAACAACGGTTCGGAATCCGACCGGTCGAGGGTTATGGGACGACGGAGATGAGCCCGCTGGTCAGCGTCAACATCCCGCCAACGCGATCGATGGCCCTATACCAGCCTGATCGTTGCGAGGGCAGCGTGGGCAGGACCCTTCCGGGCATCGCCGCCAAGGTCGTCTCGCCCGATGACGGTCGGGAACTGCCTGCCGGCGAAGACGGCATGCTCTTGGTGACCGGCCCCAACGTGATGCAAGGCTATGCGAACCAAGAGGATTTGACGGCCAAGGCCGTGCAAAGCGGTTGGTATAGCACCGGAGACATCGCCCACATCGACGCAGACGGCTTCCTCCACATCACGGGACGGCTCAGCCGATTCTCGAAAATCGGTGGCGAGATGGTCCCTCACATCATGGTCGAAGACGAATTGGCCAAGCTGTTGGCCGAAGGCGAAGATGACGACCAGCTTCGCGTGTGTGTCACGGCATTGCCGGACGAAAAGAAAGGGGAACGGCTGATTGTGTTGCACCTCCCAACGTCACACCCCGTCGACACCCTCCGTGACGGGCTTCGTGACGCCGGGCTGGCGAACCTCTTCATCCCCGCCGCCGATAACTTCATCGAGGTCGATGCGATTCCCCTTCTCGGCACAGGCAAGTTGGATCTAAAAGCCTGCCGCGAACTAGCGGAGCAGGTCGCGACGGGCGCGTAGTCCGAATCATTCTCAAGCCGACGCATCCGCCTTCTCTTATCGATGGATGAGATCATCCCACGTCCGTTCCATCCTTTCTTCGGGCTACTTAGTTGAACGACGCGAGACAGCACTCGGTTTCCAAGCCTTGGTTGCCGTTCATCTGGGCGGGTTTGCTTTGGATTTGTGGTCCTCCGGTCGGCCTATGGCCGCTGTGTTTCGTGGCTTGGATCCCGCTGCTGTTGTGCGTCGGCTCGACGTTGCGATTGCGATGGATCTGGATTGCCGCGACGGCTTATTGGCTTCTGTCGCTGCAGGGTTTGCGGCATGCCCATCCACTGATGTTCCTTCCTTGGCTGGCTTTATCCGCCTACCTCGGCATCTATCCCGTCGTTTGGATGGGACTGCTTCGCTGGTTGACGGGACGTGAATCAAGACCGTGGCTCGGTTCGATCCAGCAGGGGCTCGTCGCGGCCTGCCTCTGGGTCGGCCTTGAGTGGATCCGCAATCACTTCGCCACCGGCATCTCCGTCCTGATGGCGGGACACGCTTTGGGTGAAGTGCCGATCCTGGTGCAGATCGCGGATGTGTTTGGGACCTACGGTGTCTCCTTCCTCGTGATCGCGACCAACGCGTGGTTGCTTGGGATTGGGATTGCGCCGCGAACCGCTAACTCGCGCAGACGGATGCTCGCGAATGCTTTCGCCATCCTGCTGCTGCTGTCCTGCGTGATGGCCTACGGCCACCATCGGCTCCAGGAACCAATCGCGCCGGGTCGAACGCGTTTCTTGTTGCTTGGAAGAGACGAGCAGACGGAATACGCGCCGGACCTGAAACGCGACCAACGGATCTTTGAGGCTTATCGCGATCAGATGGTCCGTGCCTGTGCGTCGTCGCAAGAAACCATCGATGCGGTTGTTTGGCCCGAGTCGATGTTTGGCGGCGGGAACATCTGGTACTCGATCGAAGAGAATCTCCAGGTGCCTCCCGAAGCCATCGGGCCGGATGGCCGACCGCTGACAAAGGAACAAATGCAACGCGTGCTGCAAGCCGAGCAATTCCTCTTCGAGAACCGCTCACGCTCAATCCTGGCAGAATGCCAACAAAAGGGGTCAGGCCTCTTTAATGAGCAGGAGTCAAAAAAGAGGCCTGACCCCTTTTTCTCGCCGGCCATGATTGTTGGGTGCGGCGTGCTTTCCTATGGGGATCGCGTTCGCCAACACAGCGGTGTCTTATCAATCGATCAAGAGGGACGTGTTGCGGATTGGTACGCCAAAACCCACCTGGTGTTGTTCGGTGAGACCGTTCCCTTGGTCAAAAGCGTGCCGATCATCCGGGACATGATTCCACCCGGCTTCGGGCTGGATCATGGAACCCAAGTGAAGACGTTTCAGGTGGGAACGTCCTTGGTCTTGCCCAACCTGTGCATTGAGACGGCGGTCGAGCGAACCGTGATGAATCAAATGCGGACGCTTCTGAAAAGAGAGTCCCCGCTACCGGATGTGGTTGTGAGCCTGACCAACGATGCGTGGTTTGATCACAGCGCCGTGGTGGATCACCACCTACGTTGTGCGCAGCTGGTGGCCGTGGCATCCCGCCGGCCCATCTTGTCGTCGGCCAATGGGGGCCCGACCGCCTGGATTGACAGCGCCGGACGCATCGTGACACGCTTGGATGGGCCGACGGCAGGTGAGATCGTGGCCGTCCCGGATATCGACCCTCGCGCGAGCTTTTACGTGCGTCGCGGAGCGGTCTTTGCCGGAATCTTGGGCTGGGGCACGGCAGGATTGATCGTGCTCGAGTTGGGGCAGCGTTTCCGACTCAATAGGCTTTTGCGAAGATCGCCGCCTGGGACGCAGAACGTCCCGTGAAAAAGCAGGTTCCTTTGCTGGAAGCATCGTCCTCCGGCACGCAGCGAATGGTCACCTTGAGTTCTTTCAACAAAGGCTCCACCGACGCTTCATCACTGAAATGGCACCGTGCAAATCCGCCATGAATCGTTTGCTCATTCTTGGCTTGAAAGAAATCGCGGAAGTCGCTCTCGCTGGTGATGGTGACGGTGTTTTCATCGCGAAGCGTCTTCGCGGATGCAAACAGTTCACGCTGCAATTGCTCGAGACGCTCACCAATCGATGCGACGAGCGCGTCGCGCGGAATGCTTTCGCTCTTGGGTCGGTTGCGCACACCACAGAAGACGGTCCCTGCAGCCATGTCTTTCGGGCCGACTTCCAAACGAATCGGAACGCCCCGTTTGATGTGGTACCACTTCTTTTCGCCACCCCGAATGTCGCGATCGTCGATCTCCACGCGAACGGGCATTCCTGCAAACGTCTGATGCCGTAACTCATCGGCCAACGCGTTGACAAAGGCGAGCACATCCTGCCGTGAGTCGTCTTTGTAGATGGGCTGAATCACCACCTGAGCGGGCGCCAACCGGGGCGGCAAGACCAATCCATCGTCATCGCTATGCGTCATGATCAGCGCGCCCACCAGCCGTGTGCTGACACCCCACGACGTCGTCCACGCGTGCTCGATCGTTCCATTTTCGCTGTGGAACGTGATGTCTTGCGCCTTGGAAAAATTCTGCCCCAGAAAGTGGCTCGTCCCGGCCTGCAGTGCCTTTCGATCCTGCATCATCGCTTCAATCGAGAGCGTCTCGACGGCACCGGGAAAACGTTCTGCGGGCGTTTTGCTGCCGACGATCACCGGCATCGCCATCCAATTTTCGGCAAAGTCCCGGTAGACACCAATCATCCGACGCGTTTCTTCGGTCGCTTCGTCGGACGTCGCGTGAACCGTATGGCCCTCTTGCCAGAGGAACTCAGCGGTACGGAGAAACATGCGCGTCCGCATTTCCCAGCGAACCACGTTGGCCCACTGATTGATCAGAATCGGCAAGTCTCGATAGCTCTGCACCCACTTCGCATACGTCGCGCCGATGATCGTCTCGCTGGTGGGGCGAACGATCAGGGGCTCCTCCAGCTTTCCGGCTGGCCTCAGCCCGCCCTCCGGGTCGGGTTCCAGCCGGTGATGGGTGACGACAGCGCACTCTTTGGCAAAGCCTTCCACATGCTCCGCTTCTTTCTCAAGGAAGCTCATCGGGATGAAAAGCGGGAAGTACGCGTTCTGATGCCCCGTTGCTTTGAACATGTCGTCGAGCGCGCGTTGCATGTTCTCCCAAAGTCGATAGCCCCAGGGCTTGATCACCATGCAACCACGAACGGGTGAATTCTCCGCGAGATCGGCGGCACGGATCACCTGTTGAAACCACTCGGGATAATCCTGATCGCGCGTGGGATTGATCGCGGTCTTTGGCATGGAGCTTCTGTCAGACAAACAAATGAGGGGGCTCGATCGCGTTGTTACTGCTTCAACGCATCCTGGAATTGATCGAACAGATAGTGGCTGTCGTGGGGTCCCGCCGCTGCTTCGGGGTGATACTGGACGGCAAACGCGTTGGCATCACGATGTCGAACCCCCGCAATGGTGTCGTCATTCAGGTTGCGGTGTGTCACCTCCAAGCAGTCTGGCAAATCCTGATCGTCGACGGCAAAACCATGATTCTGGGTCGTGATCTCCACCTTCTCGGTCTGCAAATTGAGAACAGGCTGGTTCGCTCCGCGATGGCCAAACTTCAGCTTGAATGTCTTGGCGCCGCAAGCGAGCGACAGCAATTGGTGCCCCAGGCATATGCCAAAAACAGGCACCTCGCCAATCAGTTCTCCAATCGTCTCATGGGCGTAGCCCAAGGGCTCTGGATCGCCAGGTCCGTTGGAAAGAAAGACGCCATCGGGTTCCAAACGCCGGATCTCACCCGCGGATGAGTTCCCGGGAACGATCGTGACACGATTGCCACGGGCTCGAAGGTGGCGGGGGATGTTCCACTTCATTCCAAAATCCATACACACGACGTGTGGACGCCCATCGTCGGGGGCGTCGAAGGCATGGCCGAGACTGTCAGCGGTCCAAGCATCAACGCCTTCGTCCCAAGTTGAGACAGCTGCCGGCATGACTTCTTGCGCTAAGTCCCGCCCGACCAGGCCAGGCGCCGCCTTGGCTTTGGCGACGAGGGAGGCATCATCCAGGTCGGTCGTCGAAAGAACACCCCGCATCGCGCCTTGCTCTCGAATCCTCCGCACCAGATCTCGTGTGTCGATTTCGGAGATCCCGACCAAATTGTGAGTTTTCAAATAGTCCCGTAGTGACCCCGAAGCGCGATAGTTGCTATGGGTGCGGCTCTCGTGTCGTACGATGAACCCAGATAGGGAGGGTCGATCGCGTTCCACATCCTGCGAATTGACCCCGTAGTTGCCCATTTCGGGGTACGTCATGGTCACGATTTGGCCGCGATAACTGGGATCCGTGAGAATTTCCTGGTAACCGGTCATCGATGTGTTGAAGACCACCTCACCGGTCACTTCGCCATCGGCCCCAAGCGCAGTTCCGGCGTAGATTGATCCATCTTCGAGTGCAAGTTTGGCAGACACGGTTGATATCCGATGAACGTTGTAAGAACCCTCGCACAGGCCACCGTGGGCAATTCAAAAAATCGTCCGATCACAGCAAACGTGCACGTCGCCACGTTATCGCGGGACTCGCGGCTTCGGACCAGTCCCCCTCGATCACGGAGCTCCTCCAATTCTGCCGCACGCTCCTGCGGGGCGCAAACGGAGTGGCAACAGCGTGCCTCGATCGACACATTGCGGCGGAGTGAGATATCGCCGTTGTCGATCGTCGCATTGCTCGGGCTGCTGATGTTAACCCCCACACGGGCGTTCTCAGCTGATGAGTCCGGGATTGCATCGAAGACTCTCAGAGCTTCGGGTTCAGCAGTGGGTTCGGATCTCGACCAGCATCCCCTGGTACCGATCCTCGCACGCGCACGACTGGCCTTGGCTCGCTTCGATTCCGACATCCGTGACTACACGTGTCTCCTAATCAAGCGTGAGACGATCGAGGGGAAGTTGACGCCGCGGCAAGCCTTGCGATTGAAGATCCGCGAACCCCGATCCAACACGCCGGAGGGCAAGGACGCCGAGACGCCGTCGATCGCCCCTTTGAATCCCCCCTCCGTTGCGGCCGCCGCCTACGCCAAGTTTTTGAAGCCTTCCTCGGTCGCCGGCCGCGAAGTTCTGTTCGTGGACGGTCAGATGCGCAACAGAATGCTTGTACGCCGCGGTGGGCCCCGGCTACCCAACCTCACACTCAAAGTGAAGCTCGACAGCCCGTTCGCGGCGAAAGAGAGCAATCACACCATCGCCAACACCGGGTTCCGATTCTTGCTCAGGGAACTTGTCAAAAGACTGGAAACCGAGGTCGAGCGCGAGCGATGCGAGGTTCGCTTCTACGCGGATGCGGCGATTGGAAAACGAGCCTGTGACCACATCGAAGTCCGCCAGCCCAAACGCGCCCCGGACCTGGACTACCAGCTGGCGCGAGTCTACGTGGATCGAGAGTGGAATCTGCCCCTTTACTTCTCCTCCTACGGCTGGCCGGTCGAAGGCGAAGAAAAACCAGTTCTCATCGAGGAGTACGCTTTCACCCAGGTCCAACTCAACGCGGGCCTGACAGCAGCGGACTTTGACCGCGGCAACCCGGACTATCGGTTTCGTCCTGAAGACGACGACATCCCCTCGGTCACCGTGGCGGACTCCGTTCGCTAGTCGCAAATTGAGAATCTCGCTATCATCATGGGACTGACTGAGAGTTTCCTCATTTGGATGTCCCATGCAACAAGCCGCCATCGTGTGTCGTGGCGTTCGAGGCGCGACGACAGTCGAAAGTGATGATCGCGACGAGATCCTGCGATCAACCACGCAGTTGCTTGCGCTGATGATTCGCCGCAACGGCATCGAGTCTCGCGATGTGGCCAGCGCTCTCTTCACAGTCACCAAGGATATGGAAGCTGAGTTTCCGGCCCTGGCGGCGCGTCAGCTCGGTTGGATCGAGGTTCCGCTGCTGTGTGGCTACGAAATTTCGGTTCCCGGCTCTCTGCCGCGGTGCATTCGTGTCCTACTTCATTGGAATACCGACAAGACGCAGTCAGACATTCATCACGTCTATATCCGGGACGCCGTTCGCCTACGCCCGGATCTTTCCAAGGTCCCGCAGGTGGACTTTGAAGAACTGGAGCGATGGATTGAGAGCTACTTGCAGGAAGAGGACGACTCGGACCCCGCACTGGGACAACAGTCCGAATCCGAGGCTCCGTGATGCCGGGACCGTCACCGCAACTCCGCTGGGAACCTTCAGCAACACTGAGCCTGATTCGCATGATGCAGCGGCTCTGCCACGGTCTTCCGGGCCAAGCAGCTCTCGGTGCCGTGGAAGATGAAGTCCTTTCTCAAGCGCTCCAGGAGCCTGTCGACAGCATCACGACGCGGTTGCTGTCGACTCCGGTGCAACCATCCGATTTCTGGTCCCGCCTGTTGGACGAGATTGCCGCCAACGAGTCAGGCCGCGTGACGGCGGGAAACCTGGAGGTCGCTCTGCTTGGGGCAGGGGATTCCAAACTGCAGTCGGACCAAACGGCGGCCTCATTGGAACGCGACTTTTCAACCGCCGTGACTTTGGTCCAAGCCCGCCTGCCACGACAATCAGATCAACTGCGTTTGCGATACGCACCGATGCGACAGGCCTATGAGGCATACGCACCCGGGCTGATTCGTCAGATTGGCAACCGTGTTTGGAATGGCCAGGCACCCGATGATTGGTGGCCCTCACCGGTGACGGTTTACGCGGTTTCACCATTGGTCGGCGGCGCTGCTGATGTCTGTGCGGGCAGCAACTCGGTGTGGATCGAGGCGATGCTCACGGACGTCAGCCCGCTGGTCCCCGAGTGGCTTCGCTTGGTCTACACGCTCGCGATTTTGGCGGTTGAGCAACACACGCGGTCACACGCAAGCAGTGCCTCGACGGGCGACAACCCGCTGGGCCTGCCTTGGTCCGTGGGTCTGGTCCCCTTGATTCTGGAACAGGCTGCGATCTTGGAGTGCCTGCCTCGCTTGCCCGAACACGTTCGCGATGCTCATCAGCAGTTTGTGGACACCGTGGCAGAGGCTCTCCGGCTTTGGAACGCGGTCACGCCGCGCGATGTGATCTCTGGCATCCCAACCGAGGTCGTTGCGGAGGTGATCGCGAATTGGTGGCTGCAAGATGCGGGTGATCAGGCCATGCCGCAGGCTTTACGACAACTCTTGCCACGGCTTTCGGCCATGACGGAGGTGTCTTGATGGTTGCCTTTTTGACTTTCAACGCTGCCGACGGGAAACAGAAGCAGTTCCACCTGGACCCCGATCGACCGAGCCACATCGGTCGTGCGGTGGGCTGTGAAGTCATGCTGTCGGATCCAAACGCCAGCCGCTATCACGCCGTGCTCTATTACGAAGACCATTCGTGGCATCTGCGAGACACAGACAGCCGCAACGGCACGCTCGTCAACGGCGGAAAAGTCGACACGGTTCGACTGGCCGATCACAACGAGATCGTGATTGGGAAGACGGTCCTTCGATTCTCGGAAACCAACGAGGAATCGGTCGCGGACCAAGCCCTGAGTCAAACGGTGTATGGCGATGTCGGCACGTGGAAAGATTCCCAGCCAGACTCGATCCGTGAATCATCCGACAAACTGGTGCAAGACCCCAATCATCTGTTGGATCTGTATCAGCTGAGCGTGGCTCTGCTCGATGGCAACAAACCGGATGAGATCGTCGAGACCACTCTGGAGTTACTCAAACAAACCACTCAATCGCAACAGGTCGCCTTGATTGTCGATGGGGGAGAGGGACGTCTCAAAGTACGCCGTCAGATTCCCGATGCGGGCGTGCTCATGCAATTGGACCGTGGGCGCGTGCGCCGGGTCATTCGCCATCAAGAAACGTTCTATAGCGACTTCGATGCAACCGATTCGGGTCCCTTCCATTTGATGGTGCCGCTGTCACGCAACGACATCAGCCTGGGCGCGTTGGTGATGCAGCGGGCGGAAGAGCCGTTCGACAATCAGATTCGAGACCTCAGCGCCGCGGCGGCGAGTTTGCTCGCGATCGGGATGTCGCGAACTTCTCTGACGGAAAACCTCCTGGCCGAGAACAAACGCATCGCAGATCGCAACGCTGACCAGGGCGAGTTGTTGGGCGAGAGTCGCCCGATGGTGCGTTTGAAGGAACGACTCGCACGTGTGGCTTCGGCAAGTGGTTCCGTTTTGATACGGGGCGAAAGCGGGTCGGGAAAAGAATTGGTGGCGCGAGCCGTTCATGCTGCCAGTAACCGCGCGGATCGTCCCATGTTGTCGGTCAACTGCGCCGCGATCCCACAGGATCTGATCGAAAGCCAGCTGTTCGGTCATCGCCGCGGAGCCTTCACCGGAGCCGATAACGATCACGATGGGCTCTTCAAGCAAGCGGACCAGGGAACCCTGTTTCTCGATGAGATTGGTGAGCTGACGCTGGAAGGCCAAGCGAAGATGCTGCGAATCCTGGAAGGGCATCCGTTCCTTCCTGTCGGGGCAACCAGCCAGGTGAATGTGGACGTCCGCGTCATTGCCGCCACCAATCGCGACCTCGCTGAGTTCGTGCGAGATGGACGCTTTCGCGAAGATCTTTTCTATCGGCTCTCGGTGTTTGAATTGATCGTGCCGCCTCTCCGAGATCGCGACCAAGATCTGAACCTGTTGATTGATCACTTCCTCTCGACGTTCAAACGACAACACGGCCGTCCGAATTTGGAGCTCAGTCAAGCGGCGCGGCAGCAACTCGTGCAATACCCGTGGCCGGGTAACGTTCGTCAATTGCGCAACGTGATCGACAGTGCCGTGGTCATGGCGGATGAACCGGCGATCACCGCCGATGACCTTGGACTCCGTGATGCCGGCAACTCACAGTTGGACACGCTTCGAATCGATCAGTGGGAAAAGCGATTGATCCAGCAGGCGCTGGATCGAACGCAAGGGAATGTCCCGGACGCCGCCAAGTTGTTGGGCATCAGCAGGGCAACGGCTTATCGTAAGATTGCAGACTACGAAATCGAGCGCAAATAGAACCGACTCTGTTATCAGCAGCAGCTATGTCACGATTGATGTGTTTAGTGGGCTTGGGTGTCTTCATCGGCATCGCCTGGACCGTTTCATCCGACCGCAAACGCTTTCCATGGCGTGTGGTGTTGGGCGGCCTGGGTCTTCAAGTTCTCCTGGCTCTGTTTGTCCTTCGAACATCGATGGGCCAAACGGCTTTTCAAACAATTGGTTCGATTTTCACCAGCGTCATGGGCTGCGTCGACGTCGGGAGCGATTTCGTGTTCGCGCGCAACGACGACCCCGACCAACGCGCATCCTTGATCAGCACGTTCGCGTTTGGCGTCTTGCCGACGGTGATTTTCTTTTCATCGCTGATGAGCGTGCTGTACTACCTTGGCATCATGCAATGGGTCGTGCGTGCCCTCGCTTGGGTCATGCAACGCAGCCTGGGCACCACAGGGCCGGAAACACTTGCGGCCGCAGCCAACGTGTTTGTCGGCCATACTGAGGCACCCTTGGTGGTGCGACCCTATTTGGAACGTATGAGTCGAAGCGAGCTCTGCGCGATGATGACGGGCGGGTTTGCAACCGTGACCGGGGGCCTCCTGGGCGCTTATGCCGCGATGGGAATCGATATCGCGCACCTCTTGACCGCGTCCGTGATCAGCGCGCCGGCAGCCTTGCTGATTGCCAAGGTCATGGTGCCCCCGTCGCCCACCGACGGCGATTCGTCTCAATTGGAAGAGCTTTCGTCCGACGACGAATGCAACCAGGAGCCTGCGGAAGGTCCCGTCAATCTCATTGCCGCCGCGGTCGAAGGCGCGAGTGATGGACTGCGACTCGCGCTCAATGTTGGCGCGATGCTGATCGCCTTTTTGTCGCTGATCGCACTGATCGACTTGGCGCTCGCAACCGCTTGCACGCGTCTCGGCTGGGTCAACGATTCGGGCGATGTCGCCGTCACCCTGGGCGTGATCTTGGGCTACGTCGGTTGGCCCTTCGCATGGCTGCTGGGCATCCCCGCAGCGGAGTGCCAGGCGGCGGGGGAACTGTTGGCCATCAAGACCATTGCCAACGAATTTGTAGCCTTTGCCCAACTGGGTGAGATGGCCCAAGGACATCCCACTGTTCTGAGTGAACGCAGTGTGGCCGTGCTGACCTACGCGTTGGCGGGATTCAGCAACTTCGCCGCGATCGGGATTCAAGTCGGTGGCATTGGAGGCCTGGTTCCGACTCGAAAAACCGAACTGGCTCAACTGGGCCTTCGGGCCATGCTCGGGGGTCTGCTCGCTTGCTGCATGACCGGCGCGGTCGCCGGCCTGATTCTCTGACGCCTCAGAAAAGCCCGGTCCCGATTTCGCTGGTGAGCACGGCATCAACGGCTTCCGCGCGTTCATCGCGGTCGTCCAGCGGCTCGGAAGCGATCCCACCTCCGTTCTGACGCGAATTGATCTCGTTGATCACCTGCAGCGCGTCCAAAGCCGTGACCTGATTGTCCCCGTTGACATCAACGTAGCCTGAAAAGGCGTCAACCGAGTCCGGATCGAGTTCGGAGCCATTAGCCGCCAGGTAGTTGATGATTCGAAGGGCATCCAGTGCGGCGACCTCCCCATTGGCATCCACATCGAACCGATCGGGTCCGTCCGCAGCACCGTTGCGGAAAGGAGCGTCTCCCAAGCCAATCGTAATGGTGAAGTTCACTTCCGCGGCCAAGGGGAACGGCCCCAGTTCAATCGCCCGCACCGTCAGGTCGACCACGCCGCCATTGCCCGCCTGGGCGCGATCAGCGGGTGAAGGACGGCCTGATAGGGTCTGTGTGGTCGCATCGTACGACAACCAACTTGGCAACTGTCGCAGGTTCGGGTCGGTTCCGGTCAAGTAAACGCGGTAGTCAAAATCAGCCCCTTCCGGATCGGAAGCCAAGCCGTCTGGCAATGTCAATTCGAAGAGCTGCCCGCTGGTCGCCGCTTGGGGATCGAGCGTTTGCGCCAGCGCGTCATCAAACACCGGGGGCTCATTCACATTGTTGAGTTTCAATGAGATCACTTGATCCACGGAATCGTCTTGATCCGATGCCCGCACCTCCAATGTCAAATCCGGGGGCAACAAGTCATCTGCTTCAAAGACAACGCCGGGTGCCACGCGGACGTCACCGGTTTCGGCATCAATGGTGAAGTTCGCTTGCTGATTACCACCGATGATCTGGAATGTAAGGTCATCATCTTCCGGGTCGGTGGCAATGACCCGCCCGATCAAGTCACCGGCACCTGGAATTTCGGAGACGATCAATTCGTCGGTCACGATCTGGGGGCCTTCGTTGATGTCGGTCACATTGATCGTGATCGTTTCGGTCACCACGGGAACTTGAGGATTCGAACTCGCGATCTCGACGTCCAACGAGTAGGTGCTTTGGGTTTCATGGTCCAAGACGGTGCCAGCTGCCAGCGTCAGGTCGTAGGCTGTGGCAGAGCCCGTCGCCAAACTGATTTCGAACAGGTCCGAGGAGGGACCGGGCAAGATTTGAATCTGTGACTGGGCCGGATCGCTGTCATTGTCAATCAACGTCAGGGTGCCGACGTTGGTCAGTCCCGGACGCTCTTCGATGCTGAATTCTTGAGACAGGAGGCGTGCTGGTTCGTCGACATTATTCAGAGTGATCGTGATCGTCTCCTGCGTCGCGATGGATGGGGCTCCATCGTCAGAAACAATCACGCCCAAACTCAAGTTCGGCTGCGTCTCAAAATCCAGCTCGACACCCTCATTCACTGTGATGCGACCATCTGGCAACACCGTCAACAGGTTGGCAGCGGTGCCTGGGTTGCTTTGATCAAATTGGAAGGCGTGATTTTGCCCGACATCGGGATCCAGCACCTGCAATGTCAGAAGCGTCCCGGTCAGGTTTTCAGGCAACGTGAAGGCAGTGTCCTCCAGTGCCGGAGGGTCATTGACGTTCAAGATCACAATTTCTTGATCGACGATTGACGACGAGGGTACGAACGCCGTGTCACTGACCTCCACGCGAAGCGTCAATCGATTCGTTTGTTCGAAGTCAAGTTGGGCAGGGTCGTTCATCGTCACGACCCCCGTAATCGAGTCGATCGAGAACTGTGAGGCGCCGTCTCCCCCCACCACTTGAAATCGCAACTCTTGGCCCAAGGACGCATCCGGGTCCACCGCGGAGACCGCCCCAATCGCGGTTCCCGGCGGCGTGTCCTCCGTCACCAGCAGCGGCTCATCGGCCACGATCGGGGCTTCGTTGACGTCGCGCAGCGCCACCGTGACCCGCGACGTGGTTGTCGACTGCAGGGCATCGGTGATTCGCACGGTCATGATCCGGACTGGTTGCAACTCAAAATCCAATGGCTCGCTGTCAGCCACCGTGATCACGCCCGTGGTTGGGTCGATCTGGAACCCCGCGACGTTGCCACCGATGAACTCAAACGTGAGGCCGGCGTTGACGTCCAAATCGGTTGCGGGAACTTGTCCGACGAGACTCAAGACAGGTGGGTTCTCATCGATCACGAAGGCATCGTCCAGCGCCACGGGATCGGTGTTGGGCTGCAAAACATAGTCAACGATAAAGTTCTCGTAGCGATTGACTTGGATCGGTGTCGGCGGTTGGTTCACCAAGATGCCAGCCCCGCCCCCATCAAGCACTTGCACTTCAAAATCACCTGGGAACAAACCATCGATCTCGTACAAACCGTTTTGGTCGGTCACGGCCGTCGGTTCGCTCTGAACGTACGTCAAACGATCAAATCTTCCGAAAGGGCTGCCCCCAAGCGGTCCATCGCCGGAGAAGGCCTCGACACGCACGATCTGTTCTCCCGGTGCTGTCAGCGTGATCGTTTCGCGGCGGGAGTTGGCCAGTGGTTGACTCTGAGCGGTCGCAATGATCTGGCCGTTGATGTCATAGGCGACCAAATTGCCATAGCCGATCGAAGTGAACTCGTTCCCAATCGCGTCGATGGAAACGGACTGCACCGGTCGATAAAAATCAAATCGCAAACGAGAACTATCGGTGAACCAATCGAATCCGCGACTGAAAATCCGATTGCCGGACAGTGTCAAGAAGTTCCGCTGTCGCTCCGCCTGAATGTTGTCACGCAAGAAGGCGGAGCCAAGCACGTCTTCCATAATGGTGACGCCCGGGTAGAAATTGGTCAGTGAAAAGGTTGCGTCCGCCGGTAACGGGTTGTTGATATCAAACGGTGGAACCGCATCATCGGGCTCTACTACAAAGACCAAATCGTCGCGGACTCCATTGCCGTTGGTGTCCGCCAGGACGGTGACGCCTTCTCCAGGGACACGCGTGTCCGGGTCCACCCCGTTGGCGATGGCAGCTTCGGACGGCCTGAGCAACACGGTCCCGCGGACACCGCCCGTGAAATTGCTTTCACCGAAGTGGTCCAGTGCACGGTCAAAGAGTGCCGGTTGGGAAGGCAGCTCATTGGCCAGCTCATAGAGGTTGGGATCGTCACGATCTGCGCCGAAGAAAGACGCTCCGACATCGTCCACCTCTCCAAACACCCAGTCATCCGCCTGCGAACCCACCGAATCGCCGAGGCGACCTGCGTAGCCGTATCCTTCCAGGACAACAAAGACCGTGCCGGGAGCTGCCGCCGGACGGGAATTGGAGTTGAGGAAGTCCTCAATCGCCACGATCGGCGAGTACGCGGCAACTCCCGAGCCAACAAAACGGTGCATGGAAATCGCGTCGTAGACGTTCCAGGAACTGAACACCCCACCCGCGTCCGGGAGGCCATCGTTATCGGCGTCGATATCCGCACCGACAACCGGCGGTGTATCCGACTGAATCAAGAAATAGCCTGCCGAATCGAAAGTGCTGTTTAAGGTCCCGTTCGCGTTGTTGCTTGTTGCAATGCCACCGGGCAGCCCCAAGAATCCGGTCGTCGTGCTTTGAAGCACATTCGCAAACGGCGAGACCGAATGATCCGAATCCGGTTGCTGAAGCACGAGCATCCCGTTGCTGCCGAACGATTGGCCCGACAAATCGATGACCGTGTCGATCTCACCTGTGCTGATGAAGTTCTCATTCACCACCACAAAATAAGTCCCTTGGGGAAGCAGCTGACCCGGTTGGCCCCGGAGTTCGATGATCTGATCGTTGGTCTCGCTGAATCGGGATGCAAAGTTTGCCTCGACCAGCAACTCATTGATCACGGGGGTCGAAAAGTCGATCTCTTGCACCGGAGGCAAGACACGAACGGGAAGCACGCGACTTCGAAGGGTTCGCCACTCGGGGTCCGTCACCGGCTGGTCGACGGAAATCGTTAACGAAACCGCCAAGATGTTCACCGGCGGGTTGTCAACGTCTGGCGACAACGTGACCAAGCGGGGTTGGTCCCAGTCATCGGGTGTGAAAACCAATTGCGAATCGCTCAACAAAACACCCGTCGGTCCTCCCAACTGGGTCGACGTCGTGAGGTTAAGCACGACATCGGTCTCGGGTCGTCGATTCAGGGTGATTTCAACAACGTCGTTGCCAACGGCGCCCCCGACGACCGTCAACCCCTCGTAGGCGATCGCTCCCGGGCCCGAAGGAGGTTGCCCTGGCCGCGCGCGAAATCCGATCACATCTTCGGTGAGACCAAAGTCGATCCCATTCCGCGTTTCAAATTGATCGACCGAAAACGTGTAAGCCACGTTGCCCGTGGACGGTCGAGTCAAAGCAGCCAGGTTGACGGCCGTGTCCGAGTCGATCGAGTCGTCGATGCCGACGGTCTCGCCCGTTTCCACATCCAAGGAACCATAGGTATCAACATTAACCAAGAACGTTGCGGTCATCGCGTCATTGTCGTCGTCAAACATCCAGACGTAAGTGCCTGCGGGCAAACCTGCGTCTGCAACGAGTTGTGGTGGCGCGATCGCCATCCCGTCCGCATCAATCGAGCGCGGCTGCTGACCTTGCACACCGAAAATCAACTCGCGCCGTGACAACGTTTGTCCCACTCCGGCCAGGTTGAAAGCAAAGAACTCATCATCGTTGTCGTCGAATCCAATGATGCGTTCGTTGACCGCGTCGTAGGCCAGGTCTGTGACCGTCGAAAGCCCTGAGTACCCAGGCCCCACAACCGTGACCAGGCCCGTATTGGAATCAACGGTCGCCAACTGCAGCAGAGTCGGGTCTTGGGTTGTCCGGAGCAGCGTGTAGACCGTGTCACCGACCGGGTCATACGCCAAACCACCGAGCATGTCTTCGGAGTTCGTGCTGAGCGACAATTGTTCGCCGTTGTTGGGGTTGATCCGAAACACGGTGTTGGTCGTCAGGTTGGCGCCCAACAGATCCCCGTCCGCCAACTGGACCAAGCCCTCCAGTCGATTCGTCGACGGGGCACCGATAAAGGACGTTACGCCGGTCGCATCGATCGTGAACACCTGCCAGGCGCGACGCACGACCTCATCCGTCAACACGCTTGCATCCACACCATAGGCAGACTGGGGCGCCGATTGGACACGCCCCGGACCCGGGTCAACGCGGAATCGGTACTCGCCTTCAATCAATTGCGGGAACGTGTAGATCCCATCACCGTCGGTCACACGCGCCCCCTCGCCGGGGTCGCGCCGCGCGTTGTTGTTGTCATCCAGGTAAACAACCACCCCGGGCACGGTCGTTTCGCCGGCTTGCCGAATCCCATCCGCATTCCCGTCTAGGAACACTTCCCCGCTGACCGCAGCCAGCAGATGGCGGTCTTCCAGCTTCTCCACACGAGCCGAACGACGCTGTTGCTGGGTCACGCTCCGCTCCGTCTGGCGTCGTTTCGTGCGTCGGGATGGTTTTCTGTCGGAACTTGCTTGGCGTTTCATCGTCGAAGAACGGTCCACAATGAGCAATGAGAACGAGGTTCGCGGCGGCCGCAAATGAGCCTTGGACGCCACGGACGGGTTTGGGGTTCCCGCTTCGCAAGGCCCCTGGGCGCCCGACGCCCGCGATCACGCGGATTCCCGAGGTCGTTGGAGTCTGGGCGGCAAAGCGCCTCTATGGCAGGAATATGGCCGAAAGACGCAAAATAATGGTCTTCAAGAATAGATATCGCCGCATCGACTCACAACACAAAACCTGCACAAAACGGCCAAATCGGCGTTCCATCCGATTCCGAAAACTTGACACAATAGAGCGTCCTGCAGGTCAGTTTCGCTTCAACTAGGAATGGAATCCCCATGACGCGCCTCGCCACGTGGTTGGCCCCTCTCGCTCAGATCCACGGCATTTCCGGACCGCGAAAGTACGCGATCGCTGTGATCCTTCTCGCTCACGCCGTCGTGACGCCTGGACTTTCCACGGCAGCCCCCACCGCAACCGCCGCTTTGGCCCTGAAACCAGTGCAGTCGGAGGTCCCTTACGAGAAGGTGTCCGGCAATGACATTGCCAAGTGCCAGGTGAGGGACATCGAGCGCGATGATTGGTCAGGCTGGGAAGTCTTTGCGGCCGACGGCACCCTCCTGCGACGATTCGCGGACACGAATGGCGACAAGAAGGTCGACCTGTGGTGCTACTTCCAGTACGGCCTGGAAACCTATCGTGATGTTGACAGCAATTTCAACGGCAAGGCGGATCAGTACCGCTGGATGGCCACGGCTGGCATGAAATGGGGCCTGGATCGCGACGAGGACGGTCGCATCGACCAATGGAAGATGATCTCCGCCGAAGAAGTCACCCAAGAACTGGTCAATGCCATCCGCGATGCGGATCCCGAGCGATTCGCGAGCCTGCTAGCAAGCCCCCGCGAGCTACAGTCCATCGGTGTGGAAGGTGAACGCTTAAAGACCTTGTCGGACCGCACCAGCCGCGCGGCGTCTGGCTTCAAGCGTTTTGCGGATTCGCAAACAGCGATTGCGCCCGCAACACGTTGGATTCAGTTCGCGGCATCAGCCCCGGGAATCATCACGGCCGACGCTGAAGACCTCACGCGCGACGTCATCGCGTACGAGAACGCCGTCGCGATGTTTGAGACCGAAGGCGAGTCGGGCCAAATGATGGTCGGCACGCTGGTCCGGATCGGCGACACGTGGAAGCTGGTTGAGTTGCCCGTCCTGAGCGAACCCGGTGACCCAATTGCGCAAACGAGCGGGACCTTCTTCACGCCCGGCGAGATGGCAGCCGCCAACATGGCCGGTGCCGGAGGCGATCTCGCGAAGACCCAAGAGATGGTCGACCTTCTTGAGAAAATCGACTCGCAACTCTCTCAAGCTCAGAAGGCCAGCGACATCGCACGCCTGAACGCGAGCCGCGCCGATGTTGTCGAACGCTTGATCACCGCGGCAGACTCGGCCGATAAACGTGACCTTTGGATTCGACAATTGGTTGACACCGTGTCCGTCGCGGTTCAAAGCAACCAGTACCCGGCGGGTCTCGACCGGCTGAAGAGCTTTGCGGCAAAGCTGGGTCGAAATGATCAAGCACTTCGTGCCTACACCGAGTTCACCATCATCGGAACGGAATATGTGGCGCGGAACACGTCTGAGAAGGACTTCGCAAAAACGCAAGAATGGTGGCTCACGTCACTCAACGATTTTGCGGACCGTTTCCCGGACGCGCTGGAAACGGCTCAAGCCAAGCTTCAATTGGCGCTCAGCAAAGAGTTCGAGGACAAGGAGAGCGAAGCGCTCAAACTCTATCGGGATGTCGCGACCCAGTTTCCAGGGACGGAGGCAGCGAAGAAAGCCGCCGGTGCCGCGCGACGCCTCGATTCCATCGGCAAAGTCGTGGATCTCCAGGGCGCGACCCTGGATGGAAAGGCCTTCAAACTCAGTGCCCTGCGAGGCAGACCCGTCGTTTTGCACTACTGGGCCACGTGGTGTGAGCCATGCAAACAAGACATGAAACTGCTCAAGGTTTTGCAAACACGTTACAAGCGGACGGGAATCCAGATTATCGGCGTCAACATCGACAGCAGCCGCAATTCCGTGCGTGACTTCCTGCGCAGCTCACCCCTGCCTTGGGTCCAGCTTTTTGAAGAGGGCGGCCTGGAAGCCAGCCCCCTCGCACTCCAGTTTGGCGTTCAAACCTTGCCGACCATCATGTTGGTCGATCAACGGGGTCGCATGGTGCAGCACAACGTGCGTGCTGCGGAACTGGACGATGAGATCGGCAAGCTCGTGAGCACCAAACGTCGCTAGCCATCTTGGGACGCGCAAAGAAACGGCTCCCACGCCATAAGGTACGGGAGCCTCTTTTTTTGCGCGAATCGCTCAGATTGACGCGCAGCGGCCCCAAAATCGGCCGTTAGGAAGCGCCGTCTTGGCGATGACGGTCGGATCCCTAGAATGCAGGGCCCAAATCCCCATGCATTCCAACGCCCGAGCGAGCAAAAGCTGTGGCTGAACTGACCCATCACAATCTGGACATCAAACGCGTTGCGATCCTCTTCGCAGGCGGCCCCGCCCCCGCTGCCAACGCGGTGATCAGCACAGCGGCGTTCTCCTTTCTCGAGGAAGGCGCTCAGGTGTTTGGTATCAAACACGGCTACAGCCGACTGGCGGAGTACACCGCCGCCGGCCCGCTCAAAGAGGGCGAAGACTACCTGCGATTCACTCATGATTCGCTGACTTCCGCCCGCAGCAGCCGCGGGATCATGATTGGCACGGCACGGACCAACCCGGGCAAACATGTCAGCAGTCCTGAGCATCTGAAGGACCCTGAGTTGGTCGCCCCACTGCGACGCGTCTACGAAGGGCTCTGTAGCCTGGAAGTCGATGCCTTGATCTCGATCGGCGGTGACGACACGCTCAAAACGGCCAACAAGCTCAAGATGTTCCAGGACCTTCTGCCTGGCGATGCGCGTCGTTTCACCGTTGTCCACCTGCCCAAAACGATCGACAACGACTACTCCGGCATCGACTTCACGTTTGGTTTCTTTACCGCGGTCGAAACACTGGCGGAAGAACTCCGGAACCTGAACTTTGACGCGGCAGCCGGCCGTGCCTATTTCCTCTGCGAGGCGATGGGGCGGAGCGCGGGTTGGCTGGCCTATGGCGCCGCGATCGCGGGCGAGGCCTCGATGGTCCTGAGCGTCGAGGACATCACCGGCGCGTTGGCCGAAGACGAAGTCAGCAATCAGGAAACCGGCGAGACACGGAAAGTCATGGCCCTGGACCGGGTCGTCGACCGCATGGTCGACATGATGCTGGCCCGTGAACGAGAAGGGCGCGAATACGGGACCATCGTCATCGCGGAAGGCATGGCAGAATACCTGCCAGCGAAATACCTGGAAGGCGTCAGTCGAGATGATCACGGACACATCAATATCTCGTCCATCAACCTGTCATCTCTTGTCTCGCAATTGTTGAGCCAGCGTTACAACGAACGCACCGGGCGAACGCGCAAAATCAATGGTCTGCAACTGGGCTACGAATCACGTTGTGCACCGCCACACGCGTACGACATCATGCTGGGATCACAGCTCGGCGTTGGCGCCTACCGAGCCCTGGTCGAAGAGAAACTCAATGGTGTGATGGTCAGTGTCTCCGGCCAACTGGACTTGCACTATGTTCCCTTCGAAAACCTGGTCGACCCACAGACATTGGTGACCAAGGTGCGATTCATCGAACAAGGCAGCGACTTTCATCGCTTGGCCCGATTCCTGGAAACGTGCGTGGACGATTGAGCGCGGCGCGTTGGCGAACGCGTTGAACACATGAAGGTCGGATGTTCACGCTGGCACGCCGTTGCTGAGACGCTTGGCAATCTTGTGGGCGGCCGAGCGTCCGTGGTCAAACGCTTCCTCAAACAAGGCCATGCCGCTGAGATCCGTGTGGGCAAGTGCAATGGTGTTTGAGTCGTCTCCGGACCCTCGCCATCTTGAGCGGGAAATCGTCCCCGGCTCGGGGCTCACCATCGCGTGCCCCCACAGCATCGCGTCGAGCCGCGTGACGCGTTCATGAATGCCGGGGTGCGCTGCGCCAAGGTCCGTCAACACCAGACCGGCGACATCCGACCAAGTCAAGGTTTCTAGGAACCGACGTCGCTGTTTCGGCGGCACATCGCACAAAGGGTGATACCAAGTCCAAATCGTCGGGCCATGATCGATCCCAGCCTGGTGACCCGCATTGACGTAACCCAGCGACGGTGAACCATACAGGACGCTGTCCCAGTGACTGTGGGGCCCATCTGCGTCAGGTCGTTTGTCGAGATGCACGTTCGCGACCAGCCAAGAGCCGTACTCCGGTGGCCGAAACGCGGCGTTGTCGGAACTTCCAAGGTCCACCATGCGTGCCGTCACGAACGACGGCGTGGCCAGGATGACGGTGCGAGCGCGCACAACAAAAGACGCCTCTCCGTTCGCCGGCAACACCTCCAGCAAATGTCGGCCATCGTCGTCATGCTCGATCCGCAGGACGGCGTGCCCGCAACGCAGACGCGTGTCCGAACGCTCAAGCAATTTGTCAACCAAGAAGCCATTGCCCTGGGGCCAAGTGATCACGCTTTGGGACGCCCCCGTGTCGCGATCCATCCGCGACGCAAAGTAAAAGATCCCTGCCCACGCCGACGTCTGTTTCATCGACAATCCGTAGTCGTCGCGACAAGCATGATCGACCAGCCAAAGCAGCGGCTCGGAGGAAAAACCTTGTTGACGCATGTACTCCGCCATCGTGAGACGGTCGAGTTGACGACTTGCCTCTTCAAAACCCGTCTGCGACGTCGGGATCGCGAACAAGTGATTCCCGGCGGAATCCTTTTTGTTAGCCCACTGCAACATCAATCGACGAAACCGGTCTCGCTCGGCACGATCAGACGCACCAGCGATCGCTTCCGGATACAGACCGAGTGACCAACGACCGTCGACGAAGACTCGCTCTTCTGGATCCCGGCAAAGATATTCCTCGAAGACGACGGGTTTGCCATCATCTTGAATCGATGCGACGACGCCGATCGCCTGCAGCCACTCGATCAAAGCGTGATTGTTCGCTTGAGGAACCGGTAGGTAATGGGCGCCCCATGGATACCCCAAGCCTGAGGCGAACTGGCCTTCCGCGCCGCCGGCCACGTCGGATCGCGACGTGCCCCCAGGTGCATCATCCAGTTCCACGATCAGATAGTCATCAATACCGAGCTCATCTAGAAACCACCCGGCCGTCAGTCCAGCGACCCCCGCCCCGACAACAACACAGTCATGATGCTCCTTCACCAAGGACGCCTCCAGCAAGTTGGACGTCTCGCTTCGCGGGGGCATGTCGCGTAGTCGGTGCCCCAGTGCTTTGTTGGGCATCACGAGTTCGCCGGCGGACGGCAGCCCGTTTCCAACAAATGAATCCAGCCTGCCACAACCCAACGTGGATACCGCAGCTGCTCCGAACACCCACTCTGCCAACTCGCGTCGCGTCAAGCACGCGTGCTTTGCAGGCTTCATCCGCCGGGCCCTCTGAAAACCCTTGATGCGTGTTCACCCTCCATCCAGCCCGTCGTGGCCGAGATCGCACCGCTATCAATGACCAAGTAAGTCAAGTAAGCGACGTACACCACGATGAGCAAGGCGCCTTCCAAACGCGTCACTCGCCGACCTGTCCACAACATCACCCACAGGCCCATCGAAACCAAAACCATCACCGGGATATCCAACGCGTTGATGGACGCCGCCACGATGATGGGATCGGGGGAAACGACGGCGGTCAGACCCAAGACCGCCAGCACGTTCAATGTCGTGCTACCGACCGCATTTCCGATTGCAATCCCACGCTGTCCCTTGAGGGTCGCCGCAACGGAGGTCACCAGTTCTGGCAAGGAAGTCCCCGCCGAAACAATGGTCAGTCCGATCACGGTCTCAGGCACGCCCAAGGTGTCCGCGAATGTCACGGCTGCGGCCACAAACCATTCGCAACCCAGGATCAACGTGGCGATGCCGACAACCAGGATCACGAACTGCAACCATAAGCGTCCACTTTTGGCAGTCGTTTCTGAATCGCCAGATCCGCCCGATCCGGTCTTTTTGTGTGGGGTGGCATCGGCCAGCTCTTCTTCCCCTCGCGTGGACATCTCGTCAGTCGCATCCGGATCGGATCTTCCCAGCAGCAAAGAGACCAGGGTGTAGCCAACACAGCTGCCAACCAAGACGAAGCCTTCGTTGCGTTCAATGGCCCCGTCCCGCGCGAACCAGGCCATCAAACCAACGGCGGCCATCATCACGGGAACATCAACCCGCGTGATTTGATTCTTGATGGCCAGGGGAATGAACACGGCGGCCGTGCCCACGATCATCAACATGTTGAACAGGTTGCTTCCCACCACATTGCCAATTGTGATGTCCCCTTTCCCATCCAAGGCGGCTGCGATCGAGACCGCCATCTCGGGCGCGCTCGTTCCCAGCGAAACAATGGTCAGGCCCACAAACAGCGGGCTCAATCGAGCGGCGATCGCAATCGATGACGCGGCGCGCACCACCCAATCCCCGCCCAACAACAACATCAGGCCACCAAGCAAGAATTGTCCCAACGCAATGAGAAGCACCGATTCCGGCATCAACGCGCCACCGTCGCGGTCACCGCCTCGGACGCACCCGCCGTTGTCGGCAACGAGCCGGGATGGAGCTGGGAGCACTCGGTACGTGTTTGAGGGGCCCCCTCCGTGACGCGGCCGTGCAGGTGTTCAATGCACGTCGCGATCAACGCGGTCCAACCCGTTTGGTGGCTCGCGCCCAATCCTTCCCCGGTATCTCCATTGAAGTATTCATAGAACAACAGGTTGTCCTGCCAAAGCGTATCGGTATTCAGATCCGCGTCAGCCGGTGTATTGGAACAGCCGCGCAAACAAGGCCGCCCTCCCGTCGATTCCTCGACCAAGAAGAGTTTGGTCAAACGCCGGTTCAGCTCTTGGGAGACCTCAGCCAGGTTCATCAGCTGGCCAGAACCTTTGGGACACTCCACACGCAACTCATCCCCGTAGAAGCGATGGTATTTCTGCAGACACTCGATGAGCAGGTAGCTGGTCGGGAACCAAATCGGACCGCGCCAGTTACTGTTGCCCCCGAACATCCCGCTATCGGACTCGCCCGGCAAATAGGCGACCCCGTGACGCTCACCGCGAATGTCGACCACAAAAGGTTCGCTGGCATGTTGGCGTGACATGGAGCGGATCCCGTAGTCAGACAGAAACTCCGTTTCATCGACCAAGCGATTCAACACACGTTCCAAACGCGTTTTGGAGGGGATCGACAAGAGCATCCGCCGATGCTGGGAGGATTCTTCCGCGAAGGAGATATAACTCGCCAAATCATGCCGATTCTCGACGAACCATCGCAGTTTGTTTCGAAACGAAGGCAATTCCTCCAATTGATCTTCTTCCAGAATTTCGACCGCGATCAGGGGGAGCAGGCCGACCAGCGAACGTACGCGCATCGGAATGGTTTTACCGTCGATCTTGAGTTGGTCGTAGTAGAAACCATCTTCCGAATCCCAAAGCCCCTCCCCACCGACACGGTTCATCCCGTCGACAATCCGGATGAAGTGATCGAGAAACTTGGACGCCATCTCGCTGTAAGCTCGATCGTGGCGAGCCAACTCCAATGCCATTGTCATCATGGTGCCACAGTAGAACGCCATCCAAGCAGTGCCGTCCGCTTGCTCCAATTCCGCCTCATGTGGTAAGCCCTTGCTACGATCAAACACTCCGATGTTGTCGAGCCCCAAGAATCCTCCGGCAAAGACGTTGTCCCCGTCGGCATCCACCTGGTTGACCCACCAGGTGAAATTCAGCAGCAAGCGTTGAAAGGCTTGGGAAAGGAAGTGGTAATCGCGGTAACCCGCGTCGGCCTCCATTTGGAAGACACGCAAACAAGCCCAAGCGTGCACCGGAGGATTGACGTCGTAGAAGGCGAACTCGTAGGCCGGGAGTTGACCGTTGGGGTGCATGTACCACTCCCTCAACAAAGTCAACAACTGCTTCTTGGCAAAACCGGGATCGATGCGAGCCGCGGGAATCATGTGAAAGGCGAGATCCCAGGCCGCGAACCAGGGGTACTCCCATTTGTCGGGCATGGACAGCACATCCCGCGCATATAGGTGCCTCCAGTGCTTGTTGCGACCCTGATGACGGGACTCGGGCGGGGACATCACGTCGTGATCGCCATCAAGCCAGTCAGCAACAATGTAGTGATAAAACTGCTTGGTCCACATCAAGCCCGCGTAGGCCTGCCGTGACACCAACCGTTGCTGGTCGTCGGCCTCTGCTGGGATCACTTCCTTGTAAAACGCGTCCGCTTCCTGCTTCCGCGACGCAACAACCGCCTGAAACCGCTCGCCAAGATTTGGGTCCTGTTCGCCCGATTCACCGTCGGCCAATGCCAGACGGAAACGGCACCGACGACTTTCACCCGAAGGAATCGACCACCGGTAGATCGCGGCGACTTTGGTGCCGTGCTGCTTGGGGTTGACCGCGCCGGCTTGCCCCTCAATGACAAACCGATGAAACGCGTCTTTCGTGTAAGGTGAGAAATTTGGCGTGTCGAAGAGCGATTCAGAATTGGTCTCGTTCTCGGTGAAGACGATCTCCGACCCCGGTTGATCTTCAAACACGGCGATCATGGGCGGCAGCGTGTCATGCCGTGTCCGCACCGCATGCGTCTCACCCGACGACGATTGCAACCGGATGTTCGGTTTGGCCGTGCAACCCTCGTGGCGGCATCCCCAGACCCATGTGTTGCGAAACCAGAGGGTGGGCAAGACGTGGATCTCATGTACTTCCGGACCCCGATTGAAGACTTCGATTTCAACTAAGAGATCGTTGTCGTCTGCTTTCGCATAGGTCGCAACCACATCAAAGAAGCGGTTCTCGTTCAGGACGCCCGTGTCCGCCAACTCGTACTCGCGGTCGTGGTAGCCGCGTTCGCCGTTGACCTTCACCAACGCCTCATAGGGATACTCGGCCTGCGGGTACCGATACATCGCCTGGGCATAGGAATGCGTTGGGGTGCTGTCTAGGTAGTAGTACAGCTCCTTCACGTCCTCACCGTGGTTGCCCTCCGGTCCCGTCAAACCAAACAACCTCTCCTTGAGAATCGGGTCCTTCCCATTCCAGAGGGCTACGGAGAAACACAAACGACACTGGCGATCGGTGAAGCCCAACAGCCCATCTTCCCCCCAACGATACGCGCGGCTGCGAGACTGTTCGTGGGTGAAGTCACGCCAGGAGTCGCTGTTAGCAGAGTAGTCCTCTCGAACGGTTCCCCATTGTCGCTCCGAAAGATACGGCCCCCAGCGTTTCCAATTCTTGGTGCGTCGCAGATCTTCGTCCAAACGCTGCTGTTCCGCGTTCTTGGCGACGCGGTGGTCGTCGCCAACAGGCCGTCTCATGTCGCTCACGGTGTCAAAACCCGTCTTGTGAATGCGAATTTGCTTGTCCCGGTGATTGCCAGACCATCGCACGATGTTCGATGATATCCGTCTCGCCCAAATCATAGGGTCCCAGGCAAGAATCCGCTTGGGGGCGTCATGGCAGGCGACTCTGCCCTGCATGTCGCGTCGAATGCTTCGAAAAACCCCAACCATGTCCACGACGCTGTGTCGAACCCGTCCTCCAGCACGCCCGTGAGCGATTCCGCTCCAAGCAAGTCTCCGCAAGACCCCACGCAACTTCGGTCCCATCGCTGGTTTGGCCCCGACGACCTGAGATCGTTCGGACATCGTTCGCGGGTCAAAGGCATGGGCTTGGACGACGTGGACATCCGTGATCGACCCGTGGTCGCGATTTTGAACACGTGGAGCGACTTGAACACCTGCCACTCGCACTTCAAGCAACGAGCCGAAGAAGTCCGCCGTGGCATCCATCAGGCGGGCGGCTTTCCCGTCGAAGTGCCGGTCATGTCGCTCGGTGAGATGTTGATGAAGCCGACCACCATGCTGTACCGCAATCTGTTGGCCATGGAAGTGGAAGAGGTGCTTCGCTGTCATCCCATCGATGCAGCCGTGCTGATGGGTGGTTGTGACAAAACGGTCCCAGGCCTGCTGATGGGGGCGATCAGCGCCGACATCCCATCGATCTTCCTGCCGGCGGGCGCCATGTTGCGCGCTCGCTGGAAGGACCAGGTGTTGGGCAGCGGCAGCGATGTGTGGAAGTACTGGGACCAGCGCCTCGCGGGCAATCTTTGCACCAAGGACTGGAACGACATCGAGAACTGCATCGCATCGTCAGCAGGCACATGCATGACGATGGGGACGGCCAGCACCATGGCCTGCGTGACGGAAGCGATGGGTTTGTCCTTGTCGGGCGCGGCCACTGTCCCGGCCGTGATGGCGGACCACAGTCGACTGGCAGCGGCAACCGGACGCCACGCCGTCGCCATGGCATGGGATGGCCCTCGGCCCAGCGAAATCGTCACGCGAAAGGCCATCGAAAACGGCGTCATGACCTCGCTTGCGATCGGCGGCAGCACCAACGCAATCGTTCACCTCATCGCCATCGCAGGGCGCGCAGGCATTTCACTGACCCTGGATGATTTTGACGCCCTCTCGCGGCACGTGCCCGTGATTGGTGACCTTCGACCCGGTGGCCGGTATTTGATGCAAGACTTTTATGAAGCGGGAGGCCTACCAGCGCTGCTCAATCGCATCAGCGATGTCTTGCACGGCGATTGCAAAACCATCCTCGGAATCACCCTGGCGGAACAAGTGAGCGGCGCCGAGGTGATCAACAACGATGTGATTCGCTCGCGCGAGGATCCCGTCGCGGAGTCGGGTGGCACTTGCGTCCTGCGTGGCAACCTGGCGCCCGCGGGATGCGTGATCAAATCCATCGCCGCGTCAGAACCGTTGCTTTGCCATCGAGGCCACGCGGTCGTGTTCGACAATTATCCTGAGATGAAAGAGAAGATCCACGATCCCAACCTCGATGTGGACGCGGACAGTGTCTTGATCCTTCGATCCGCCGGCCCGCTTGGCGCCCCCGGTTTCCCGGAGTGGGGCATGCTGCCGATCCCCAAGAAGCTGCTTCAGGAGGGCGTTACCGACATGGTTCGGATGAGTGACGCACGCATGAGCGGCACCAGCTACGGCACGTGCGTGCTGCACATTGCACCCGAGAGCGCTGCCGGTGGCCCGCTCTCGTTGGTCCAAAACGGCGACGAAATTGAAATCAACGTCCCAGAGCGAACCATCACCTTGCACGTGGACGACGAGGAACTGGCGCGGCGTCGCGACACCGCGCCGCCTGCACCCTTGACACCCGATCGAGGCTACAAGCGTCTCTACGCCAAACATGTGACTCAGGCGGATCAGGGCTGTGACTTTGACTTCCTGACCGGACGCTCGCCCGGCGAAGAGCCCGCGATCCACTGAGGAGCCCGACAGTTTGAGCCATCGCATGCGTCCATGGATCCTCTGTCTCGAGCAGGATCGCGCCGTTTGGATCCGCTCCACGAACAGCCAAACAATGGAATCGATCACGTGCTCCACTGCGTGGCGGCATCCTTGGCCGGATCGGGAAAGGCCCGAACACCCCTTCGTCGAATCGGTTCAAACTTGGCTTGACGCGTTGCCAGCGCCGGGCAAGTCGCTTCCGCAGGAGGTCGTCGTGATGTTCAGTTGTGACGGAAGCTATTGCCTTGAGCTGCCACGTCAAACCAACGATGCCATGCCGACGCGTCAGAAGCTTGCAATGCAATGCGAGGACTTCGTGCCATTAGACGCAGAACAGATGGAGGTTGATTTTCAAGCTAGCCCTTCCGGGTTGACGATTGTGGCAATCGAATCCGTGCCGATGGTCTCGTTGGTCAATTCACTTGAACAGGCTGGCCTTCGACTTGTCGAAATCACGCCAACACTGCCAACTTTGGTTCAATCGCTACAGCGCGCCGGGCAGCTGGATCCAGACGGGGTTGTTCTCCTTTCGAGTCTTTCCGGAATGCACACCGAGCTGACCCGTTGGCACTCGGGCAAGCTCGTTTCCTGGTCGCGCATGATCACGGAATCACCCCAGCAACAACTCGGAATAGACGCAAGCGCAGAAAGCCCTGTGCCAGGCATCCCTGTCACGCACATCACCGCGCCAGAGGTCGACCACCAACCGCTCGACGACAACCCTGATTCAACGTCATTGCGACTGGGTTCGTTGCATCGCGCGCTGATGTCAGCAGCCGAGGACCTGGTGAGTGATCGTCTGACCGATGTTTTTCGGCTCCGGCGTGGCCAATTGGCATGGCATGACCCTCTGCGGTCGGTTCGTCGCGATCTCAATCGACTCTTCACCGCAGCCGCCATCCTGTGGTTGACGCTTTGTGTTGGCCTACTTTGGAAAACGTGGCTGGCCAATCGCACAACACGTTTCGCCGATCAACAGTTGGTCGCAAGCTTCCAAGAGACCTTTCCCGGCCAACGCGTTCCCTCGGTCATCGTGCGTCAATTTCAGAATGAGCGTTCTCGACTGCTGAAGAGCGGCATGGCTTCCCGCGCGACTTCGGCTTCAGCAAGTACCGTCAAACAGGCGACCGACGCGCGCGAAGTCCTGATCCCGCTCGTGGCGGCGTTCCCAACCAATCAAACCTTTGAAGTGGAATCACTGAGAATCAATGACGGCCAGTTCGTTCTGGATCTGTCGATTGAGAATCATGAAGCTGCCGTTGCAATCGTCGATGCCTTGCGGGCGGCTGGCCTCGATACGCAGTCGCCCACCAGCGAACGTGTTGCCGAACGAAAGGTCACGAGCCGAATACGGGGGCGTGTTCGTGACGAGAGCTGAGTCAACACGCAAGAGAATCCCTCAGACGAGCCAAGTGACCAGCATCTCCAACTGGCTTTGGGGCTGCGGAGTCTTGGCCAGCTTCTTCCTGACGATTTGGCTCTGGAATCGGTACCACGATGCTCGGCGGGCCGCTTCCCAAACTCAAAACGACGTACGGCAAGTCCGTCGTTGGCAACAGGACATTGAGCGAGCGCGCCAGCGGCCTCGCATGGCTTCCGCCTCGCGTGAAACACAGGACTCGGTTGCACGCCAAGTGAACAACGCCCTCACGCAAGCGGAAGTCGACGCTCGCAAACTACTCGCCATCGACCCGCAACCGGCCATCCGCGTGCCGCGCTCGGATTATGAGGAAGCCTTGACGCTGATCCGGCTTCGGAATCTGACGCTGAAGGAAATCCTTTCCCTGTGTGACCGGCTGACGATTCCCGAAGAAGGCATGAACGTTCGCGATTTGTCGCTGACACCCGCTCAAAATGGGGCGATATCAGGCACGTTTCCATCGGAACGCCGAAACGCTTCTCTCGGCGATGCCAACCCCGAGCGTTGGGACGTTCGTATGACCTTGACCCGACTGATTTTTTCCCCCATAAGCCGCTCCTGAACCGTTCTTCTGATGCCCACACAATTGATCCTGGTCCATGAGGCGTGCTCATCGCAACCGGAGCGATGCGTTACCCGTACGGGCGCCATGCCGTGCGTTCCGCGGATGCCTGTACGCCTTGAGTCTCACACTGGGCATGACGTTGCAGGCCGGTTGCCTCGTGTTTCACGATGGCCCCCCGATGGGCATCGGCCCCCAGATGGAAATCGTTAAGAGCACCATTCAACCCCGGGGTACTCTGGGAAGCTCATCCGGCCCGTTGGTAACCGTCAAACGTGGCAATCGTCTCTTCCAGAAAGGCGATCTTGCGGGCGCTGAGCAGGCATATGCGTCAGCGGTCGAGCTGAACCCCAACAACGGGCAGGCACACAACAATCTGGGCCTGGTCTACTATCGGCAGCATCGCTTGGCCCTGGCGGCAACCCACTTCCAGCTGGCATCCGAACTGCGTCCCAACGACGCGCTGCCCAAGAGCAATCTTGGCATGACATTGGAACGAGCTGGACGCATCAACCAAGCGGTGGAGCACTACCGCGTTGCCAGCCAAATTGACCCAACCCAACCACTTCATTTGGGCAACCTGGTCCGCGCAAAGGTCCGTCGCGGGGATCGAGACGAGTTGCTGCGTGCCCAGCTGGAACAACTGCTCATGATCGAGAATCGCCCCAAATGGATCCGTTGGACACATGACCAGCTGTCACTGGAATTCAATCCGTTCCTGGACCGGGGTGGCAATCCCGTTCAACTGTCTGGGAGAACTCCGACTGAGGAAAGGGCTTCCTCGACGCCCCTCTCACTCAACGCGCCCCTGCCCAAAACTGAATCCCTGCCCAAATCCGAATCCACAACGCTTCCCGAGCCGGTGGTCATCCCACCCAATTCGACGTTCGAGTCGACCGAATCTGGCATCGTTGAGATCATTCCGACGCCCTTGAATCGCAACGAGGCATGGGATGCTGTCCCGGTGCCCGAATCTCAGATTGAGGTCCCTGCCCCCAGGCAATGATCCGGCGCCGGCGGGCACACCTCCCATCCTCGCATGAAATGATCCACTTGGTTCTCGAGGAACGACTCGTCCCCGGCATTGTTTAGCACGCGCGTTGCATAGCGTCGCTTCTCTTCCAGCGGCGCTTGGCGTTGCAGACGCCGCTGCCATTCCTCCTGCGACCATCCACGCCGCTGCAACAACATCTGTTGTTGCTGAGATGGGACCTCCAGATACCAGACCTCATCGCAAACCAGGTGCCATTGACTCTCAATCAACAACGGAACATCCAAGACGACATGAGTCAGTTGGCTCTGCTGTGCCGCACGAAGCTGCTGCCAAATCCGCGCATGGGTGGGTGGGTGGACAAGGCGTGTTAACTGCTCCAAGGCCTGCTTTGAGACCTCGCTCTCGCCAAACACCCGTTGTGCGATTTCACTTCGTTCGACGTTGCCCTGATGATCCAAGATGCCATCGCCAAACAGGTCAATCAACCGCGTCTTGATCTCAGGCTCCAACAGCATGCTTTTCGCAATGCGATCTGCATCGATCCACGCGAGCGCACGGGCGTCGCTCTCGCCCATCGGCACACACAGTCGCCGAGCAACCGTTGATTTACCGCTGCACGGCGGGCCAATGATGCCAACAACCACGGTCATCAGCCACTTCTTTTGTCTCTGCGACCCGAACGGTTGACGGATGCTGCCTCGCAGCGTCTACCGCACGCGTCTGTCCTCAGGGGAATACAGAAATGCATTGCAGTTTGGACAGAAGACCAACTGAGCGAGCATCACTTGATTCGCAACTTGCGTGGTCAGCGTCTGATGACACCCGCCACAGGAGTCGTTCTCGATCGGTGCAAAAGCCTCTTCCCCCCTCGCATCGACCAACCGGCGATAATCCGAACGCACAGCGGCTGGCACATCGGCCTCCGTCTCGGTGAGCTGTACTTGGCTGCGTTCCAACTCTTCCTGCACCTGCGTCATGCGTTTCTCAATTTCCACATGTCGCTTCGCAAAGTCGGCTTCGACCTCGCCATGACTTTCCTTCTTTTCCGCGAGCGCTATTTCCAGCGAATCGATTCGCTCCAGCACCTCAAAAATCTCGTCACTTTGAACACTGTTGGCCTGCTCATCCGCCGCGATCTGGTCTTTGAGCAACTGGAACTCCTTGTTGCTGGCAGCGGTGTTTAACTTCGCTTTGAGCGTCTCCATCTGAGCTTCGCGGCTCTGCAGTTGCAGTTGCTTCTCGTCCGCCATCAAACGCGTTTTCTTCAGCAGTTCAGCAGCCTGATCGACCTCGAGTTGGGAAGCATCCACCTTCGCCTGCAGCGCCTTGACCTGAAGCGGACCGCGTCGAAGCTGCCCTCCCAAATCCGCCACTTGAGAGTGGATTCGATGAAGCCGCCTCAGAACGCCGCTGCTAAATTCGATCGGTGTTTGCGTTGCCATATCAACCCGTTGCTTCGACCCCGAGAATTCGGATCATGTTGATCCACCTTTTTCAGGCACCTGTTCCAATATGTCCAACAACACGCGATCAGAATCGATTCCTTCCGCCTGCGCTTCGAAGTTCAACAGAACACGATGACGCATCGCTGGCAAGAACACCCGCCGCACATCTTCGAACGAAACATTGAATCGACCATCCAGAAGGGCGCGAACTTTCGATGTCAAAGCCAGTGTTTGAGCACCCCTCGGGCTACTGCCCCACTGCACGGACTTGTTGGTCGCCTCCACGCTGTCCGGGCCGTCTGGGTGCGTCGCAAGCGTCAATCGCACCAGGTAATCCTGCACATGCGGAGCCAGGATCACGTCGCGAACGAGTCGCTGCCAGCGCAGGATCTCATCTCCACCCATGACTTTCTCGACACTTACGGTCTCACCCCGTGTTGTCCTGTCGACAATCGTGCCGAGTTCTTCGCGCGTGCTGTATCCCACCACCAACTTGAACAAGAACCGATCCATCTGAGCTTCTGGCAGTGGGTAGGTCCCTTCCTGCTCAATCGGGTTCTGGGTCGCCAACACGAAGAAAGGCTGCTCCAACCGATAGCGGTGCCCAGCCGCGGTCACGTGAGCCTCTTGCATGGTCTCCAGCATGGCCGACTGCGTCTTCGGCGTCGCGCGGTTGATCTCGTCCGCCAGCAAGATTTGCGTGAACACAGGCCCTTTCTGAAACTCGAATCGCCGGTGCCCCGATTCATCCTCCACAATCATGTTGGTGCCCAGAATATCTGCTGGCATCAAATCGGGCGTGAACTGAATCCGGCTGAACTGGAGATCGAGCACTTCCGACAGTGTGCGCACCAACATCGTCTTCCCGAGCCCCGGAACACCTTCCAGCAAACAGTGACCCCCGCAAAGAATCGCGGTCAGGACCCCATTCACCACGTCATCGTGGCCCACGATGACGCGTCCAATCATGTCCCGAACCGCCTGATAGCGTTCGCGAAACGCCTGGGCATCGGCTTGCATGGTTTCAACGGTGGTCGACATCAGCGTGCTTGAATCAGAGTGGATAAAGAGAAGGATGCAAGCTCATGATAGCATCAGGTGGGTGACCTGAGGCGGGCTACGCCGGCGGTCAACATCAAACCACAACGCCAGACGCTCAGCCTTCTTCCAAGAAAGCATCCACGTCGGCATCCGCGGGCATCCGCCAATCACCACGCGGAGACAAGCTAACGGAACCCACTTTCGGGCCATCGGGAACACAGTTTCGTTTGAATTGGTTTTGGAAGAATCGACGCAGGAATGTGTCAAGCGTTCTTTCGATCAACTCATCAGAATAGGACTGATGAAAGACCGCTGCCTTGGCCAGATACAACAGCTTGCTGCGCCCACAACCACCTCGCACGAAGTGATACAGAAAGAAATCGTGCAACTCGTAGGGGCCAACGGTCTCTTCCGTGTTCTGGCGTATGGATCCATCCGATGATGGCGGCAACAGTTCAGGCGTGATGGGTGTCTCAGCAATCGCGATCAAGACGTCGCTGAGTTCGCCATGACCACGCACTTCCGCCGCGTGCTTCACGAGGTCGCGGACCAACGTCTTCGGCACCGATGCATTCACGTTGTACATCGACATGTGGTCGCCGTTATAAGTGCTCCAACCCAGAGCCTGTTCACTCAGGTCGCCCGTCCCGAGAACGAATCCGCGACTCATCAACAGGAATGTTCGCAGCCTTGCCTGCACGTTTTCAAACACCAGGTCTCGCGCGTCGTCCGGCAAGGCCTGCAAGCTTTCCTGCAGCGTCTCGACCGTGATTGCGTCGTCAAGTTCCAAGCCCAGGGGAGCGTGGTCGAGGCAACGGAAGGCGGATAACGCGAGTTCACGCGTGTCGATCACCTGCTGCGTGATCCCCAGTAGTTCCGTCAACCGCTTGGCATTCTCAAACGTCCGTGTGGTCGTGCCAAAGCCCGGCAAGAGCAGGCCGTGGATGCAGCCCGGGTCTCTTTTCAGATGGTTCACCGCCTGTACGGCGACCATCAGCGCCAGCGTGCTGTCCAAACCTCCTGACACTCCGATGGCCAGAGGCAGCTCCTCGGGCAATCGCGTCAAGCGTTTGACCAACCCGGCGGTCTGGATCGCGATGATTTCCGCGCAACGCTCCTCGCGGGTCGCGTCATCGCTTGGAACGAACGGGTGCGGGTCAACGAAGCGACACAGTCGTTCCTCTCGGGTTGCGGACAGCCCCAACGGCGCCTCGATTCTTCGGAAATCGGGCTGGTGGGAACCGCGCCAGTCATCAAAGGAACCGACCACACGGCGATCATGCGCCAGTCTTTGAATGTCGATATCGCGTGTCAGGTCGGTCTGCATCAGGACGATCGGGTCGCCCCCGTCGCCGACGCGTCTGGACTCGCCGAGCAACGTGCCGTTCTCGGCAATCATCCCGTGTCCACCAAAGACTAAATCGGATGTGCTTTCGCCCGCCGCCGCCGAGGCATAGGCATAACCGGCGATCAGTCGCCCGGATTGGCTGACCACAAGATCGCGTCGCCACTGCGCCTTGCCAATCGTTTCATTGCTAGCGGACAGGTTCGCGATCACGTTGGCACCCGCCATCGCGGCTTCGCAGCTGGGAGGAATCGGGACCCAAAGGTCCTCGCAGATTTCCACCGAAACCACAGCTTCACCATGTGCGAACAACAAATCGGTTCCGAACGGGACCGTGTTCTCGCCGAGGGACGTGTTCTCGCCAAGGAACACGGCCTTCGGATCGGACGGGGAGGCCGCTTGGAAATGCCGTTGTTCGTAAAACTCGCGGTAGTTCGGTAAGAACGTCTTGGGGACGATTCCCAGGACGCGACCACCATGCACCACCGCGGCCACATTCATCAAGGATGTGACCACGCGTAGCGGCAAACCAACCACCAACAAGGCAGGCAAGTGAGCCGTTTCACCCGCGACCCTCGCAAGCGCTTGCAGAGACGCATTCAGCAACGATTGAGACGCGAATAAGTCGCCGCACGAGTAACCCGACAAACCCAGTTCGGGAAAAACAATCAAATCCGAATCGTCCGCGGCGCACGCGGCCGCAACCGTCTCCTTCGCGTTGGCTGCCGGGTTCGCAACCGACACCTCCGGCGCTGAAACCGTGACGCGGTAGAAACCGTGACGATGATGGTCGGAAACGTTCAAAAGCGGTCCGCCTGACGGTAAGCCTCAATCAACTTCTGCTCGCCTTCGGGGCCCCCCACGCTGTTGCCATGCTCCATCCCGATCACTCCGGTGTAACCTTTGGACGCGAGATGCGAGAAGACGCCTTGATAGTTGATTTCTCCGCTGTAGGGTTCCTTACGGCCCGGGTTGTCGCCTGATTGAAAGTAGGCGATCTCGGACCAACAGGCATCGATGTTTGGGATCAGGTTTCCCTCGGTGATTTGTTGGTGATAAATGTCAAACAGAATCTTACAGGAGGGACTGTCCACTGCCCGACAGATGGCGTAGGCCTGGTCGCTGCGTTGCAGGAAGACGCCACCGTGATTCGCGTACCAATTCAGTGGCTCAAGCACCATCACCAAATCATGTGGCTCGATCACGTCCACGCAGCGCCGCAACGTATCGATCACGTTGGCTGTTTGGTAGCCTTCCGCAATGCGAGGGCCGCCATAGCGGTTCCACGTGTCTTCCCCGTGCTGTTGATCAACGCTCCCGGGGACCACCGTAAACCACTTGGCGCCCACTCGCTTGGCCACTTCCACGGCCTGCTTCAGGCTCTCGAGAATTTCGGCCGTGGTCTCCTCTCTGGGACGTGCAAACGTCGGGCGATCAAAGCTTCCATAGGCAACAAAGACCCCCATCTGCATGTTTTTTTCGGCCAGCAGAGCACCGATCTTCTCCTGCATTTCGGGTGTTTCTTTGGGCAAACGGTTGTATTCGAAGGCGGTGAAGCCCTGATCCGCACAGAATCGGATTTGGTCCAAGACATCGTTGCCCGCCAGGTGCCGAAACGAACCCGGGTGAGGCGCGTAGGCCAACTGAAACTTCTTTTCCTCTTGATCCGCTGCGTCGGCACCTGCCGAAAACATCGTCAACGCGGACAAAGCCGCCGCCGTTCTAATCGCATCTCGTCGCTGCATCATGGTTGTTTTTTTGCATGGGGAGTCTTTCAAAGTATCGATTATAGCCAACAACCGTTCTAATTTATCCCGGTGTTCCCACGTCTCCGACTGCAATCGGCTCATGAAAACTAAGGCTGTCCAGTGGCGCCGCATTTGGCGGTCGGCCTGCTTCATCCTCCTGGCTGCCGCATCTTGCTTCGCATTTGTTTCGAACCGTTTTTTCTATGTATCGCACCAGCGATTTCCTCTCCTGGCCGATTTGCAATGGACGCCTGCTGCAGTAGCGAAGGAAACCATCGCTCCCATGATCATTGGGCATCGCGGTTCCGGTTTGCCGCTGCTCGGAACGCACGCGGGTCGGCGTCCGGCTCTGATTGGGAATACCCGACACGCGATCGCGAACGCCGTGGAATCGGGGGCCGACTGGATCGAGATCGACATCCGTAAATCCGCCGACCCGGGCGGCGATCTCGTTGTGTTCCATGATGAAACGCTGGCGGCGAAAACCGATGGGATCGGTCGCGTGGAAGAACGGCGAATGGAGTATCTCAAGTCCAGACAGATTCGCGTCGAGTGGTTTCAAAGCCAACCGGAACACATTCTCTCACTCGACGAAGTGTTCACTGAGTTCCATGCCGACAAACGTCGTTGGATTCTCGACGTCAAAGTAACGGGCATTCGCGACGAACTGATTGCGACGCTCGAACAACATCACATCGACAAGGACAGGGTCATCCTCTTTGGTCAGGAACACATCCTTCGAGAATTCCGCACTGACGATTATCGATTGGGATGCACCACTTTGTTCCGCAACCACGCTGACATGATGGTTTCACCCACCGATACCCTTCGTCGATGCCGTGATTCATCGATCGATTTGCTGGTTGTACCCGTCGTTTTCGTCACGCCGACGCTCGCGTCGGTGGCCGAGCGCTTTGATGTCGAAGTATGGAGCTACGACACGAATGACACGCGAGATCTGGATTACTGCGTCGGCTGCGGGGTACGCGGGTTGATCGTTGACAATCCTCAACGCGTGAAGACGCATTTTCGCATGAGCGGCAGATGACTCGCCCGACGCGGATCTATTAAAGTTGCGCGTTTCAGCCACGAAGTGGCGGCACATTCCTAGCCGGGCCCGTCAGGGCCCGGACGAAAACCAGTGATACACCAAGCCCCGGAGGGCAACGCTGTGAAGCATTTTGAATACATAAAAACCGAGGTTTCATTCTCCGAGCCGACATGAAAAAAGCCAGATTCCCCCCAAACCAACTGAAACATTTCAGTCAGAAAGGAATCTGGCCATGGCTTGCAATAAGAACGCAACCAAACCCGAGCGGAGCAAACCTCGCGCTCAAGATCGGATCAAGAACCGCACCGTGTTGCGAGAACTTGTTGCTGAGTTCTTGTTCCCGAAAGGCCACGTTTTGGCAGATTGGACGATGCACGGCAATATCAAGTGGAAACCCGAGCAACTCGTCTCCCAAGCGATCCTGTTCGGATGGCAAGAGAACAAGCATCTCAACGATTGTTTTGAGTTTGCCCACAAAACATGCCACGACATCGGATTGAAACAAGTCGCCAATAGCTACACCTCCATGATGAACGCATTGACTGGCTATGGCGAGCAACTTCGCGTGCCGGTTCGACAACGACTACAAGAACTTGCCCAATCGGTCGCGGGAAAATACTTTCGTGTCGGGAAGTTTGTGCCCATCGCCTTTGATGGTTCGCGAGTGACAACGCCTCGCACCGTATCCAACGAAGAAGCATTCTCGGCGCCGCATCATGGTCAAGGCATGACCGCCAAGTACCGCAAGAAGCAAACCAAAGGGATGCGCCGCACTCAGAACGAAAAAAACAGACCCCATCAACCGAAACCGCAAACTTGGTTGACGATGATGTGGCATATGGCACTGAAACTTCCCTGGAACTGGAAAATCGGCCCATCGCATTCAAGTGAACGCGCTCACGTACAACAGATGATCAGGGAAGAAGAATGCCCAGAAAACACGCTGTTTTGTGGGGATGCGGGGTTCATCGGCTATCCGCTGTGGAGCGAGATCATCAGCAGCGGCGGCGATTTCTTGGTCCGCGTGGGTGCCAACGTCAGTCTGCTCAGTGAAAATGTGGACTACCTAAAAGAGTCCGGTGGCCAAGTTCTGTGCTGGCCCAAGGGGCAGATGAACTCAGGACGCCCACCGCTTCGCCTGCGTTTGGTAAAGACGATGCTCGGCAAAGCCAAAGTGTGGCTGTTGACGAGCGTGTTGAGTTCAACGGAAATGCCGGTCAAAGAAATGATCCGTCTGTACAAGATGAGATGGGGAATCGAGATCACCCAAGCTCAATGCGTATCAAGAACGAGCTTGTATCAACTCGCCGCTTGAAATTACGGTGTCTGTGGCTGCTTTGAGGCAATTGTTCGTGCTGTGTCGCGATCGCCTTGATGCTAGCAATTCCTCGACGCCAGACAGCTCACAAGGAGGTTCAAAGTGCCTAAGGTTCCCCCCCGCACCTAACGGAACAATCAGCTCAACGGAGCAATCCGGCGGCGACGCTTCCTCTGAATCAGATGTGGGCGAGACTCGACGATCCGATTCGGCGCGACCTACGCCGTCGAATGAGCCTGATGATCAGCCAGGCCATGGTGGCCCCGCATCCCGACGAAACAACTCGGGAGGCAAGTCATGAGTAGTGTTGTCAACCAAGCGATCGACACAACGCGGCGTGATGAAGCGTCTCGGCGACGCAGCCCAGTGAGCGAAAAGATTCTCGACCACCACCTGGATCGACTCGCGATGGTCTACGTCCGTCAGTCGACCAATCACCAAGTGCTTGAGCATCGTGAGTCGACTGCGCGGCAATACGCATTGACTGATCGCGCCGAAGCGTTTGGCTGGTCGTCCAGTCGGGTCGAAGTCATCGATGATGATCAGGGCATCAGTGGCAGCTCGATCGTCGGACGCGAGGGCTTTCAGAAGTTGCTCGCTGAAATCAGCGCCGATCGGGTTGGTATCGTGTTGGGACTTGAGATGAGTCGGCTGGCTCGTTCATGCAAAGATTGGCACACGTTGTTGGAACTGTGTGCGATCTACCAAGTCTTGCTGGCCGATGCCGACGGGCTGTACGATCCAGCGAGTCACAATGACCGACTGTTGTTGGGACTCAAAGGAACAATGAGTGAAGCGGAACTTCACATTCTCAAAACACGGATGCACCAAGGCATGTGGAACAAGGCCGAGCGGGGCGAAGTGCTGAACCATCCACCGATCGGTTACATCCGCAGCGTGAAGGCTCGCGATGGCGCGGGCGACTACGTGATCGATCCTGATGCGCAGGTACAAGAAGTCGTGCGTCTTGTGTTCGATCAGTTCGAGCGACTGGGTAGTATCAGCGCTCTGTTGCGTTGGATGGTCAGCCACGACATCAAGATGCCGGTGCGTCCTCACTTCGGAAGCGATCGTGGTGAACTCTCGTGGCGCCGGCCCAATCGCGTGACGCTTAATAACCTGTTGCATCATCCGATCTATGCCGGTGCGTATCGCTGGGGACACCGCGAAGTGGACGCTCGCAAGAAGATCGCCGGACGTCCGACAACCGGTCGTACATTCAACAGTCACGAAGACTGCCGGGTGCTGATTCGCGATCGTTTTGACGCCTACATCGACTGGGAGACATTCGAGCGAATCCAACAGAAGTTGCGGGAAAACAGCCATTTGGGGACGACGCTGTCCGCTCCGCGTCACGGCCCCAGCGTGCTGGCTGGACTGGTTGTGTGTGGACGTTGTGGCCATCGGATGTTGGTTCAGTACGCCAATGTTCGCAAAGAGAATCCGACAGGATCGCTGCGTTACAGTTGTCAGCGTGAAGCGATCGACTACGGCGGTGAACTTTGCCAGAGTCTCTCTGGCGAATCACTCGAAGCGTTCGTGATCGAGCGGTTGCTGCAAGTCGTCGAGCCTGCGTCGTTGGAAGTATCGCTCGCCGCCGTGGAAGATATCCAGCGCGAGCGTGAGCGACTGCACACGCATTGGCAACAACGACTATCGCGATGCGAACATGACGTCGAAGTGGCACGTAAGTCTTACGCGGCAGTTGATCCAGAGAATCGCCTGGTTGCCAAAGAACTGGAACGACGGTGGGAAGAAGCACTGCGCGAGCAGGAACAATTGAACGTCGAGCATGCTCGCTTTGAAATCTCTACGCCCCAGAAGCTGAGTGATGCCGAACGCAGTGAAATCGAATCGTTGTCCGAGTGCTTGCCTCAGTTATGGCAAGCCGATTCGACGACTGCTGAAGACCGCTGCACGATTGCGCGTCTGTTGATCGATAACGTCGTTGTTAACATCGAAGGAGACAGCGAACGTGTCGATGTGGACATTCACTGGAAAGGCGGCTTCGGCAGTCATCATGCGATGCGTCGGCCCGTGCAAATGTACGAACAACTGTCGTACTACGATGAGCTGTTAGCACGCATCAAATCGTTGCTCGCCGAAGGCAAGCCACTTCGCGTGATCGCCGAGCATTTGAACGACGAAGGTTACCAGCCACCCAAACGCTCGTCACAGTTCAGTGCTGGAATCTTAACGCGATTGCTTCGCGATCGCGGCATTCGCACCGGCCCGTTACCCAAAAGCGTGACCGAAGAGAACCATCTCGGTCGCAACGAATGGTGGCTTGCCGACTTGGCGTCGAAACTGTCGATGCCAATCGCCACCATGCATCGCTGGCGGCGCGTCGGCTGGGTTACATCTCGCAAGGACGCGGCGACACGTCGCTGGGCCATCTACGCCGACGCCGAGGAATTGAGTCGTCTCACACAACTCCGCGACCAGCCGCGCGGTTGGCCCAATCCCTATCCGCTGAACCTCATCACGCCCAAACCTAACCCGATTCCAACGTAGGCAGGCGACCAAAGCTAGCAAACGCCGAACTCAACTCAACGCTCGACTTTTATGGAGGTAGTATGACTGGACGATCGAAGTTGAATTCCGAGGACTCAAACAGACTCTCGATAAACGCAATTTGAGTTGTCGCAACGCCGAGCGAGTGGTGGTCGAGTTGGATTGGTCGATCTTCTCGCTAGCCTTCGCCGAACTCCTGTCATTGCGGGAACAGGTTCCAGAGCGCCAACAGGCCCTGGAAACCAAAGACACCCCGATTCGCGTGAGTCTCGCCGAAACGATGCGAGCAATCCGCCGGGCCATGCGCGAACGTAACGAGACGGTGAGCCTTCACGAGTCTCTGGATCAGGTTCTACGAAACGCGCTGATCCAAACTTACACGAACCGAACCGACAAGCGTTCTCGATATCGCCCAGCGAACCCGGATAAGAAACCGCTGGGCGATCCCAGTGTGCGAGCGCCCAACGCCCAAGAGAAGCAAAACCTGGCTCGCAGCTCCCTTTCGAACGCCGCATAAAATGCTTCACAGCGTTGCCAGTACGGGCTCGATCATCTGACGACCGCCCAAGCCGCGGCGCAAATGATCCGCACGTTACCCTTGGATGATGATGCCGAAGTCGTCGTGCTGGGCGATACCGCCTACGAAAGCAGCGTCGTCGAGACCGCATGCGAAGA
>JBCCYK010000006.1:0-64355 GCA_039189905.1 Planctomycetota bacterium
GCAGGATCCGCAGGCCGAAGCGCTCGATCGGCTCCTTCGTCGCGGCGTCGACGACGTGGAACGTCGTCTTCTCCGCCGGCGTCATCACGATCTCGAGGTCCGACATTCCCGCAGGTAGCGGATATAGTCCGCGCGCGTAATGATCATTGAATTGTCGCGTTTGATGCAGCCGTGCATTTTGTGAAGCAAGAGCTGTGGTGGCTTCAGAAACGCGGGGCAACGCCATATTGCCGTGTCAGCCCGGAACTGTTCGTGAACATGCAGGTGCAATTCCCGTTTGTAGGTCTCGCATGCTTCTTCAAAGAGACAGTCATAATTGGTCGTGAGTACCGCTTGAATGTCCGTTAGTTGGGCTATCACCGCATGAATCGGTCGAGGACCATCGGCTTTCTTTACCTCGTAAGGCAACAGCCGATCGAGCTCCGAACGACGGTTGTTTTTCTTGTACAGGTAATACTCAGCCGCCTTGAAAAGATCGTAGCTGAGGATGTTCATGGCGGAACGCAAGTCAGTGTGGCCATTCACCGTGTCTGGATCCGCCAAGAGTGAGACTCCTGCTTCGTCGGCGACTCCCGTTTCACGCAAGAACTTGATCGTTAGATCCCATCCACTCGGCAGGTCTGGCTCCTCAATGCCGTTGAACGAGTATCCCATCGAGGCACCGGCGCCCAAGAACGGAATACAACTACCACCCCGAATCGCCTCACAAACGCGATCCAGTTCTGGTATGTCGTTGGCGTGACCGTTACTGCTTGACATGGGCTATATGGCCGTCGTGGACCGGAGTGCAGAGCCGGATTGAGACCTAAAGAAAAGCAGAACGGAGCGACAATGCTTCTACAACTGACGTAAAAGTTGACCTTGCTGTGATAAGGTGCAAAACCAGCAGACATAGCTGAAGAGCATTCCCGTGCCCACTCAGAGAGGCTGCCCCAACACGGCGATGTACTTTCTTGGGTTCTAGCGTTGTGATTATACGAACGGTCACCACATTTGAACTGCGACGATGCATTCGGAACCAAAGATGCTGTGAAAAACATACGCACCGACATCCGCATGGTTGGACTGTCCTGGTTCCGCGAGAATCGTTGTAGGCAGTCAGCCATCTGGAGCTGATGCGTCCGATAGCGGTGGCATGATTCCTGTTTGAGTGTGCGTCGCCAAGGCATGCAGAATATCGGAGATTGGATCCAAGCCGCGTAGTCAAAGGGTTGGAAAACGCTCATCAGGACAGACTGCGTCAGGGACCCACGATCGCTCCCGCTGGCGTAGCTATTCTTGCAAATCATCACCGCCGGTCGAATCGCTTGCTCGCCGGCATCGTTGTTCGAAGGAATATCGTCGTACCACAGAACCCGTTTCATCTGCATGAAGCTTCGCCGCATCGAGGCTTTGTTCCTGGATTTGCTGAAACCAGGCAAAGAGGACCTCGGCCAGGCGATGCCACACCTGGACCAGCCCGGCGGCTTTCAGCTTCAGCCGCAGATAGAAGTTGAATGTCTTCAGTGATTCACTCTCGGACTTCCCCTTGTCCTTTAGCTTCTTGCCACAATCCGGGCACTTCTCGGGCACCCAGTTACGGGTTCGATCCGCTTCGATGGGCGGCTTACGCCGTGACCCGGGATGACCTTTCTGGGCGCCGCGTTTCTTGCTTTGCTTTCCAAGCGGTTTTGGGCCGGGCTTCTGGTGAGGCGGCTTGGCCCCCAAGGACGTGTTGGGACCACTGGTCTGCTTACCGGCACGTTGTTGCTGGATCGCCAGGAGCGTGAAGGCACCTGTTTCGGCGTCGCCGCTGGCCAGGCGTCGCGCGTCCTGTTTGGTCGCTTTGCCCAAGTAAAAACGATCGATAATTCCGTCATTGATTGTCGGCGAAATCAAAGGAACCAACTTCATTTGGTGCCAGCCACCCACTCGATAGCGCCATCGGTCTCATCCTCGTTTCGAGGCACCTTACCCCTGTCGTGGAGCGTCCAGGCCGAGACGCCCATCAAGCTCGCGGCGTCGGCCTGCTTTCGTCTCTGGAGTCTGCCGGTGGCCATGTTGGAACGAGGGCGGTGGGAGGACGCACATCCCGGTTAATACGATGCTCGTGCGAGAAGTCCGGGCAGCGTCGGGGATGACCTGCAACATGGTCTTCTAGGAAGGCCCGAAAGGCCCCGCGGTGCCATGGGTTGACGCACGGCGTGCTGCCTGTGGATCAAAGCAACACTGCGCACGCCGAATGTTCGTCGCAGTTTCGCCTTGTGATCGCACCTTCATTCAGCCACTGCTTACGGGAGTCCATGAAGGCAATGCAAGCCCATCTGTCTACGCGAGCTTTGAAATCACGCAGAGCGGCCTCGGAATCGCTTCCGAAAGAGCACGTCTTGCCTTTGATCTTCTTGCAAGACCGTCCTGAAGCCTGGGGCGTCAGTGGAAACTCTGGGACGGCTTTTCAGGCTTCCGGTTGTTGCGTACCCTCTCGCTCGACCGCTCCAGCACACTGTTGGTTGTAGCGGACTCCGGTCGTCGCGGTGCTCACCGGCGTGCGGCCAACTTGGATGACGGGTGTGGTTTGCGGTGTAGAGACCCAAATTGACTGCCGGGCCTTGATTCTCGCAGCGACTTTGCTTGCCATGTTTCAGGCTAAGTCGAGATTCGGCGGCATAGCTCCGTTCGTTAGAGCAGCGGAATCATAAGAGGAACGAAATCGCGTCCTCTTTCTCGAGAATCCCCTGTTTTTATGGCTCAAATCAATTTCCCGATTCCGGGAAAAACCCGGAAAAACGGGTGTAACAGGGCCGTTCAGTTGTAGTCGGTGTAGCAAAAAAAGGCATTTAGAGCGGGTTCTATTCATCCGCTGCTCTAACTACGGACACCGTTTCGGGCCAATTCGATTCCACCACTTATTGCCTGACCAGCGGTCATACAAACGATCTGCCTATCTCGCACAACCGCTGTGCAGAATGTTTGAGAAGGGTTAGCCAGATCGGAAACACTGCCTTTGATTTGCGGAACCTTCGAGAATTGGCTCTATGCCCCCGACCTGTTTGGAAAGCCTCTTGATAGGTGATGGACCGTGGTCATCTAGAAGACGTACTTCGCCTCGGCCCTTCGTGAAGGCCAGAAGATGCACCCTCCGCGCGTCTGGCCAGCCGGCAGGTTGACAGTGTTTGCCGGTGGCTGTCATGTTAGGGGGATATTGCTAGGGCCCGAAAGGGTAGGCGACCGGCTTCGCTTTCTGCAAATTGGGCGTTTGAGAGAAAAACGATGATTAGAGCAGCCTTTGGTTTCGCCGTGTTACTCTTGGCTTCAACACTTGAACTTAGTGCAGCGACAGTTCTGTTTCAGGATCAATTCAACGATGAGACGGGCGTAGATCCACCTGCGGGCTGGGTCAATGTTCCTAGCACTGCTGCTTCGCCGACATTTATTGAGAGTGGCGGAGTGGCAACGATGAGCCGAAATCAGAATGCGACGACCGCTGGCTACTTTGCCAATGGTTCCGCGGGCTTTGATGCTCAGACAGGAGCTGCTCTTAGTTTTGAGCTTGTACTCAATGGGATCTCTGCCGATGGCGTTTCGCCAGCGGCTCAGATCATTGGTGACGGAGCCGCCGGTGACGACTTCTTTAGCATGGCTGTGTTTGGCGACGGGCGAGTCCAGATGTCGGCCATTGCTGGCGGCGTAGGACAGAATGCCCTCTTAACAACACTTCCAAGTTATGCCGGGGGCCAAATTTCCATAACCGCAACGCTATTCGCTGATACTTTTACGATCGAAACTGATGTAGATAACTTTTCAAGTGGCGAGCTCGCATATTCAATCTCGTCGCCAGGTTTCAGCCGTACAACATTGGGTTCGACAGCCGGGGTTCGGTTGCTGACAGGTGGAACTGCTGGCTCGGCTGAGTTTGACAGCGTCACGGTAACAGCAGTGCCAGAACCATCTTCGATTGTGTTGCTCACTGCGTTTGCTGGCTTGTGCTTCCTGCGAATCAGGTCAAGGGCTCGAAAGGCTGACCAATCGGGCGCAGCCTTCGGCCATCCTGGGTGACAGGAAATCGTCCCGTCCCAGCGGCGTTGGTCAGTCGTGTTGGGCAACCGGGGTGATGATCACCTCGGTTGACAACCGGCTCCTAACTGCCACCAAAACGCCCCGTTCTCTGACAAGATCGACCCGAGTCAGGGAAGTTAGGGCGGCGCTCAATCGCAGTGTTACGGACGCTGCCACCGATCCCGATTGACGCATCGGGATCACCGCGGTCTCGAAGCCAGAACGCCCGCCCAGCCGAAGCCGAGCGGACGCGAAACAGTCATTCGAGAATGACAGTTTGTCCACGCCGCGTAGTGCGTCACCGTCACGCGATGAACACCCGCGCCATCAGACGGAGGATCACTCGCACGCTCAGGCATCGGTGGCCTGGCAGCTAAGAGCCGCTTGCACTCCGCCGCAATCTCTTCCGGCGTCGGGATGAATGCCGGACCACGATTGCACCCCAGTAATGCCACGTGCGCGGGCTCGGCCCCGGTCAGCCGGTAGGCCCGGCGTTCCGGAATGCCGCGACGCATGAATGAGATGCACTCGGAAGCGCGGGCTCGTTGCGTGTCGGTTAGGTGTAGCCAGCTACCACGCATGACAGCACGCCTCCTCGATACGCCCGCCTTCTTTCCAGGCGACTTGGTGGCGATCGTCGTTTGAGGGACGACCTGCGGATCGGTACAACTCTCGCATCTGAATAGCTGCGAGTTGAATTTCGACTGCGATCCTTCGATCGGCACCATCGGTTGGTCGCTGGCATGACAGATGGCGCAGGCCGTTCCGTCGTGCTGTTCTTCCGTGAGTTTGGAGCTTGACCACCCCACACGCGAGCTGGCGGTTGTATCTTGTGAACCCTCACACATAATAGCTCGCCTCCTTACCGGCCGCCGTGGCCGCACCCGGGATCTGAGGTGACGCGTCAAACGCCGCGATGAGCTTGAAGGTCGATCAAAGGTGTCAAAGGTCGATCAAAGGTGTCAGGCCTCAAAGGTCGATCAAAGGTGTCAGGCCTCAATTCCGCCCGATCGATGGGTTACACCGGAGCTTCTTGGCAATATCCACCCAGAAATGTGGGCGAACAGATAGAAGATGGTGCCACCCCTCGTGCATTGACACGACACCGGTCACGCCTCGGGCCCGCTCTGGGGTCAATCGCACACCGACACCCTCACCTACGATGACGCTGGGAGGATGTTGATCGCAGTCTCGGGTCGTAACACCAACACGGTGATCTACACCTATGATCAAGCCGGACGCAAAGCCAGCGGTAACCATTCAGCCATCTGGAGCTGATGCGTCCGGTAGCGGTGACATGATTCCTGTTTGAGTGTGCGTTGCCAAGGCATGCAGAATCTCGGAAATCGGATCCAAGCCGCGCGGTCGAAGCGTTCGCATAGTCCGTATCGGCTCCACTGAGCAGGTTGCCCCGCTCAGCCGTGAAGAATGCCCCATCGCTCAGAAACGTCTGCCAGAGAGTTCTGCGGAACTTGCGGGCCGAACCCTGGCGCAGCCGTTCCCGGATGTCGTCAAACGTCCCCAGGTCATCGTTGATGATTTGCGTTCGAGTGATACCCAGCATCTTGGCGTACGTGTCAGCTGAGCGCGTGTAGGACTCTTGACCAAGTCGTCCATGAGCGATCTCGCCATTGGCCCCACCTCTTCGTACTCCGTGTCATCCAGCATGCGATGGCTGGGCGGCTCCATGAAGTCCCTAACAGGTTTGGCTTCCGTGACGCCATCGGTTGTTGAGTTGCAACAAATCCACGGGGTGCCCACTTGGGACCATCCAGAATCTGGATAGCTCAACCAAGATCGGTGGACTTTTCTTCCACCACCTTGAAACGCGGCCCGCAGGCTTTGCACTTGGTACGTCTGGTCCGAGTGCCGTCCCCGTTTGGACTTCGACACCCATCTGAAGCGAGTCAACACGAGCTTTGAAATCACGTAGAGCGGTCACAGGATCGCTTCCGAAGGAACGCGTCTTGCCGTTGATCTTCTTGCAGAACTGGCCGGACGCCTGGGGCGTCAGTGGAAACTCTGGGTACGGCTTTTCAGGCTTCCGGTTGTTGCGTACACTCCGGCTGGACCGCTCCAGCCCCTTGTTGGTTTTAGTGGACTCCGGTCGTCGCGGTGCCCACCGGCGTGCGGCCAACTTGGATGACGGGTGTGGTTTGCGGTGTAGCGACCCAAATTGACAGTCGGGCCTTGATTCTCGCAGCGTCTATTTTTGCCGTGTTTTTCAGGCTAGGTCGAGATACGGCGGCATAGCTCAGTTGGTTAGAGCAGCGGAATCATAATCCGCGTGTCGGGGGTTCGAGTCCCTCTGCCGCTACTTCTGGGCAAGACTCGCCCAGACTTGAAAAGCCGAACGCCGAAAAAACTGGGGTTTGGCTGTTTTTTTGCGCGGTACTTCCCGCCGTGTCTCGCATTGACGGCTTCGGGTTTGGCTTCGCCTCCCCGGGAAGCTGGGCGGAAAGAATCTCAGGGGTTGCCGGCGGCAATTGTGGCTTGATCTTCAATGCCGCTTCGCGGTGTTCGTCGGTGACTTGCAGGTAGAACTTCCGCATCGTCTCGATGCTGTTCCGGGTCCAATGACTGACGACGACATGTAGCGGGTGGTGCAAGACGAGATCGGTTGCCCGGGATGCCCGCAGGTTCTGGAACGCTTTGGGCCACGGCGTCAGGTGAGCTCGTTTGATGATCCGGTGTAATTGCGTCCGCAGGTTGCTCTCCTCATCGCGGTAGCGGTGGACTAGGTATTCTCCTTTGCCCTCGGATAGCTCCTGGACATCCTCGATGAACGGCATCAAGTCCATGAAGATGGGACCAATCTCATCAATGAACTGAGCCGCCGCCTCATCTGTAACATTCCCAAGGCAATCAACCGGATCGCAGACGATGGCTCGGGAATAGCCACGGCGGTACGGAAGCCGAGATCCCTGGGACTGGTATCGACGGTAACCCCGCCCAGTGGACCGAAGCTAGAACTCGTGCCACCATCGTAAATATTCGTTTCCGAGTCAGAGATGAAATAGGGAACACGATTGGCAAGCGAGGAAAGTTAGGCCAATCGATCACCTGGTGCGACTGCGATCCCCAGACCCGAGACATCAAACGCGGTGAAAGGCCCGGAGGTGAATCTGTCGAACGGAGGGATATTGGTTAACGGGAGACTCACGCTCCCAAGGTCCTGAGCGCGGTCGGGCATTCCGCCGTTGGTGCCGAGTAGGGAAAGCGTTAAATCTGCGTTGGGTACTTCTCCGGGATTGTGGAAGTTGAGGTCTGCTTTGCCGTGTTGCACCTGAACATCAATGCGAGCGAGTACGCCTCCAACTCCAACCGTAAATGTTTGTAGAGCCGACTGGAAGTTGGCGATGCTTGGACCACCGAGCTCGCCCGTGGGGTTCGGCGCGTTAAACGCGTCCGCCATCTGATCCAGGACGATTGCGGCAGATGCCCGGGCGTTGAATGTAGCCGCGAGGCAGATTGCCACTGCGAAGGCGAGGCTGAGCTTGTTTTCGTTCATCACATAGGCTCCCGAGCGAGGATTCTACGGGTCGCCCCAATCCAAAAGCAATTTGAAGTTAGAAAGTTCGTTCACCTCCAACCATCAATGAATCGCCGTCGTGCGACGGTATCAACGATTGCCAGTTCCTGCACCAACTCGGCAAGCTCTGCGTCGTCCAGGTGATCGACCAACCAATCAGCCAAAGCTGGCACGTTGACGACTCCAATGTATGACTGAGATACTTCGATCACTTCGCAACTACTTGTCTGAAAACTGGCCAGAGCTCATGACCCAGATTTGAGTCCAGTAACCATCAAACGCGCTGGGAAACACTGAAAAAGATGGCCGCACGATATCAGGACTGCCCAGGCGATTTCCTTGAGCTGGAACTCTGCATATGACGTGGCCCTTGTTCGCAGCGTGACTTAGTAGAAAGATGCACCGGAGTCGCGAAGTTGAGGCACTTGCAATGGAGATATTCTCGTTGCGGCCGGTTGCTTTTTGCGTTTCACGTGCTCATGGAATGCGATAGGGATGGGCGGCGGCCCTGAACGCTTGGTCGTTCTGAACGCCTCACTCGCTCAGGTGCAAGGGATGCGTCATCGAACGAACAACGGTGGCCGACATCCATGAGCCAAATTGCTAGCAATTGCCAGTTGCATGCACGGAGGGCGGTGACCGTCGGTTTCACGCGCGTGCGTTTGTCGGTCGCCAATCCAGCAGGCTTGGCCGGCGGTGGAATTCACCTTGACCGATTCCATGAGATTGCGAGAATCAACCTTGGCTGGATGGCGACGCGGAGGATCGGCGGCCAATCGCTTCAGCCAATGTTTCGGCACCCCATCGTCAGCAAGGAGGCGACGACATGCGGCACGAGATTCATCGTACCATTCGTTTTTCCACCAAACGCGGTGTCTCTTCCACGGAACGGATAGTTTCGGTCCAAAAGACACGACTGGATCCTCCGATCCTTGAGAACGTTGGGGGTGGCCCGTGCTCGTCAGCACCGTCGGAGACCCGATCGCTTCCACAACTGTCCTTGCGAGCCAGCCTTTCGCACGGGCGATTCTTTCGTTGCGACGACATTCGTTTCACGAATGTGACGGATTTAAGCCGCAAGATTCAACCTGGCGAATTGGTCATCTATCGCATCGGCGAGGACGACCCGATCAACGTGATCGCGGACGCGCTTGCTCGCGGCGCAGCAGGTGTTCTGACCGAGCAGTTGCTCCCCGCCCCGATTCCACAATGCATCGTTCCCTGTGTTGACCATGCAGCCGCCACCTTGTCCGCCTGTGCGGCGGCGGATTCCGAGACTGACCTGATCATCGTGGGTGTCATGGGGCCTTCCGGCAAAAGCTGCGTGATGGCATCCACCAAAGCGGTCCTCGAGAAGATCCCATGCCAGGTGTCTGATCACCCACATGCCTCCGAACCGGTCATCACGAAACCAGAGGCAGCCCGAACAGACGCGGACACGACGTCTTCGATCGACGCGGCGGAATGGCTCCGAAAGATCCAAGCCGATGAACGCTCAGGTGCATCGGTCAGCCTCGTCGAGTTGAATGACGACGAACTCAGATCCGGAAGCTATGATCGCCTTTCACTTGACATCCTGGTGGTTGCTTCACCTGAATCACGAGAGAGTGACTTCGGCCCTTCTCCGCTGCAGGCGGCACTGGAGCGTCTCAGTGGTGAGGGCGTGGTGATCTGCGACGCGGGTGACACGGAAACGCGTGAGCGATGCAAGGAGGCCGGCGTTGTCACCTGCACGTACTCGTCGACGCAAAAGACCGCCGATGTTCACGTGCAAACGCTGGTACAAGAGCATGGGCTCGTGACAGGATGGGTCCAATTCGAGAAATCGTCTGCTGCGTTTGAAACGGATTTCGGGCACGGCCTGGCGATGAACGCGATCGCCGCCGCGTCGGCTGTCGGCGTCGTGACGCAAACCCCATTGGCATCCGTCGCGGAAGCTTTTTCAGGCTTGGTTACACCCGAGCACGCGTTCCGTCGCGTTCCATCGGAGTCGTGGGATGTGCCCGCAAAACTCCCTAGGACATTCTGCGATCGAGCGGGCACGCCCAGCCGCGTCCAGCACGTCCTACAGCAAGCTCGTCGCATTCGAATGCACCAAGCGCTGCCATGCATCCCCATCCAAGAAGGGCTCACCGCGAAGCCCGGCAAAAATGGTGGGGCATCACCGGGGAAACTCTGGTGCGTCCTGGCCGTTCAGGCGACGGACGATGCCGAAACCCTGGCAAGGTACGGGCACCTGTTGGAAACACTGCCCGATGAAGTGGTGTTGACGTGCAATCCCAACGACAAGGTCCAATTCTTGCGTTTGGGGCATGGTGTTCTCGATGGTGTCCAAGATTGCGCCGCACTGCGGTTGGTGGCGGATCGATCTCGAGCGGTGGCCTGGGCCATTGCGGAAGCGAAGCCTGAGGACACGGTGATGATCCTGGGCGACCTGGGTGACAGTGCTTCGCCGGGTCGTCAAGAAAGCCTGGAGGCTTGGTTGCGAAGGCTCGAACAAAGCGGGCCGCGAGCAGAAAGTGCCCAGCCAAGCCTCAAGCTGTTTTCAGCCTGAAAAACCCGTGTCTGTGTTGCGTCTCACGACAAGGCGCTATTCAGCTAATGCTTTGTCGCAGCTTCTTTTTCGGGTAGGGTCGGTTACTACCGGCCACTGACAAATCACAGGCTGGCCGGTGGGAACCGGCCCTACTCTTAGCGCCTTCCACCCGAAAACCAAGTTGCGGTGGAATACTAGGCCACCGATTCGCGCGGAAAGTGTGCGATGATGTTGTCCGCGATCGCATCGGGTTCAAGCGAGTCCGTTAGGACATGGTGGTCGGCAACCGCCTCATACAAGGGTCGCCTCTCGCTGGTCACGGCGCGAACTTCGTCGATCAAGGGGTGGTCGGTCAAAGCAGGCCTTTGACCTTGAGCCTCGATGTCGGTTGCAATGCGATGGGCCAAGGTCTCCGGTCGTGCGTCCAGCCACACTGTCCACCCACTGGCTTTGAAGTGCGATCGATTCGCGTCGTTCAAAATGGCGCCCCCACCCAAGCTGACAACACGATCTGACTCGAGGCAGACTGCGGCGATGACCTGTGCTTCGAGGAGACGAAAACCTGCTTCGCCTTCCACCTCAAATATCTCCGCGATGGACTTGCCGGCGCGTTCCGCGATCCAGGCATCGGTGTCGACCAAGTCGCGTCCGAGCCGCTTGGCAAGCACGCGCGCAACCGTCGTCTTACCACTGCCACGAAATCCGATCAGGAAGAGATTCATAACCTTATTCTGCGATTACATCCGTTGCGAAAGACGCCAAGTCTTCTCGTTCCCATTCTACGCGTCCTGAACAAAAGGGCGAGTGCCGCTATGATGTCGACGATAGTCGAGCACGGATCGAAGTCCTCTCCGCTATTCCTCGCACGAACGGTCAACGAGCATGCATCGATCTCCCAGGAACCAACCCTCCACGCCATCCTGGCACAGACGATTCATCCGCTCGTCCTCGTTGATCATCCTGGTGCTCAGTTTCGGGCTTGCCGGTGAATTTTCATTCGTTACCGCGCAGGAGAGCGAGTCCGCTCAAGAGGTGCCTCCAAGTCTGGTGAAGAACCTGGAAGGTGAATTTGACACGCGCGACATCGCGGCAACCACCGCCTGGGCCGAATCATTGAATCTGGCGGATTGGCTTGGCCCCATGGCTCCGCTCGCCTTGTCACCGTTCTTCGGCGTCATGCTTCTGTCGGGATTGGCGTTGTGGGGTCCCGAGTGGATCACTGACAATGCGTTGCTCGGGGAGAGTGGGCCGCTTTGTAGCGTGCCGCTGTTCTGTGTGTTCGCCGTCCTCACCTTGCTGACCAGCCTGCCTCGCTTGACGAAGGTGAGCAAGCCGCTTGCCCAGGCAGCTGATCAACTGGAAACCTACGCCGTGATCGTGATTCTGTTGGCGATCAAGGTCACCGCTTCCTACGGCGCGGACGGAGGCGCGGAGTCGGCCGTCGCGCTGGCCCGTCCCGACGCGCCCCTGATCCAGCTTGGCATTGTCTCCGTGACACTGAATGGTCTCGTGATGATTGCCATGGCCCTCAACATGTTGGTCATCAACAGCGTTCGCTTCTTCTTCGAGATCATGGTGTGGCTGACACCCCTGCCGACCGTGGATGCATTGTTCGAAGCGGCCAACAAGGCCACCTGTGCCACCTTGATGGCGATCTACGCATACAGTCCCACACTGGCAACGGGTTTGAATCTCCTCATCTTGCTTGCGGCTGCACTGGTGTTTCGCTGGGTTCATCGGCAAGTTCGGTATTTCCGAACGCTGATGTTGGATCCGATCCTGACACGTGTCCTTGGCAGCTACGGCAGCCATCCGGGTGACCAAGGTCTGATCGTCTTCTTGAAGGATGCCGTGGGCGGCCACCCCAAACGTCGGCGCATGGCTTTGAGACGCGTTGCTGATGGATGGACACTGTCACCGCGTTCGGGCATTCTCGGCATCCAAGCGGTGGGAACGGCACCGACCGTGGACATCAGTGGTGAGCACGACGCGACACTGAAGCGAGGATGGTTTTCGCATGTCGTGACACTTCAATCCGATGTGGAATCCGACGATGGAGCTAAAGCGGCCATCGAAATCGTTGTCAGTCGTCGATATGACGCGGATTTGGAGACCATCGCACGCGACTACAACGTCACGGTCGATGACGCGGAGGTGGGACGCGCGCGTGTTGCCAGACCCGGTGCTGAGTCCATGTCCGAGGTGCGAGCCGAAATGGCCTGATGGAACGCCTCCTCACTGAATTGATGGGGCGTCCCGTCCGTGTGGTGGATTCCCGTGTCGTCGGGGGTGGTTGCATTGCCGATTCGCGCCGCATGCGGCTGCAAGACGAATCTGGCAATGAAACGGACTGGTTTGTGAAGTCCCAAGCGATGGGGGACTTCGACGCGCTTTGTTGCGAGGCCCGAGGGCTGCGGTTGCTTGCCGCATCAAACCAAATCTTGACACCGGAACCGCTGGGGCCGGTGTCTGACGAACACGTCGCCCTGCTGGCTCTGCCTTGGCTTGAAACCGGATCGCATTCGCCGGCGTTTTTTCGAAACTTCGGACAACAGCTCGCGCGACACCACCGAGCCACAGAGGGAAATCGCTTGGGCCTGGACCATGACAACTTTCTGGGCAGGAGCCCGCAAATCAATCAGACCGATGCAGCCGATTGGATTGCTTTTTTCGCCCAATGCCGGCTGGAACCCCAAATCCGCTGGGCCCGAGACTCAGGCTTGGCGGATCAGCGTCTGAGCCGAAGAATGAATGACATCCAAACGCATCTCAGCGATCTGCTGGATGGCCGCGAAGATGTCACCTCTCTGCTTCACGGCGATCTTTGGAGCGGCAATTACATGGCGGTGGCCAATGCACCCGGGGTCGCATGGATTGACCCGGCAGTGAGTTGGGGTTGCCGGGAAATGGAGTTTGGCATGCTTCGGTTGTTCGGTGGTTGCCCCCGCGATTTCTATGAGGCATACCAGGAGGAGTACCGCATGCCTGATGGTTGGGAAGACCGAGTCGACGTGTACGTCCTGTATCACCTTTTGAACCATCTCAATCTCTTCGGCGTTGGCTATTTGAATTCGTGCATGGAAGTGGCCGACCGAATTCTGCGACGCTGAGTAAACTAGGCCAGCGACCGCATTGGCTCTTGGAATCACCCGACTCACTGTTGTTCATGTCCTATTTGCCGCAGCTGGCAAGCCTCTTGCCGATGACCCTCGCTTTCTGGCGCGGATGCCCCCTTCATCGATCTTGTCTGATCGTCCTCGCTTGGCTTTGGTTTGCGAGCAACGCAAGCTGCCTGGCTCAACAACCCGGGATTTGGGTGAACAGCGGCGAAGACAAGGTCACACGCGAAGACACGCGTCTGCTGGACGGCAAGGAGGTCGTGAATTCCGTTTGGAACGGAGAAACAATCACGCTCAGCGGTTCGCGCAACGAGGTCGTGAGTTTTTGCGTGATCATCGAAGCGGGCACATCTCCGATCAAGGATGTGCAGGCCTCATTCCGCTTACTGGATGGCCGCGCTGGAGCCCAAGGCGAACAGATCACAACGCGAGTCGCCAGTCGCAATGACTTCTACGATTTCCGTGGCCGGAACATCGAGTTGTTCTTCATTCGATACCTTCCAATTCGAGGGTGCTCCAGGCTTGCCTACGGACACTACGACGAACGGCTGGTACCGGAACGCCTTCAACGGCCTCACGATCGCAATGGCGATGCAAGCGGCGGCTGGCTAGATCGCCCCGACCACGATCAACACTATCCCGACATCGCGGTTCCCCTGGAATTGCATCCCAAATTTGTTGTGGCCGCGGGACAATCGCAGAGCGTGTGGTGTGACATCACCCTTCCGCGCGACGCAGAAGCGGGACTGTATGAAGGGACTTATCGCTTGAGCTGGAGCGATGGCAGCCAAGACATCCCCGTGCGTCTCCGTGTGCATCCCCTGACGCTTCCGGATCTCCCCTCCGCCAAAACCATGTTGTACATCTCGGAAGAGAACATCAACTCGCGTTTTTTGGGTCAAGCAAACCTGGATGGCGGGCCGGCATCGAGCATCGTCGCGTCGGAGGAGATCATCGACCGCTACTTTCAACTGGCGCATCGTCACCGCGTTTCGCTGATCACGGATCATGTTGATATTGGGCAAGTCCAGGCAACGTGGGACAAACGCCTTCATGGGGACTTGTTCACGCCCGAGGCCGGCTATGAAGGGCCCGGTGAGGGCATCGGCAACAACGTGTTCGCGCTTGGGACCTACGGCATTTGGCCGTGGAAAGGCGGTGGCAAAGAAGCGATGTGGGCCAACACGGACCAGTGGGTCAACTTCTTCGACAGCAGCAATTACCGGACGCCGACGTCGTACTTCCTTTATCTCATCGATGAATCCGAAGATTTTGAGACCATCGAGAAATGGTGTCGCTGGGTCAAATCCAATCCGGGACCGGGCAAACGCATGCCGACTTTGGCGACCTTGCCACTAATAGACGCCTACGAGCACACTCCTCTATTGAGCATACCCGCCAGCACGACCGGTTACGGGATCACGAGATTCTGGAAGCGGGCAGCCGACCATTATCGGCGTGCCCCTCGCCAAGGTTTCTATTTGTACAACGGGTTTCGTCCTGGCTCCGGGACGTTGGTCATCGAGGATGATGGGGTCGCAATGCGTCAACTCGGTTGGACGCAGTTCAAAACGGGTGCTGCTCGCTGGTTCGTTTGGGAAGGAACGTATTACAAGAACCTCGCGGGCGGTTCCATTCCAACCAAACTCTTCTCGACTGCGCACACCTTTGGTCCTCCGGAAGGCCGCGATCCATCCCTTGGCGAAACCGGCTACAACTACAACAACGGAGACGGGGTGCTGTTCTACCCTGGAACGGACCTCAAGCACGGGGACGAAAGCTATGGCGTCCCAGCGCCGTTTGCATCGCTGCGGCTCAAGCACTGGCGTCGTGGGCTGCAGGATTACGAGTACCTCAAAATGGCGGCACGTGCCAACCTTCGCTCCACCGCGGTCTTGATCCAAGCCATGATCCCACGCGTGATGTGGGAGGTCCCGGTCGCCGTTGAATATGATCCCACGTGGGCACGCACGGGAATCAGTTGGTCGAACGATCCTGATGACTGGAATGCCGCGGTTGAAGAGTTGAGCCGCATCATTTTGTCGGCTCGCGAAGGAAACGCTTCCTCCGGTGCATCCCGCTGATGCGTCCGCCGCGAATAGGCCAGCTGATGGCGTCTCCCTTTTTTGGTGGCCCAGAGCGTCAGGTGCTTGGGTTGGCTCGAGCCATGCGTCCGAAGTCCGTCACGCGTTTCTATTCGTTCCGGGAAGGCGGTGCCGCCGATGACTTTCTCAACCGCGCCCGATCCGCTGGCTTTGATGCTGTGCCCTTAGAAGCCAACTGGCCGAACTTTCGGGCTTGTCGCGACGAAATCGCAGATCGTCTGCGTCGCGATTCGATCGATCTTCTCATCACAAACGGCTACAAACCAGATATCCTCGGCCTTGCGGGTGCTCGCAAGGCGGGCATCCCCGCTGTCGCGATCGCACACGGATGGACCGCCGCGACCTGGAAGGTGCGACTCAACGAGTGGCTCGACAAGCAAGCGATGAAGCGGTTTGATCGCGTCGTGGGTGTTTCCGACAAACAGAGCGAACGCGTCATCCGAGCCGGTGTTGCGAAAGAACGTGTGGTCACGATTCACAACGGCATTTCGCCCGACGAGTTGGCCCAACGCAATGCGGACCACCGCGCCGCATTACTCCGTTACTTCGACAGCCCGCCCGAAGTCGTCTTCATCGCGGCAGGACGCCTCAGTCCTGAGAAAGGCTTTGATGTTCTGATTGATGCTGTCGACAGGATGGAAACCCGTGTGCCCTTTGGTGTGTTGATTTTTGGCGCAGGTCCTTTGGAAGCCGCCCTGCGCGAGAGGATCCAACGTGGACACATCGCGGACAAAGTGGTTTTGGGCGGGTTTTGTGACTCGTTGGATCGCCTGCTGCCGCAAGCCGATGGCTTCGTCATGTCATCCAGGACCGAGGGACTGCCCGTCATCATGCTGGAATCGATGGCAGCGGGCTTACCGGGCGTCGTCACACCAGTGGGCGGTATCCCCGAAGTCATGGAACACGAACAGAATGGAATCCACTGCCCTGTTGACGATCCCGACTTGCTGGCGAAGCGTTTGGAGGACTTGGTCGCTTCACCTGCACTTCGCGCACGACTCGGCGAGGCCGCGGAGAAGACCATTCGCTCGCGATTCACGCATGAACACCAAGCCCATGAATTCCAAAGGCTGGCTGATTTACTCGTCAACTTGAATGGCGGCACCTGATTCGACAACAGGCCTCCGCCGGCTAATGCTGTCGCGGACATGGTTGAAATGACACGGGGGCGTTATCTTGCAGCGATGACGGAGACCCCTCACGAGCACCCCGATTCCTTGGAGGACCAGGATGGCGACGATGCCACGCCTGGCTCGGATGAGGAATGCCTTGCGGGGCGGCGCCTCGCTCTGGTGGGTCGTCTTGGTGGGATGAACCGACGCGAGGCCGCGAACCTGATTCGGTCCTACGGGGGCAGCGTGGTCGATCGTGACAGCGACCATGTCGATTGGATCGTGATTGGTGCGGAGGAGCTACCACTTGCCGAGCGCGACCTGATCCCAGATACAACGCGACGGATGGCTGCGGAAGGCAACGTGGAGATCATCCACGAGACGGAATTGTGGGGACGACTCGGTCTCGTGACCGCCGAACAATCGGTTCGCAGTCTCCATACACCGGCCATGCTGGCGCACCTCTTGGGTGTGTCCGTCCGCGTGATTCGTCGTTGGCATCGACGGGGTTTGATCCAGCCTATCCGGACACTCCATCGGTTGCCTTACTTTGACTTTCGGGAAGTGGCCACGGCACGACGCTTGGCGCAGTGGGTGGCGTCCGGTGCGAGCCCGGAGGCCATCGAACGTCGGCTGATGGAACTCATCGCATTCCGTCCGAATCTTCGACGGCCGCTCGATCAACTTTCCATCCTCGTCGAAGGACGTCATGTCCTGCTGCGTCAGGGCGAGGGGTTGATCGAACCAGGAGGCCAGCTGCGTTTCGACTTTGATGCCATGGATGGGGCGTCATCGGAAGAGCCGGCACGGCATGCCGAGGAGGAGGAAGCCCATATCCTGACGATCACCGCACCCGATGAGCATGCCGTCTTCCCAAGCCCGACGGAAACACCCGAAGATGGCTTGCTGGCGGCCGCTTATGACGCCGAGGACGAAGATGCCCTGGACGTCGCCATTGACTACTACCATGCCGTCCTTGCGCGAGATGGAACGCGAGCCGACATTCACTTTCAGATTGCCGAACTTCTGTATCGCTCCAACGAACTGGTTGCGGCGAGAGAGCGCTATTATGCGGCGATTGAGGTGGACCCCGATCACGTGGAAGCCCGAGCTTCTCTGGCCGGCGTCCTGGCGGAGTTGGGGCAGCCCGAGCTCGCGGTCGCCGCATATCAGGGCGCGTTGGCCCTGCATCCCGACTATGCCGATGTGCACTTCGCCCTGGCGCGTTTGCTCGACGGCCTGGACCGGGACGCCGAAGCCGAGCCGCATTGGCGGCAGTTTCTAACGCTGGCTCCGCGACACCCCTTTGCTGAGGAGGCTCGCAAACGATTGGAAGGCGATTGAGGCCGTGAAACACGGGCATCGGGCTTGCCGAAGCGTCAAAACCCCTGGGAAGCGTCAAAAAAAGGGCCTTGGGGCGAGAACTTTCCACTGGCTCCGGCGTTTATGCGATAATCTCCGGCGTTCCTGCACGTCTACCACGTGTCCCACCTCATTCGCCGCCCTGGCTCTGGAGCTGCATGCCCATGTTTGCTTGTTGTGGATCGTTTTATCGAGGGACACCGCATGTTCCAACGTTGATCGCATTGTTCGCCGTGCTGGTGGCCTGGCCTCAGGCTGGCGGGGCGGACGACGTCGCGGAAGCCGTGCAGCTGGTTCGCAGCCGCTCCAATTCTTCGGACATCTCACAAACGCTGCCGCGTTTGTCGACACGCTTTGCTTCGGCGGATGCGTCGGAAGCCATTGACTTTCAGCGCCACGTGGTGCCCCTGATGGGTCGCTTGGGCTGCAATGGTCGGGCCTGCCATGGGTCGTTTCAAGGGCGTGGTGGTTTCGCCTTGTCTTTGTTTGGCTATGACTTTGCCGGCGATCACAAAGCGTTGATGGAAGAGCACACGGGTCGAGTCGACTTGGACGAGATCGACGAGAGTCTGATTTTGGCGAAGCCCATCGATGCGGACATGCACGAAGGCGGCAAACGCATGGACCGCGACAGCTGGCAATACCGTGTGCTGCGGCAGTGGGTTGCGCAGAAGGCCCCCTTTGACGCCAGCCAGATCGAATCCATCGCGAAGCTGGAGGTGTCGCCAAGCACGCTTGTCTTTGACGCTGCCTCAAAGACGCAATCATTAACCGCCATCGCTCATTGGTCCGACGGCACGAAGGAAGATGTCACGGACCTCTGCCGTTTTTCCAGCAATGATGACGCCATCGCTGCAATCGACGAGAACGGGCGAGTGACGTCGGGAGTACGAGGGGCGACGCATGTGGTTGTCTCCTATGACAACGCGGTTGTGCCCGTTCCCGTCATTCGACCCGTGGTGGTCGCGGAGCCGCTTTCGGCACCGCCCGTCTCGGGACATGCCATTGATCAGATTGTGGTCGATCACTTGAATGGCTTGGGAATCACACCGTCCACGCTCTGCAGCGATTCCGAGTTCATTCGGCGGGCCAGTCTTGACATCACCGGAACCCTGCCTTCCCCGGAGGATGTACGGCGTTTCGTTGCCGATGATGCTGCCAACAAGCGTGAAGAATGGGTCGACCAGATGCTCGACTCGCCGGGTTACGCAGCCTGGTGGGCAACGCGTTTATCGGATTGGACAGGCAACAGCGCCGCGCAGCTGAACAACGCGTTGCCCATTCGCAACGCGGCGTCGCGGCTGTGGTATCACTGGCTGCGTGTGCGGCTCGAAGACAACGTTCCCTACGATGAGATCGTGGAGGGGATGGTTTCCGCCGCGAGTCGCGACGGGGATGAATCGTATACGGAGTACTGCGAAAATATGACGCTCGCCTGCAAGCCAGGCGGTGAGGAAGCGTTTGCTCAGCGTGATGGCATGCCCCTGTATTGGGCCCGTCGCAACTTCGCGAAGCCCGAAGATCGCGCGATCGGCTTCGCATATACCTTCCTCGGCATCCGAATTGAGTGTGCCCAATGTCACAAGCACCCCTTCGATCGTTGGTCAAAGAACGGCTTTGAAGAGTTTGCGAAGCTTTTCGAGGGCATCTCGGCCCGATCAAACGACGTCGCACCCGATTCCACTCAAGAACGTGATGCGCTGCTGAAAAAGATCACCGGCGGGAAGAAGCTACGCGGCGGTGATCTACGCCGCAAAATTTATGACGCCGCCCGTGATGGAAAGACAGTTCCGTTTCCCGAGCTCGTCTTTAAGAACCGTGCCTATCAGGCCAAAAGGCAGCAGCAGCGGAAGAAAGGCGCCGATCCGACGCCGCCGCCCATGGGTCAGATCCTAGGCGAGTCGGAACTGACTCGGTTGGATCAAGACCCTCGGAACGACCTGATGGCGTGGCTCCGAGACCCCACGAATCCTTACTTCGCCCGTGCGATCGTGAATCGTGTCTGGGCCAATTATTTCGGCATCGGTATCGTCAGCCCCACCGACGATATGAACTTGGCCAACCCTCCGTCCAATGCGGCCTTGCTTGACCACCTCACCGAGACATTCATTGTAAGTGGCTATGACCTGAAGGAACTCTCGCGTTCGATTGTCCTGACGGACACGTATCAACGCAGCACGGAACCCAATGAGAGCAATGTGGATGATCGCGTCCATTTCTCGCGACATGTTCCGCGACGCCTCCCAGCAGAAGTCATTCACGACGCCGTTTTGCTGGCAACCGAATCCTCGTCGACGGCTCAGAAAGTCCGTGATGAGTTTCAGGGCATGGCCATCGCAGGGACATCCTCCAGCAATCGCAACAACTCCAGTCGTTTTGCCTTGGAAGTCTTCGGCCAGTCCATTCGCGAAAGCAACTGTGACTGCGATCGGAGCGACGAGCCGAGCCTGCTGCAATCGATTTACCTGCGCAACGACTTCGACATCTACCGACAGCTTTCCGACAAAAACAGCTGGGTGACGCAGGCTTGCAGCACCCTCGGCTACGATCGAAACACCGACATCGAGACGCAACGGGTCACGGCGGAGATCAAGCGTTTGGACGCGGTTCGAAAGCAGATGGTCGGTCGCATTGAGCGTTTCAAGCAACTGCCCGAGTCGGCACAGCTTCGACAGCGACAACGCATCCAAAGCGATTACCAGCGAATGGTGAAGCGGTTTGCCCCGTTGGATATTCGCGTGCCTTCGCTCCGGAAACTATTGGCAGATCCGCAGGGCTGGACAATCGAGCCACCGGAGCCCAAGCAGTCCGCCCAGGACGAAATCCGAGACCTGGCTTCGGTCGTTGAGGATGCCTACTTACGAACCCTTTCGCGTTTTCCAGATGAAGATGAGTTGGAGATCTCCGTGGGATACATCCAGGATTCGGAGGACAAGGCGACGGGTCTCGAATCATTGATGTGGGCCTTGGTTAACACCAAAGAGTTCATCATCACGCATTGAACATCTCCCGAGCTACATTTCCGGCTCCTCCGACTCGATCCGCATTCTGTTCCTGATCCCTCGCGTTCCCGAAAAGCAACATTCTCTTTCACGACTGGATTCAAACATGGACTTTCACCAAACCTGTGATGGCGTTGTGCGTCGAGACCTGTTGCGTGCGGGTGTGATCGGCATGGGCGGCATCACGCTGCCTCAATTTCTTCGGATGTCCGAGGCGGGCGAAGTTCAGTCCGATGGGCAGCAGCGGGGCAAGGCCACGTCTGCGATCTTCATCGAACTACCCGGTGGGCCGTCCCACATGGACACGTTCGACCTGAAACCGGAAGCCTCCGACGAGTATCGGGGCAAGTTTCGTCCTATCAAGACGAACGTCTCCGGCATCGAGATTTCGGAGCACCTGCCAAGGCTCGCCCAGTGTGCTGACAAGTTCGCCATTCTCCGCGGCGTCAGTCACACCTTGGCGGCGCACGCGCTGGGACGGGAATATGTCAACACGGGCTCGCGTCCCATTCCCGCGTTGGATTACCCGTCGTTTGGCTCCGTCCTTGGTATGGAACGCCCCTCCGACCAAGACATTCCCACGCACGTCGCCGTGCCAAAGGCAAGCCAAGGTGCCGGTTTCCTGGGAATCGAGCACGCCCCCCTCGAGACGAATGCCCAACCTTCGATCGGCAAACCCTTTTCCGTTCGCGGGATCTCGCTGCCTGGCAACATCGGCGTTGATGAAGTCACACGGCGTCAAGATCTGCTCAAGAAACTAGATCGACGCTTCGCATCGATTCAAAAAGACGATCAATTACTACAGGGACTGGATCGGTTCGGGCAGCAAGCCTTCAACATGATCACATCATCGCGTGCACGCCGCGCTTTCGACATCTCACAAGAAGACGCCAGTTTTGCGAAACAATTTGGCGAGGACAATTTTGGGCAGAGTTGCATGCTTGCACTTCGATTGGTTGAGTCGGGCGTGCGGTTCGTCAGCGTTCAATTGGGCGGTTGGGACACACACACGGACAACTTCACGAAGCTGAGCACCAACCAACTGCCAAAATTGGATGCTGGCCTCGCTGGCCTCTTCCAGGGTCTTGAGCAACGCGGCCTCTTGGATTCAACCGCGGTCATGGTGACGGGCGAGTTTGGCCGCACACCCAAGATCAACACTCGTTCCGCCGAAGGTGGTCGCGACCACTACCCGCGGTGCATGTTCATGTTGATGGCTGGCGGCGGTGTACGCGGAGGACAGGTCGTCGGGGAAAGCGACGAAACCGCATCCGGACCACGTCACGAGGCGATCACGCCAGATGACGTTGCCGCTAGCTTCTATTGGAACCTGGGGCTGGATCCGACGGTGGAGTACCACAGTTCAACGGGACGTCCCATCACCTTGGTTCGCGATGGCAATGTGATCAATCAGTTGTTCTCGTGATCTGCGAATGCGTCCTCAGGGAAGTTGACATTGCTGGAAACCGTCTGGATATCATCGTGGTCATCCAAGGTTTCCAGCAAAGAGAGGACCTTTTTGGCGGTCCCCCCATCCACATCCACCATGGTCGACGGCAGCAAGGCCATCTGATCGACTTCTGGGACCAACTCCGCATCTTTGAACGCGCTGGATAGGCTCGCATGTTCGTCGGGAGCGCACGTGACCTGCCATTTCGCTTCGTCGATCTGTTCCACGTCCTCGCCGCCATTCTCCAGTGCAATCAGGGTGAGGTTCTCCTCATCGACATCACTCGCGAAGACGAACAGGCCTTTACGTTCGAACAGATAAGAAACACAGCCCGTCTTGCCGACTTCGCCACCATGTTTGCTGAAGATGGATCGCAATTCCGGCGCGGTACGATTCCGGTTGTCCGTCAGGGCTTCGCACATGACGGCAACGCCGCCGGGACCGTAGCCCTCGTAGATCACTTCCTCGACATCACCGCCATCAAGCTCGCCAGTCCCCTTTTTGACCGCACGCGCGATGTTGTCTTTGGGCATCGAGATCGCTTTGGCGTCGTCGATGGCTTTGCGTAGCCTCAGATTCAGCGCTGGGTCCCCCCCGCCAACACGGGCCGCCACGATGATGGCCTTGCTCAGCTTGCTCCATTGTTTCGCGCGGGCGGCATCAACGCGCCCTTTGCGGTGTTGAATGTTGGCCCATTTTGAGTGGCCAGCCATGGTCGGACTCCTGCGTGACGTGGGGTTCTTGGTCGCTCAGCAGCAACAATCGGCTCAATCCCTGCGGATGAGGTGGTCCTTCGTTCGACTTTGAAAGCAAGCCCGTTGCCAAACGCAAACAACAAGATTCTCACCCCGAAAGCGATTTCGATGCCTATCGCGGCTTCTGCTTGGTCAACCGGCGATTGCCGGACTTGGCTTTGCTCGGCTTTGCCTTCTTCTTGCCGGCTGTCTTCTTGGCGGACTTTTTGACCGGCTTTTTCTTCGTCGGCTTTGCAGCCGCTTTCGCGGTCGATTTCTTCACTGGTTTGGAGGCCGACTTTTTGGCGGTCTTCGAAGCGGATTTCTTGACCGGTTTGGAGGCTTTCTTCGCGACCGTCGTCTTGGACGCTGGTTTCGTCTTGGAAGCACTCGTTTTGGCTGGTTTTGCGTTCGGCTTCTTCCCCTCAGCAGCCGCCGGAGGCGACGCCGCTTTCTTCTCTTTGGCAGCCTTCGCCGTGCCGGATGCGCTGGCTTTGGGCTTTTTGGCGGGGACGGCCTTGGGTTTTGCCTCCTCGGCGGCCTTCTCCGCGCGAGCGGCATCGCGCTCTTCAATCTTGCGTTTGCGTACCCGTTGCTTGGCGGCCTCCTTACTCTGGTTGTACTCGTCGAGGGACTTGCTGCTTCCCTTCGCGACCGCGTCTAACGTTTGACGCCCTTTTTTGTCTTTAGGATCCATCATCACGGCGACGGCCGCTTCATGAATCAGGGCGGCGAATTCCACCCCTTTCGTCTTCGGGATCGCCCTTTCCAGACCTGGCACACGTCCCGATGCCGCCTCACGCTGACTAGCAATGCCCGTCACGTGAAGGATCACCATCGCGGAGTAATCGATGGGAATCGCGTGTCCGCCCAGGCCATGCTGGGTCAGGTAAGCCACGACGAAGGGAGACATCGATGGGATCTTTTCAAACTTGGCGACCGCTTTTCCAAGGTTCTCTTTCTTCAGATATTCCAGGTCGAAGTTGTAGAACTCCTCAAAAACGCCCTGCAGGTTGCCCTTCAAGCGAGAGGCGGCTTTCTGCGGATCCGGCAGATTCGACAGCACACCCGACAACTCGGTGACGGTCGTCACACGGACCTCGTTCCAGTCGAAAAAATCTTGCTCGCATTTCAGCAAGCCCTCTTCGGCAAGCTCAAGTGGGCAGTCCTCCAGCAGGCTCGCGAGCAGAATGTGTTCCAAAATGGGGCGTGACGGGCTCGCCGGAGGAGCCTTGTAGTGCTTTTTGAGCGCCGTGTGGAGTTTCGTGATCAGCTTGGATCGGTTGCTGGCTGACATAGGTGGGGTAGCATCAGGGAGGCGGCGGTCGAGTCGGGAGCCACTTCATCACATCGCTGGCAGGACTCGGACGCAGTAATGTAATGACCAGAGCGTTTTCGCGGTATGACGGCAGGTCGCGTTCCATCGGAAGTTGCTGCGGAAACGGCGACGCTTCCCCGCATGGCATCACCACGGGTGTCGGGACGGCGGTCAAACGCCGGAGGATCGCTGGCAATTCGCGGATCCACCTTGCTCTCGAGCACCTGTATCCGTTGAGGCAAGAGCGCCTTCCGGGTCGCTTGTGGGCCTGATTTTCGGCGAGCTTGCCAATCTGATCTGGACCCAGATCACATCGGACAGAACGGATTCCCGATCCTAGCTCGATCCACGTGGTTGTCACGTCCACAGACCACCTTTCGAGCAAATTGACGCTCGGGAGCGTCTTTTCCGGCATCCTTCGGTCGATGAACTTGAAACAAACTTGACTTCAATCAAATGCGTTCCGTCGTCCTGCCAACTGAGATCGACGTGCCGCGTCCCGCTATGGACTGGTTTCCGGTGGTGCCGTCGCTACGCCTGTCGCGTGTCCCGCATGGACTTGAGCACGTCACACAGCTCGTCAATGGCTTCGCGTCCTTGGTCAAACAGGGAACTCATGTGAATGAATCCGTGCAGGACCGACGGATAATGCTGACTCGTCACGTGAACGCCATCCTTTGCCAACACCTCGACCAACGCGACCCCTTCGTCGCGAAGCACATCATAGCCCGCCGTCACGACGTGCGTGCGAGGAAACCTTCGGTAGTCGCGTGACAGCAAATCGTGAGTGAAGCCCGGCGGCTGAACGGATCCATCGACAAGGGCTTGATCGCCAAGGTAATGGGTCCAAAACCATTTCATCGCCGCTTTCGTGAGGCCATGGCCTTCGCCGCATTGCCGATAGCTGAGGGTCGTGAAGTCGTTGCGAACCACGGGATAGATTGGCAGGCATCCTGAAACGTGAACGGATTCGTCGCGTGAAAGACGGTCCGCGACGTCCACCGCAAGATGACCGCCAGCACTATCGCCGACGACGACACACGATGAAAAGGGACCGGGCAAACCGACCGCGTTTCTTAGCAGCTTCGGAACAATCTGGGCGCATAGAATCGGCGTGATGGGATACTGACACTCCGGAGCGCGTGGGTAGTCAATGGAGACCAGGCATTGCCCGGTCGTCGCTGCGATCTGGGTACAGAGAGGGTGATGAGTCTCCACATCGCCAAGCACCCAACCTCCACCATGGAGAAACACAATCAGGGGCCCCTTCGCTTGCATATCAAGGTCATCCGGCAGATAGCTCCGGTACGCGACGCTACGTGGTTGCCTGTTCTCGACCTCCATACGGCCGTCCACAACGCGAACGGAATGATCAAGCGTGCCAAAGAACTCTTGCAAGAGTCCAAAGGACTTCCGGGCTTCCGCGACACCCAGCACTTCCCAACCTGGTTTCGGATTGTTGGCGATCATGTCAACAAACGATCTTGACTGGGCATCCAGACTCATCAAGGCATCCAAAGAAGTGAGAAAGAGCGAACAAACAAGAAATAACCTGGATGTTCAGCGGGGCGGTAGCCAACAGGGTGCATAGGATTCGACACGTGCATAGGATTCGACACGTGCATAGGATTCAATCGTCATGACCAATCTGCATGTTGTTGATCTTCGCCAAGGCTAAGACGAGCGCCTGCGTGCCACTTTTGGCGTGCCCCTGAGCCGCGAGCGCCTGATAGAGTTGTTTGGCAAGAGCCAAACCCGGCAAGCAAAGTTCCAACCGGGCCGCTTCGTCCAATGCGATCCCCATGTCCTTCAGAAAGTGCTCCACATAGAAACCGGGCTGATAGTCCCCCGCGACAATGCGTGGTGCCAAATGCGTGAGTGACCAGCTCCCGGCAGCGCCTCCCGACACGCTTTGCAAGACGCGTTCGACGTCCAGCCCACTTCGATAGGCGTAGAGCAAGGCCTCACAGACGCCAATCATGCCGGAAGCAATCAAGGTCTGATTCACCATTTTTGTGTGCTGTCCTGTGCCAGGACCACCCTGATGCACGATCGTTTTCCCCATCACCTCCAGCAGCGGCATGACAGCCCGAACGGGCTCCGTTTCGCCGCCCACCATGATCGACAACACCCCTTCTCGCGCGCCACGATCACCCCCGCTGACAGGCGCATCGATTGCGGCACAACCTTTCGCCAAAGATGCCGATGCAATGCGTGTCGCCAACTCCGGCTTGCTGGTCGTCATGTCCACCAAAACGCTTCCCGGCGCGGCGTTCGCAACGATTCCATCGTCACCGAGATAGATGGATTCGACGTCGTGGGGGTAGCCGACAATGGAAAACACGACATCGCTATTGCGTGCCACATCGCCGGGCCCTGAACGGGCGGCCGCTCCGCGCTGCACCAAGTCCTGGGCTTTGCTAGCCGTCCGCGTGAACACGGAGCACACATAACCCGCATCAAGGAGGTGCCCCAGCATGCTGTGCCCCATCACCCCGGTACCGATCCAACCGATCCGAGTCTCGCCAGGGGATGCGACCTTCAATTCAGGCATGCGAATGCGTCCTTCTCACAAGAGTGCTCAAAATGTGTTGTGAACCAACATGATTCCATCAGCTCGGCAAAATAACCCAAACAGCCTGCCCCGACCAAGCAGGACCGCAGCCAAAAGGATTGCCCGCGTGAACCCATCTGCGTCGGCAGCGTGGACCAAACGTGTCCACCCGGGATCGAATGATCCAGTGCGGGGAAACAGGAACACGAGCCCCCAACCCGATCCCCCTACTCATGCAGGAGTCAACTGTCATGGTGGCACCCAGCTTCCCATTTGCATCTGATTCGCAAGTCGTGCTGACATACCCAGAATCAACCCTTGTCGAAGCCGAGACTCGATTCCGACGACGTCGCATCCAAGTCAAATCGGTCCGTGATTTGGCAACGGATCCACTGACGCCGGAAGAGTACCTGCGCCGCCCGCTCGTACAACGATCGCGCCACTTAGTGACAGCCTATGACTTGGACAGCCGCGGATGGCGACAATTTTACATCGGCTGCAGTCTGGAATATGCATCGGCAATCGAGCTGGCAATTGCCGCGTGCCCCGCGGACGGCCAAGGCGATGCGACGATTATCTCTCGACCCTATGAAGCGACCCGTCGAGACCGCATCCTTCTTGCTCGCCAACTCAAGGATGTCGTCGCCGATGCTGGACAGGAAACGCACATCCGTGTGATCCCTGTCACCGGACACAACCAAAAACCCAACTAGGGCGTGTCGCTAAGCCTGAAAGATTCCTCTGTCCCCTCCACCAGAACGTAGCTCGCGTTGGGTTCAGCCAAGCGGAACGACTGAGTCTTCCGATCAGGCCAGGTCACTTCGATGTCCACGGCACCCTGATGACCACCCAACCCAAAGTGAAGACGCTTGGTATTGGAACACAGGTAACCATCTCCACTGACGAGGAATCTCGTCTGGCGCTGCCCGCCGTAAATGGCAGTCACACGTGCTCCAACCGCATCGCGTCCCGATCGCGTCCCCACCAAGTCGATCGCCAGTGTCGTGCTCTGCTCCAATTCGATCGCCTGGTTCATCAGCAAAGACACCGGTTCCGTTTGATGCGTGATGACGATGTCCACACGCCGATCGTTATCGGCATCGATGGTCCACAGGCCGCGACCGACATGTTTTTGTCGCAAATAGACCTCCTGGTCGTCAAACGCGAGCGTTTGATAGACGCCTTCGTCATTGCGAAAGAACAACTGTGCAAGCTGGCCATACTGCGCTGGCTGATCGTCGCGTGAGAACACGTCGACATGGCCGTTGGTCACGATGACCTCATCCCACCCATCCCCGTCAAAGTCGACGGCTTCTGACCCGAATCCCACCCAAGGAAGCGACGGTTCGGCTAATCCCGCGGCGCGCGTTGTGTCACGCCAAGTGCCGGAAACGACTTGCGTGTGCAAGGTGTTGTATTCACGGTCGAAGTTTGTGACGAAGAAGTCCAAGTCGCCGTCGCGATCGAGATCGCTCGCCGCGATTCCCATCGAACCCTGTGTCATGGACTGCGCATTGACGGCCAAGCCTCGCGGCAACGCGGAATCGATCAGGGGAGCGCCTTCGGCGCCAGGTTCGTCTCGCGGAAAGCTCCAGTAATGGTTCGCGGTCATGTCGTTTGCAACAAACGCGTCCAGACCGCCTTGGTCATCGAGTTGTCCCACAACGATGCCCAGACCTCGTCCCAAATCGCTTGGCTGACGCAAGCGGGCGTCAGTGCGGTTGATGAACTCCCCCGTGAGCCCCCCTTCCCAAAACTGGTCTGAGGCGGCGTCGAACAAGACCGGTGTGCAGGACCGAACCACGTTCGGATCCTCCGATGGACACGTCCGTGTGGCAGGGCTCAGCCCGGCGCAGTAGTTCAGCACGAGAACGTCGGCAATGCCATTGCCTGTCACGTCGGCAATCGCCGCGCTGGTGGACCAAACCACGGGCTGATTCGGCGTCCACAGCGACGTTTGGTCCTGAAACGAGCCATCACCTTGATTGATGAAAACACGATTTGTCCCGTAGTTGAGGGTGATGAAGTCCGCCAGGCCATCGGCGTTGAGGTCGCCAACAGCAACCCCCTGGCCGAAGCGACGATCCGTCACGGAGGCGAGCCGACCGATGTCCGTAAACTCTCCACCCAGGTTCCGATACAACCCGTTAACTTCCGAGTCCGCTTGGCCTGGCGTGCCGCCAGCCGCCATCAGAATCAGATCCGTCCAACCATCGCGGTCGAAATCAAGGCTACCACCACCACATCCCAGTGTCTCGTGCAATGAGATCCCAGGCTGATCAAGCTGCTCACCGGTTTTTCCGTGAAAGACGATCCCACGTCGTGCGGCTTCATCAACCAAGCGAAAGTTGCGTGAGACCGTCCCTCGGCCCATGATCGAAGCTTCTGCTTCCGGCTCGTTGGGTGACTCCGATCGTGTGACTCGCGATGGCGTCTCACGCGAAACACGAGGTTGGATCGCGATCGTGGGTCTCGGCAGGTGGGCCAGCGTGACTTGCCCCCACGGCTTGTCGTTTGATGACAACCACGGCGTGTTGCCCGCAAGTTTGTCGACGATCTGCTTCCGTTTTGCCAGCACCTTCACCGTGTCATCTTCTGGAAGCGTGGTGGCAATGGCAGCCCAGGCCTCGGCCAACCAGAGCTGCCCCAACGATTCGTAGGAATCAACCAACTGCATCGCGATCGCACGCGAGATACGTCCGGATCGCTCGAAGCGATTGAGTTGCTGGGCCAAGGAAGAAAGCAAGTTGGCGTGTTGCTTCATCGAATCCAACGTGGACGGACTCACATTCAACCGCGATGCTTCCACTTGGTCGACCATGCCAACCAGCTTCAACCACGCGTCCGTATGCAATGGATCACAGCGTGTCGCCTCCCAGTAGGCTCTGGCAGCCGCCTGCGTGGCGTCCCGGGACTCGGCCCATTGCCCCATTGCAACCCAATAATCGGGATGCTCCGCGACGGAATCAGAGAACCTGCTTACCACCTCCTTCAGATCGTCCCACGTGTTGCCGCGCGCACACGCCTGTGCCAACAGAACTTGAGCCGACACCATGTTGGGTTCGGCTTCGAGAATCTCCTGGGCCAAACGTCGGCACTCCACCAGATTGCCCTGGTCCAGTTCCCGCCTGGCGGCGCCGATTTTCGGACGCGGGTCCGACGGTTGGCGTTTTAGCATCTCATCCAGCGGTGCATTTTCCAATGAGCGTGTCTGACTGGTACCCCAGGACAAGAGAAGGTCGATATCGAAGCGGCGCGAACGTACGAGCGCCTGCAGGTGGGGTTTCGCGTCGAGCCGATTCTCCGTCCCAATCAAAAAGTCATAGAGGGTCCGGCGTAACTCGGAAGCATCCGGATCTTTCTGCACGGCTTCGTTCAGGAACGAGATACATCGAAACAATTCGCCGTTGGCAATGAGCGCTACCATCGCTTGCTGAACACGATTAGGTGATTCAAACGCATCCGCCTCACAAGACCGTACCAACAGGTCCGCAGCGGTCGCTTGCTCGCCACGTCGATAAGCGACCTCGGCAAGCACCGTCAATGCCTTGGGATCTTCGGCGTTGCGCTGCAGCACTTCGTCTGACAATCGCCAAGCGTCGTCCCAACGTCCCTGCCGAACTAAGAGTTGGACCCGCCCCAATGGATTGGTGACGGCCTGGACGTCCGGCTGGTTCTCCTGTTCACGCCGCGTACATCCAGCTACCAAGAGAACGCCCACCCACAACACGGTCCATCGGCAACGACACGACACCCCGTGAACGAGGCGCTGAAAGCGTTGGCGGACAGGCACTTTCGGATGAGACCGAGAAACAAGGGATTGATTCAAGCTTGGATTTCCAGGTTCGCTTCAAGTTTGACATGGGAGGAGGGTTCCGGGATCGCTGGGAATTGGAACGGGATCACCTGCTTTGCCAGCGCTGACCCGAGTACAAACGGGGCCCCGGAGTGCCCACGTCGTCCGACACTTGGTAAAGGTTTACGCGTCAAGTTGGGTGGTTGGCTCTAAAAACGGTACAAAATGAGCCAGTACTCACTCATCGCGACCAAACCAAATCACGCAACCCCATCGTAGTGAATGCACCGTTGCTGCCCCATCGTGTTTCGGAAACAAAACACACCGATGATTCCTCGCCACCCCCCCATGCCGTCTCAGCTTGATTGCCTAACGACTTGGATTCCTGGGGTGGCATTGTGCGCCCTGATCGGGTGTGGCAACTCACATTCCGATACCACCTTCGATTCCGAAGTTCCGCGCGCCGGCGATTCCGCCCAGGTTTCAGAGAAGAAACGCTCCGTTGACGCGAGCCTAGGCGCGGTGGAACTCAATCAGTTCGTATCGCGGATCGAACCATCCGTCCGGGCGTTCTGCGGAGACTGCCACGCGATGCCGCGTCCTGCGAGTTCGCCAAAGGAGGAATGGCTGCAAGAGGTCGACCAGGGGTACATGTTGTATCACGATTCTGGTCGCAAGGACCTGGTGATGCCGAACAAAGCCGATGTTCTGAAGTACTTCCGAGCGCAGGCTCCCGATGAGTTCCGATTCGACCAAAGCGTTCAAAACTGCGAAGAGCTACCGCTGCCTCTCAAGCTTCAAACTGTCGAACACGAATCGTCCCGCCCTCCCGCGATCGCGCACGTACAATGGATGGATTTGGGCCTTCATGACGGCCCCTCCCTGGTTTACTGCGATATCAGCACGGGTGCCGTGATCGCTTGCGATCCCAGTACGGACGGCAATGCAACGCAGCGTCTGGCCACCCTTTTTCAGCCCGTCCGTGTCGAAGCGACCGACTTGGACAGCGACGGCTGGACCGATTTGTTGGTGGCGGACATTGGTGAGTTCAACGCGAACGACACGGATCTGGGGCGCGCGGTGTGGTTGCGTCGCATCCCGGATTCGAATCGTTTCGAAACGCACGTGTTGCAGGACGGGCTCAGTCGTGTCGCCGACGTTCGAGCGGCAGATTTTGACTCTGACGGCGATCTGGACATCCTGGTGGGCGTTTTCGGATGGCGGAAATCCGGTCGCATCGTGTTGCTGGAAAATCGAGGTGCTGCCGAGAACGGTTCCCCAATTCCAAAATTAGAACTGCGTGAACTTGATGCGCGAGCGGGCTCAGTCCATGTCCCGATTGTCGACTTCGATGGCGATGGAGACCTGGATTTCGTGGCGCTGATCAGCCAAGAACACGAGCGAATCGAACTCTTTCGAAATGATGGTTCGGCTCGGTTCGAACCGGAAACGATCTATGCGGCCCCTGACCCCGCCTTTGGATCCAGCGGAATTCGCATGGTGGACATCGATGGTGATGGCGACCTGGACATTCTGTATTCCAATGGAGATTCGTTCGATCGCGGCATCAAACCGCATCATGGAATCGCGTGGTTGGAAAACGAGGGCTCCCTGCCATTCAAGCATCACCAAATCGCGTGGATGCCAGGCGTCCAAACGGCGGTCCCCGGGGACTTCGACGGTGACGGCACGATGGACGTGATCGCAGGCAATTTGATCCAAGGATCCCAGGCGGCAAGCGTGCAGTCATTGGGTGTGCCTTCGCTGGCAGTCTTCCTGCAGAGAACGCCCGGTGACTTCACACCCTTTTCCCTTCAATCAGGACTGGCGCGGTGCCTTTCCATCGCCGTGGGCGATTTCGATGCCGACGGCAAGACGGACATCGCAGCGGGGCGTTTTCGCCGTGGCGAATCTGCAGCTCAACCTGACATCGACCTTTGGACGTCCCAGGACAACGAACCTCGTTAGTTCAGATGAGCCGGTGGTACGACGATCATCAACCTACTGGGTTCGCTCGTCCAAGAGACGATCAATCGCCTCATCAGGGGGCAACAGATCAATCACGTCACGCTGCGACTCTGACATCGATTCGTAGACGGAACGCAGGGAAGAATTGGAACCAAATCCCCAGTCACGTTTGCGTCGAATCGACTCGCGAATCCAATTCTGCAGGATCATCGTTCCAAAGAACTCGTTCTCACTCGAAATGGTTTCCAGGGTTTCGAAGTCGTCGTAAGGCAGCATCGACTTGATCAATTCCAGGTCATCCGTCGACAAGGGCTGAAACTTGAAGCGATCGAACAAGCCGCCGCGTCCCCGATCACGTCCTCCCAGCAGTGGAAATCCAGAGGGTGGACCACTACCAGGCGGCCCCAGTCCAGCTTGTGGACCCAGGCCAGCTTGCGGCCCGCGCGGCATTCGTTCGCCCCCGTTCGATCCGCGGTCGCCCGGTCGTCCGCCATGCTCTTGCCTAGACCGGTCCCAGCCCGAGTCAGGCATCAGACGGCTCGCCAATGTACGCAGTGCCTTCTCCTCCGAGTAACCACGGCTGGTCATCAAACCAAAGATGTCGCTGTAGCGTTGATCCGGACCGGCAAGGCGTCCTCGAATGATCTCCCGAACCGCAAAATCGATCCGTTCGACGGCTTCGTCGGTTAGGTTCCGGCTCGACTCCTGCGACACGCGAATGGCCGATTCTCGCAAGGCGTCATAGAGTGCCCACTGCCGTTCGTCCCCCGATGCCGATTCGAGGCGTTCCACGACGTCGCCGGGCAAGGCCTGTCGCCAGCGTGCGTACTCGCGAAGCGTCTGCAAGACCTCCGCTGCGTCTGGCTGCCCGCGCATGGTTTGAGCACTGGCCCGCAAAGCCTGCTGGTTCTCAGGGGACAGATTGGCGAATTTTTCCCATTGCTGCCCGACGTAGGTGTACTGCTTGGAATCAAGTGCGTCGATGGCTTGCGTGATCGCCTCTTGATTGCGTAGTGCGGCCCCACGCAAATCGGCATCGGGATAGAGCGAGCCGTCACCACCCGGCAAAAGCAACGCCTCAACATCCGGTAAGGGACTGATCGGAACAAGCGTTCGCCACGTGGGTTGATCCACTAAGAACGCAATCAGCTCGCCCTGATCCGCCATCAGGTAAGCGTCGGTATCCATCGCGACGGCGAGATCCGCGATCTGATTGATCTGCCTTTGACGATCCTTGAATCGCTGAAAGGCAAATCCACCGGCAAACAAAACGCAAACGGCAGCCAAAGCCCCCACCGTCCAAATCAAGCGCGAGCGACGCAACTGACGGTTGGCGTGATCCGCGATTCCGGCGGGCAACGCGGTGGTCTTGGCAACGTCCGGAAACGCCGAAGCCAGGTCTTCGATCACCAGTTCCAAAGTCGATTGAACCACGCGTTCGTCGGATTCGGGTGCTGGCAGCACTGACAACATGTCCCAGCCCTTCTGCAATGACTGCAGGCGGCTGCGAAACACCTCATCATCGACCAAACGCTGCTCCACGCTCTGTCGCTGAGGTGTGGTCAGCTCGTCATCCAAGTAGGCAACCAAGGTTTCGTCATCGGGATGCACCGATGTCTCAGCCGAAGTGAGGGGTCCTTCCGGTTCCGGCAGCGAGACGGCCACCTGTTCTTGCGTGACGTCAAGCGATTTCGAATGGGATGGTGAGTCACTCACGTGTCAGACTCCCCCGACCGGTCCAAGTGCGGCTGCGTTTCCGCGGAGACGTCACCCGACACGGCTCGCATCATTCGCGACATCGTTGGCAGCTCAGCTCCCGTGGCCAAATCGTCACCCGGCTCCCCCGTCTCGACATAACTCTCCAGCCGGTCTCTGAGGCTCACGCGGGCTCGGCTCAGCAAGGACTTGACCGCTTTGGTCGTCAAGCCCATGGTGTCGGCAATCTCGGCGTAACTCATGTTCTCGAATCGCGACAGCACCAAGGCCATTCGCTGCCTCGGGTGCAAGCTGTTGACTGCCAAGCGGACAATCTTCGCACGCTCATCGCTCTCTGCCTGACGCGTTGGCATCAAGCCGCTCGCGTCCAAAGCCATCGTGGTCATGATGGCGGCATTGGAATCGTCGCCGGATGAGGGCGCGTCCACTTCCGAGGTTTCCTTGCGGCGTGACGCGCCGCGCCGCGAATTCCGGGCCACGTTCCCCGCGATGGTGAACAACCACGTGGCAAACTTCGCGCCCGGTTGATAGCTCTCCCGCGCCCGATAAACCCGCAGGAAGGTCTCCTGCGCGAGGTCTTCCGCCAGACTCGGATGGGGCGCCAGGTGATGCATCAATCGGACCAGCCTTGGTTGGTACAAACGCACAAGCTCTTCAAACGCGCTCGCATCCCCTTCACGCACGCGCAGCATCAAACGCACGTCCGGATCAGACTGGGTGTAGCGAGACGCGATGGAAGAACTGCTATTCAGAAACAAACCCTCAGATCGTCAACGCGATTCGTCACAAGACCCTTCAGGAGGGCGAATGGTCCTGCATCAAGACGCCATACAACTCGATCACATTCCCATCCTCGTCCATCACCGGCTCCCCCCGGGCTGACAGCCACACAAAACCATCCCCGCGATCCACGCGGAAACCCATATGGTAGGACGCTCCCTGCTCCTTCGCATTTTGGATGGTGCGGTCGACCATGGAGCGGTCCTCCGGATGAATCAGGTTTAGGAATTCATCGTATCCGGGCTCCCCAAGAGCGGCATCCCGCCCCATCAGAGCAAAGGTCTCGTCAGACCAGGTCACCTTTTGGGCGACCGTGCTGAACGACCAGGTTCCTAACCCCGCCAGACGCTGAAAGTCTCGCATTCGCTGCCGGCTTTGCTGGATGCGGCGTTCCGCGTCCTTGCGAGCCGAGATGTCCCGAATCGTTGAGAGCATCACGTCTTGGCCGTCCACGTGGACGACTCGAGAACTGATCAAGACATCCACAACGCCGACCGGACGCACCCGATCCGGGTCGTCGCAAGAATCGTCCACGTCAGGATCTGCCGAGGCATGGGGCGACTCGGGGGCCTGCCCATCGCGACGAACGAACTGCGCCTCAAAGTTATCGATGCTTCGATCCCTTCGAATCCGCTCCACAAACTCTTGGCGACGATGAGGACAACGCCATATCGACAGCTCACCCATGGGTTGGCCCACGAGTTCGCCCTTGGAGTAAGCGATCAGTCTCTCGAACGCCGCATTGCTTTCCAACAACACGCCGTCTTCCAACCGGACCAGAATCCCCGCCTCCGGTGATTGCATGAACAAGGCGGAGTACTTGGCGTGCTTACTTTGGACGCGTTCTCGCTGATCTCGTTCAAGGCGTACCCGAGCGGCGGCTTCGCTTTCACCGTGACCAGCGACCTCATAGAGCTTGATGGCCAGATCCAAATCACCCTGCTTTGCGGCCACCCCCGCGAAATCAACCTGGGAACGTCGCAGCAAGGCCTGGGCCTTCTTGTTCTCGGGCCAGACTTCGAGTGCTTCCCTTATCAACGCGTCTGCCAGCGCAAATGGTTCATACGGGTTGTCGTCGCCTTCGTGGGCCGCCGGATCAATTTCACCAAGTCGACGTTCGGCTCGACGAACCAATCGATTGCTCTGCTCGTGCGTGCGTTGGCCTTCGATCGCGGACGCCAATGCCTCGACCGACGGGAAACGATCTTGGGGGTCCGTCGCCATCGCGTGTAGCGCGATCTCGATCAGCTCACCGGTGACATCGGTTGGTCGAATGGTGTTGTCCGCCGCAGCTTGAATGCAAGCGAGCAGACTGTCGCCGCGATGCGGGGCGTACCCGGTCAAGACCCGATACAAGATGGCACCGAGTAAGTACACGTCCGTCGCGGGGCTGATGTCGCCCGGCAGCCCACGTGCCTGCTCTGGGGCCATGTAGGCGGGGGTTCCACCGATCGCGGGCGCCGGTTGAAAGCGTTCCCGGGAGCCAAGCGTGATCGGCTGTGCTCCCTGCCGGGCGTCCCAGCCAACGGCCAATCCCCAGTCGGCCACCAACACCTCGCCAAAGCGACCCAACATCACATTTTCGGGTTTGATGTCACGATGGATCACACCGCGCGAATGGGCATACCGGATCGCGTCGCCAACACGAAGCAAAGTTTCGATGTTCTCGTTCTCTTCGCGTTTTGAGATCTCTTCGTCCCAGCTCGCACCGTCGACTCGTTTCATGCTGTAGAACAGATGCCCCTGTTCGTCCAAACACAGGTCGTGCAACGAGATGACGTTGGGATGATCCAGCGACCCGATCACGCGGGCCTCCGTCAGAAAGCGATGGCGGGCCACGGGGTCCTTGGCCAGTTCATCCCGGAGCACTTTGATGGCCACCTCGCGGTCGACGGCCCGCTGGTGTGCTTGGTAGACAACCCCCGTACCGCCCGCTCCGAGCTTTCCGAAGAATCGGTACTCGGTGTTGGCAACGGCCTCTTTTGGGTCAGCGATTGTCTCTCGACTGGAGGCTGACGTTTGTTGGTCAGAGCTTGGCAAGGCCCCTTGCATGAACGTCACCACGCGATGGGGGATAAAACCCTCCACCTGCTCGAGCTCACGCGAGAACGCTTCGGGTGATAGGCTGGTGTCCCCCGAAGCCCGAGTGACGTCCACCGCATCCGGGGACGAAAAGGACGCCAGCGAGTCAGCAAGGGAAGAGTCGCCGAAGGACGTGATCGCGGACCAATTTGGATGCGAAAGGGAAGCCCGTCGGCCTTGCAGCTCCAAGGTCATCGTTTTCGCATCATCGGGAAGCTCTGAGAGCTGCGATAGGATGTCCGCGTCTGCCAGTATGGTGTCCAGCAAACCGTACTCTATTGATTCTGGCATCGGGCAAGTGATCCGCGTGCTTTAACGTCGCGAGTGGGGTACCTCTAGGATACCCAGACGCAAACGAATCGGCGATGGATCGCGTCGAACGCCGCAAAACAGAACTTTGACGCCCAATCAGCTGTTGCCGCCGCGGGCCAAAGGGCAGTGGCTTCTCTTGACGCCCGGTCGGGGCCCCAAATCGCGCCAGCTCCAACGGTCGACATCACTCAGCGTTGAATCGCATTCTCTGCGTTCTCGATCTGCTTCGCCATCGCCTCCAGCTGGTCCGGTGACCGATAGGCGTCGCGGAAAACCTTCCAGTTTGCCGGGGGCCGCTGATTGATGAAGCTACGTGTGAACTGCTGAACCTGCTGGCCGATCCCATTGCGTTTCATTTCCGTGAACTCGTAGTGGTCCCACTTGGGGGCCGTCTTGATGTTGAAGTTGGGTGCGTACATCAACAACGCTTTGGGAAGGTAGGTCGTCGAGTCCAAGGCGATTTGAACCAAACGATATTGCGCACGGTCAGCCTGTCGCTTGGGATACGCTTCGATGAGAATCATGCCATCCGCAGGCGGCGCCACTTGTCGCACCCAATACCGTTGCATCACGTCGGCAGCGCGTAGATTGAAAACAAAGGGCAAGGGACTTTCGATGATGCGCTGCCCCTGCATGTGCGGCGGCAGCACTTGGATCTTGCACTCCAGAGCCGCGTGGTCGAACTCCAAGAGTTCGCTGCCATTACAGACCCAGTGTTCGCCGGGCTGGTTTGGTTTTTCAGAATAGGTTGGCTTGCCGGCCTCATCCATGCCGTCGAAGGAAACCAGCGTTTCGACGCGGAACATCCCTTTGTCAGGATTCGCATACTTGACGGAGCCCTTGGCGATCGTGGCGGGGGTGCGCGCCGGTGCGGCGAACATGTTGTAATGCCATCGCTTAAATTCGCAGGTCAACGTTTTCGTGCCCTGACTGACGGTCTCCCAAGCCATCAAGACTCCATGCAATTCTCTTTGCTGCTCGGGAGTCAACGCGGCGAAAGGAGGTTGATTGGGATCTGGTTTTGCCTGTTGCTGGTTCGCAGCGGCGGGCTTCTGGCGTGCCACCTGTGCCTGTGCTGCGGACGCTGCTTGTTGTGCGGTTGCTTCTGAGGGCACGCAAACGGCTATGGCGGCCAAGGAGGCACACCACAGCGGAAACGCGGACTTCTTGGGTCGGCTTGAAAGCGTGATTCGTTCCGTTCGATTTCGACGCATCATCCTGACGCTCGCTGAAGAATGGGATGGTTCCGCCGGACAGTAGCCAATCCGACTCAGTGGGTGGAAGAGCGAAATCCCCCTCTTGTTGCCCCGATTGGCGGACGCCCAAAAGGACGCCTGCGCAGCATCAAATCACGGTCAGACGACACCCCTAAATGGCACCAAGATGAGAACGTCGCCAGATAAAGCCATCGAGCACATAGTGCGTGATCTGCGGCGTGGCCAAGAGAGGCACCCAGAACGACTGCCCCGACGGCGTGAACCAGGCATTCTCACTGCCACCAACGCAGCCGAACAACCAGCCGTGCTGCCTCCAAACACCGCAGTCCCAAAGCAGTTCCTCCACGTACGCGAGCAACCAGAGCGTTGCCACGAACCACCCGATTCGCTGGATTGTCTTGATGCCGCTTGTTGGCGAAGCCTCCGTCGCCCGATCGCTGCTTGGTGACTCACGACGGGGCTTCAACCAATACACCAACACCATGTACGGCACGCCGTGGATGATCACGTTGGTGACGGTGAATGCAAACTCGGAGTTCATCGCCACGATCCCCACGTACCAGCAAACCGCCGTCGTGGCGACCACCATGTCTTTTCCCAAATACCAGACGCGCTTCAACCAAATGTCCCTCGCGCTGCGGATGGCGTACGCCAGCATGACAACCCAATAAAGCGGACACAGGACCTGGGCAAGGACGGTGGGTAATTGGCCAAAGTCTCCTTCGACGAACCAGACAAAGTCACGTTGTGGCAATGTGTGCCAAACGACGAGCGGATAGACCGTGGCGAGATAGATGGCCGCCACATCAAGCCATCGCCCCGCGTCAGCATCGGACTGTCGAGCACGATAGAGTGCCACCCAGCCGTACTGTTGGCGAACAAAGTGAAACACCGCCAGATAAGCCAACACCGTCCAAAACCAGGCGACGCTCTCGGAATAGACCGCGGCAGCAAGCAAGAAGGAAAACAAGGGCGTCAGCGTGTACAACCAACGCCGACGTCGAAACTCTCGCCGGCTTTGAAAGACCCGAAACCCTGTTGCGTAAACGTGTGCCACATCGATCAACAGGATCGTCGTCAGCCACGTCCATCCCGGCGTCGGCTGCGTCGTCCAACCCAGCACACGACCGACTGCCACCAACAAAAGGGCTGCCGTCGCGCTACCAGCGAAGGCCCAGAGATCCACCGTGGGTGAGAACAACCAGGGGCCAAAGTCCAACGACGCTTTCGATGGATGGGACGCGGCATGGACCGCTGTCAATCGACCGTGCTGCCCCACCAGTTTGGATTGGGCTGCCAATCTTCCCGCAGCATCGCGGCGTGATTGCGTTCCAGGTTCTCCTTGTTCTTGCCGTGGATGCGTTGCCATTTCAAACTGCCCTGCAATGGATCGAAACGTGGGTCAAAGTCCGGGAATCGCGCATCCAATCCGCCAAGGAACTCGAGCAGTTGCTTCGCCATCTGCCCCGCGCGCTCTGGCTGTTCGATGGCGAGATCACGCTGCTCGGAGGGATCGCTGGGCAAGTGAAACAGTTCGTTGCGACCATTCAGGTGATAGTGAATCAGTTTGTAGTCACCGAGCCGCAGCAAGGACGAGGGCTCGCCACCCTGATTGTCATAGTGAGGATAATGCCAAACCAAGGGGCGGTCGCGAAGGGCCGCTTCTTGCGCAGGCGTGGCCGAGTCTGTGAGCAAAGGCAAAAGCGATCGGCCATCGACGTGTTGTTCTGGCAAGAGATCCAAACCGCAGAGATCCAGGAGCGTCGGATAAAGATCGGCCCCAGTGACGGGCACGTCGGAAGTCCCGCCAGCCGGAACCGCGCGCGGGTAGTGAATGTAGTAGGGTTCCCGTACGCCACCTTCCCACTGGCGGCCTTTCCCACCACGCAAAGGCAGGTTACAGGTCGCATAAGCGTCGCCAGAGGAAACCCCGCCGTTATCGCTCGTGAAAACCACCACCGTGTCTTCCAGATGCCCACTGCCTTCCAAGGCCGCCATGACCATGCCAACGGCGTTGTCCATCGTTTCAATCATCCCGGCGTATACGGGATGGTCTTGCACTTGTCGCACAGGCAGGGTGCGGTCGATCTTGAAACGCTGGCCATCCGCTGGCGCAGGCGGGGCCAGATCTCGGTATTTCTTCCAGAGCGTTTCTGTTGTTTGCACCGGAGCATGAACGGTGTAGAACGCGAGCATCGCCATGAACGGAGGGTCCTCTTGGCCGACCCCTTCGATGTAGTCCGACGTCTCGCGAGCCAGTCGCAGCGTCAGCGACTCGCCCGCTGGGCCGTCTTCCATCTTAGGATTCTTGTAGGGAGCAAAGAAACCGCCGGGTGGTGAACCGCGGTCATGCCCTCCGATGTTGATGTCGTAGCCATGGTCGGTTGGCAACGAACCCTCGCCTCCCAAGTGCCACTTCCCGGCAAAGAACGTTTGATAACCGGCAGACTTCATCGCCTCCGCGATCGTCGTTTGCTCCGCCGGCAAAGCACGCACGTAGTCGGCAGGTAGCAAAGGATCGTTGCGGTTGTAGTCCGTTCCTGACTTGCCGCCGATCCATTGCGTGATCCCATGTCGCGCCGTGAATGTTCCAAGCTGGATACTGGCGCGAGAAGGGCTGCACACGCGGCAATTTGCATAACCCTGCGTGAACCGCATGCCACCCCGCGCCAGGGCATCGATGTGAGGCGTTTGATAAAAGGTGCTGCCTTCGATCGATAGATCATGCAAACCGAGATCATCCACCAAGATGATCAACACATTGGGGCGATCATCCGCCGCCGCTGGGTTGGTGGCGTCACCGATCAGGTTGCCGGCCAAACACAAAACGAAAACGCCGGCAAGAATCGAACGATTACGAGAGAACGTCGGAAAAAACATGGGCAACAAAGAGCAAAGGGACGGGGGCTACGATGGGGCACTGCCTGTGCAAGGCTCCCATACTGTAACTCGTCCCCGTCCGCTTTCGTGAACACCTCGAAATTCGAGAGGTTCTACTTTCGGATCACAAAGAAGGAACCGTTGTCAGCCACATCGAACATCGGGCGTGCGTAGGGGCTCATGCGGAGCCCGCCACAGGGACGGAAGGCGATCCCAAGCGAAATGTTCCAGCCTTCCCATTCGTTTTCGGCAAACGGAGCGTCGTCTTGAGCGACGAAATACGTGGAACCGGCTTGAAGTGAAAACGTCTTGCTCAGCGGCACATCTAAGGTGCTTCCAAGGATCACATGCTCGTCGTCGGTCCCGCCGATGAAGGAGGTCCACTTCCCGGTTTTTCCCATCAGTCGTCGATAGAAAGCACGGTATTGGTTGGAAGCCTCGATGCCCTGCGTCGCACTGACGGTGCCTCCAGCGCCGTCATCCACGATGGTCGTGATCAGATCATCGTTCGTTGCCGCCATCCAATGAAAGCCGAACTCGTGGCAGGTGCCGGTCCGCCAGCTCAATTCGCCACGAAGTTGGACCAAGTCGGTTTGGTAGAACCAGTCGTCATTGAGGTAATCGACAACGACCCCATATTGAAGGCCGTAGTCCACACGTCGAAAAAAACCACCGGTCAAGAAGATCTGCGTTCTATTCTCAGTGGTGAACTCTTCTCCGTCGGGATTGGTTTGTGTTGCGCGTAAACCGAACTGAGCTGCCAAATCCAGGCCCCACAGAGGTCGCAAGCTGCGCCCTTCGTTGAACCCTTGGTGATAACCAAAGCTTCCACTGCCACCGCGCGTCTGTCCCGCGACGTCCAAAGCGGGGTAGTTGAGCGGTCCTTTGAAGCCCTGTGTTCCGGCAAAGAACTCGAAACGATTCCAATCGACGCGAAGGATCGGAAGGAACAGGGGGAACGTTTCCACGCAGGGCGTGCATCCTGAGTCGCAAGCGTCGCAGCCGCATTCCGGAGTCATCAGGCAATCCCCATAAGCTTCCATGCCGCAGAGAGGTTCGAGGCCGACCAAAGACTCGACGCCGCAACCAACTTCCATGCCACAGCCTGGTTCGACGACGCCGCAATCGCAGACGGGCCCGCAGTCGGAACAAGTCCCGCTCATCCCGTAGCCGACTGGCCCGTCCAGGTAACCCGTCGGCTCGACACGCGAAACCGGACGTCGAATCAGACGCGTCGGTTTTCGCTGTGCTTGCTGAGTTCGGTTGGACTGTGAAACCCTTTGAAGCGGCGGGCGACCTGCGTTTCCGGTTCGTCGACCCCGTGCCGCTTCCTCGTAGTTGGCAAGCGAAACGGACGAGGCATCGGCATCGACAAGATTACTTGGACGCGCGGCGCGGATGACCCCTTGAGCCCATGAATGACGGCTCGACGTCATCAGGGTCAGGAATACCAACGCGAAGACGGCAGAAGCCAACCGCGCCGAGCGCAACTGACTGCCAGAAGCCTCTTCGATGACCAAGGGAGACAAAAAGCCGTTCTGCCGGAATCCGTTTAGACGCGTTATCATGGCGGAGCCATTTTTGGGGGGAGCATCTGCGTGCAGCAGGCGGTTCGGACCGTCTGCTGTTGTGTCCTCAGGTACATCGGCCCGTCACGACTTGCCTCATGAGAAAAAATCCCCCAATCGTCAAACCCAGCACAACCGACAGACTGACGCGCAGTTTCACGGTGTTGGTGCTGGCTTGGATCTGCTTGCTGCCGCAGTTCACTGGCCGTGCCAGTTGGGCCCAGGAAGCGGAGGCGTCCGCGGCGGAGGCACCGGCAGCGACCAGTCCCGTGCCGGAACCGCTGCGTTTTGATGGCCTGCCCAATGACTTTTGGAGCAGCGACGAGACACCCGTTTACCCCCGTGGAGTGGCCATCGTTGAAGACCGTCTCATTGTCGTGGACTCGGATGCCCACGGTGTCTGGTCCATTCCCTGGCCCGCCACCGAACCAGCCTCACCAAAGCTCTTGGTGCGAGGAACTCGGTACTTACGTCGTGTGATCAACCGTCCCTTTTGTGCGATCGGGCACCCCACAGGTGGCGTCTTGGTGGGCGATTCGCCAACTCGCGAGATTTATCACGTTGTCACCGACGCCTCCGAAACCGCGCCTGAGAAACAGCGCATCACGCCGCTCAACGATGGATTCTTGGGAATCCCCATGGCGCTTGCGGTGTCGCCGGAGGGTGACTTGCTGTACGTCGGCGATGCGGAGAGACGCGCCACGTTTCGATTGCCAATCACAGGTGGACGCCCCGAACTGGTTGCCCGCGTGAATGCCCGCGGGCTGGTCTTCGATGATTCAGGGACCTTATGGGCGGTCACACCCGACGCGGAAGCGGTTAAGAAGATCGATGTCGCAACTGGTGATGTCACGGCCATCGTGTCCGGTCGCCCATATGGGTTCCCGGGTGGGATTAGCATCGAAGGCGACACGGGATTCGTCTCGGATGTCTACGGAAAGTGCATCTGGTCGTTCACCTTCGATGGCAAGACAGAAAAGTGGTATGAAGACGACGTCCTGAAAGGGCCCGTTGGTTTGGTGGCCACCCGCGATTCCGTGATCGTCGCCGATCCGAAGAACAAGCAGGTTTATCGCATCGATCGCGAAACGAAACAAATTCGCTCGCTGTTCGCCACTCCGAAGTAACTCGTGATGCGCGTCTTTGGGCGTGTAGGAAAAGGATTTTCAGATGCTTTTCAGCAGCTTCATTCTCAAGAACATTCGCCGACGCCCCCTTCGTTCGACACTGACCGTGGTTGCGGTGGCACTTGGCGTCGGCGCGGTGATTTCGTTGGTGGGGATTGCGACCGGATTCAAAGAGAGCTTCATGAAGCTGTACAACGAGGTGGGGATCGATCTACTCGTCATCAAGGGTCGCGTGGGACGCCAGTTGGAAAGCGGCATCCCGGAGTCATTGGTCGCCCGCGTCGGAGCCATTGAAGGCGTTGAGCAAGTGGTTCCAGCCGTCAACGATGTGATCAGCTTTCCCGATGCAGACCTTTACACCGTTGTCGTCAACGGCTGGATTCCCGACTCCTTTGTCTTTGAACACTTGAAATTGGTCGGCGGGCGATTCATCACCGAAGGTGACGAACGCAAAATCAACCTCGGATCCGTCTTGGCCAACAATCTAGACAAGGGCGTCGGGGACATGGTGGAGGTCTACGATGGAGAACCCTTTGAAGTGGTTGGTGTCTTCGACAGCTTCAGTGTGTTGGAGAGCGGCTCCATCATCATGCCCATGTCGGAACTGCAACCCATGATTGGGCGCGAGGACCAGGTCTTGGGAATGAGTGTGATCAGCACGGACGGGCGAGATGAAGCCTTGGTCAATCGGATCCGAGCACAGATCGAAGGTTTGGAAAACGGCATTGTCGCACGCCCGGCTCGAGAACACGTCGACGGTCTCACCGAGATCCAGCTCGCAACCTCGATGGCATGGCTGACGTCGGCCATTGCGTTGATCATCGGCGGCGTCGGTGTGATGAACACGATGATCATGACGGTTCAAGAAAGAACGCGTGAGATCGGTGTGCTTCGCGCGATCGGGTGGAAGCGAAGCCGGATCATCAAAATGATCCTGTCGGAGTCGCTGCTTCTCTCGGCGATCGGTGCGATCGTCGGCATCGTCGGCGCGATGCTGCTCGTCAACGGACTCACCCGATTGCCCGCCGTCAACGGTTTGATCGAAGGCGACATCGCGCCTCATGTGATTGGCTATGGCGTTGTTTTAGCCTTGGCGGTGGGGTTCGTTGGCGGCATGCTCCCCGCGCTGATCGCGTCGCGCATGACACCGACCTCCGCGTTGCGTCAGGAATGATCGCGAAGCGGCCCCGTCTTCACCCTTATTCATGATGTGCAAGAGATGAGCGACGAAAGCAACCAGGCCAAGAATGTCTTGGGAACCCGACTTCAAGTCTGCAGCACCGACCCGATGACGGGATTTTATCGCGATGGATGCTGTAACACGGGCGGGCAGGATGTGGGCGTGCACGTCGTGTGTGCCGAAATGACGGCTGACTTTCTGGAATTCAGTCGCTCTCGTGGGAACGACTTGATCACTCCGATGCCGATGTATCAGTTCCCCGGGCTCAAGCCGGGCGACCGCTGGTGTCTCTGTGCCGCGCGGTGGAAAGAAGCCTACGACGCTGGCAAGGCACCCCGGGTTCACCTGGAAGCGACGCACGTGAGCGCCCTCGAGTTCGCCAGCTTAGAGGAATTGCGTGAATTCGAGGTTGAGTGAGTGACGGAAGGTGTTGCGTCAACTGAGCAGTGTCGCGACAAACACGCACGTTAGCTTTGGCGAAGCAAGACAGCCGTGGCACTGCCTGGCGACGTGTGCGCGATCGCGAGAACATAAGGCTGTTCCAGCTTGCGCGGGGTCGCCGACACATTGATTGTGCCATCACATTCGCTGGCATGAGCAACTGGAAAAACCGTTCGATGACGAATCGCTTCGACGGCCGTCACCAGGCCAATCATCCCGCTGCATGCGCCCGTGTGTCCCAGCGACGACTCAGGAATGCATACGGGTATATCGGGCAAGCATTCCGAGATGGCATCGCGCTCGGCTCGGTCGAGGACGGGGTCGCCCATGCCATGGGAAACGACCAAGCCGATTTCCTCCGCTGCAACGCCATGTTCGGACAGAGCATCCTGAATGGATCGGACGATCGCCGACGTGCTGCCGCGACCGGCGTCGGCATCTCTTGAAGCGGATCGATCACCGGAACGGAAGGCGCGTGATGGAATGAATCGCGAGGTGACGCCAAGCACTTCCGCGATTGGCTTGTGGCCTCTGTCTTTTGCGAACGCAGCGGGTTCCAGAATCAGCCCGGCAGCCGCTTCACCTCGGACAATCCCGTCGGCATCGTCTGCATGCGGACGACAACTGCGTTCAATCGGCGACGCGGCTGCAGCAATCGGCTGGTCTTCGGTGAAAACGCTGCGCGTGGTATTGAGCCGTGTCCCACATGCCGTCACGACCACCACGTCGGCGATCCCACGGCGAAGGTAGCCGACGCCCTCATACAACGCGGCAGGTCCTGAAACATCCCCCAACGTCAACGTGTTGTTTGGCCCCAGAGCAGCCAAGGCGATCCCGACGTGACAAGCGGGCATGTTCGGGAGGTACTTTAACATCCACAGTGGCACGACTTGACGCATCGCCGCCGTCCCAAACTTGGACGCCTCCACTTCGTTGGCGTCGTTGATGCAGTCGACGAAAGCATCGACCATTTCTTCGGGGTCGCCATAGAACATCTCGCTGCCAAACACGGTGCCGATGCGTTCACTGGTGACGATCCCGGTGCCGGGAGCGGTGGAGTCGGGGACGGACGGCAAATGATCGCGGAGTCCCGCATCGTCAATTGCCAACTGCGACGCCGCGAACGCCGTTTGTATCTCACGGCACATGACCTTCAGTGCTTTCCGCGGACGGACATACTGCTTGGCATCGAAGTCCAAAACGGGGCCACCTGGGATCGGGCGATCGCTGCTTGGCACAGGGCACACCGAAATCAGTTTCTCAGGCACCGACAGAAGATCGATGATGCCTGTCCGGGCTTCACGAAGTCCGCTCGCAAATTCATCAGCTCCGATCCCGATCGAAGACACCACGCCCGCACCGGTGATCACAAGCGTGTCGTGCGGCATTCGTGATTGGGGGTGATGGGGCGGTGAAGCGAATCGGGGCCGGCAATAAGACACGTTACGGGAGCACTTCCCGCGTGCACGCGAGTCTTAAGGGGCTATCGGCAGTATGATTCGGGGTTCACCATTCGCACAGACCTTGAGCGGGAAACTGCCTTGTCGCGTGGACCGTCTGGATCAGTCGTAGCGGAAATCGATGGGGGCCTCCACGGAGTCGTGCAAGCTTTGGTGAACGGGGCAGTGGCGTGCAGCCGTTTCCAAACGCTGCTTCATGTCCTGGTCCAGGTCCAGCCCGGATGGCATCTGCACGACCGTTCGCAGCGAACCGATGCGTCGTTTTGGCGTGGCAACCATCTCCTTTTCCACCGCGACGGTCATGCCAGTCAAATCGAGGTCGTGACGCTGCGCGATCAAGCCCAGGATCGTCATCACACAGTTGCCCAGGGCTGTGGCGACCAGGTCCGTGGGTGAAAAGGTTCTTCCCTGACCGCCGTTATCCAGCGGCGCGTCCGTCGTCAGCGTGCTCCCGCTTGGCGTGTGCGTCGACTCGCAGGCCAGTTGTCCTTGATAAACAGACTCAATGCGAACGGACATGATCAAGCCACCGGACGTGGGAAGGTGATTTCGGCATCAACGCGTCGGAACAGGGCCGCGAACTCAAAGCGTTGGCAAAGCGGCCTTGGGAGGTGTCGCAGCCGTTTCCGCCACCATGTTGCGAACCAAGGCCCGCGCCACCTTCTCGAAGGGGCCGCGAGCCCGAGCGTCGGATTCGATGATCTCGGCGAATCGCCCTTCGTCGCCCGCCGTTCGCAGTGTGATGTCGATCGGCAGTTCGCCTAGGAAAGGAACATCGAGTTCCAGGGCTTTGGCGCGGGCGCCTCCCCGTCCGAAAATGTCGTACGTTTTGCCGTTGTCGGGACAGAGAAAGCCGCTCATGTTCTCCACCATGCCCGCGATCGGTGCTTTCACCTTTTGGAACATGCTGATCGCCTTCACAGCATCCAACAAGGCGACTTCCTGCGGTGTGCAAACCACAACCGAGCCCGTGATCGGAACGGACTGCGACAAGGTCAGCGCGACGTCACCTGTTCCCGGAGGCATATCGATCACCAGATAATCCAACTCACCCCACTCGGTGTCCTTGAGGAATTGTTGAATCGAACCATGCAGCATCGGCCCACGCCAAATGACCGCTTGATCTTTCTCTAGCAGGAAACCCATCGACATGACTGGCATCGCATCGCCGTCTGTTTTCCCTGACAGCAAGATGGGCTGGATCTTCTTATTCTCGCCGATCTCAGGTCGCCCCTCCAAACCAAGCAGATGGGGAACGCTGGGCCCATAGACATCGGCATCCATTAATCCCACCTTCGCCCCAAGGTGACGCAGGGTCAACGCGATGCCCGCCGCGACCGTGCTCTTACCGACACCGCCCTTGCCGCTCCCAACAAGCAAAACGCTCTTCGCTCGCAAGCCCACTTGGCCCAGTCGCACCGGCGGACGTTCGTGAACGGGGGTTCCCACGGTGACTTGCAATCCCGGGATCGCCGCCACGATCTTGTCGGTGATCGTTTGTGCGAATTCGTCGGCAATGGGCTGGCAGTGAGTGGTGATTCCCACGACGACGGAAACGGACGCTCCCTCGACGCGAAGCTCGCGAAGTTGCCCCATCGATCCGAGGGGGCGACCTGTTTCCGGATCAGGATGCTCGCTTACTAAGGTGGTGATTTGCGATTGAATCTCTTCGGCGTCCATCATCTGACCGGTTAGGGACAAGTGGGTCGGGTGTTCAACACGGCTTAAAGGGTACGAGTCGGGATCCGGGATCACCGTGCCTATGACTCACGCTGCAGCAGGTCGCTGACGTCCAACACGTGAACTTGACGTCCCTCGTTGTGCGGGCTGTCGATGGCAACGAGGTTTCCGTCTCGACTGCTGCGTGGATGCGTGTCACATCGCCACTCTCCACTGTAGCGTGTTGGCGATGGGAAGCGTCCCAGGTTGAAACGTCGCTGACTAGGGACATGATAGAGATAAACGGTCTGTCGACGCGTCTGCCGGTCTGGGTAGGTGTCGTTCAGGATCCAGTCTCCGTGGTCACCCGGCAGATACGTGTTGTGCCCGTTGGTTGGCATCTGATCGTGGCCTATGGGCAGGACGGAGTCCGTTTGGTCCACAAAATCGTAGAATCCAGTGGGCCGGGCGGCAGGACGCGTCCACATTGTCACCGTCCGGTCGTCCTTCCAAATGAAGTGCGAGGTGTGTCCGGACGGATCCAGCACACACAGGTCCTCCCCTTCCATGTTTGCCGTCAGCATTCGTGTGACGAAGCCTCCTTTGAACTGCAGGGTGTCCGGGTCGAACGCCGGACGATAACGATGCAACACGATGAAGCGTGTCGCGGAAGGGTTGATCAGCAGGTGATTGAAATAATGCCAGGCGTCTGCGTGCGTGCTCCCATCCGGCCAAGGCAACTTTGCAACGTCCGCCAGTGAGAGAATGAGCCGGCTGGCTCCCGTTTCCAAGTCGATCCGCCAAATGCCCGATTCATCGGGAGCTCGTTGTCGGACCTGGGGATCCGCCAACCCGTCATAGCCGTATCCGGGCCGAAGGTTGTCAATGCGTCGAAAGTCCGCCGACAGTCCCCAACGTCCGTCCCGGCTCACCGTATAAACCGGACGATCAAGCGTTCGGATTTGCCTTGTCGCACGATCGAAGATCCGGCACACGAAACGATCCTCCTCGCGATCGTTCCAAAGGATGCGACTTCCCTCGCGTCCGATGAATTGCAGCATGCAACCCTGTTGCCATCCCCAAGCTTGGCTCATCCCCAGGCTGACCCACCGATCGTGCGCCTCGGTGTCGATGTAACCCACCTCGATTCGATCCTCCTCCGTCGGGCTCCGGCCCTCAAAACGAACGCGGTTGGCCAGAACGAGTCTTCCCGATGGATCGAATTCGTCTTTATCGTAATACCCAAACCAGTGATGAGCGCCCGAGGGTGTGATGCGTCGACACGGGACAAACGTTTCGAGCCGCCCCGTTTTGGCCACTGGTTCAGCCGCGCCAATGAAATCCGCGGCACCCAAACCGGCCCAGGTCGAGAACCCAATCGCGGATTTCAGGGCCGTCCGCCGCGAGCATTGGTTTCGGGACATGTCCGGCGTTCGAAGCGAGGATGCGATCAGGTGATGAGACGACGGCACAGGATAGCCACATCCAATCACGCACGCTGCCGTTGAGCGCTGTTCCCGATTATCGCTGTTCGCGGTACGTCGAGAAACTCATGTACCCCAGAGCGCCCGCGAAAATAAGAAACGCGATATCCATCAACATGCTTGCCGAACCCAAGATCGCAACATCTCCCATGCCAATCAGCCCCATCACAAGATCCGAGCCGAAGAGCACCAACAGGACGATGGAAGCCACAAGGCTGGTCAAGCAGAGAGCCTTGGGCATGGGATTCGGACCTCGTTCGGCGCGGGGAAGAAAAGAAGGCGAGCGGGGAAACTCACCCTGATCAGGATAATAGCGTGGTCCGCGTGGGTGCTGGAACCTGAGGGGCGTCGTCGGCCGTTACCAGCTGAGACCCATTCCCGTCGGACGACACGGCTGTCAGTGGGCGTCAGTATAGTTGCATTCCCTCGAGTTTCCCAAGGCAGCGTGAAATCGCCAGGTTAACCCTGTATTCCCAGCCGTCAGGAGACCGGTTGCATCGATTGTGACGGGCAACTCGTCTGTCGGCGGCTTCTTTAGCCTGTCACAATGAGGCGATCCTTCTTTCCTGAACGCCCCGCCGGTGGTGCGCTGCACCGATCAGCGAGTGGCAATCGACGGGTCACTCTCGGTCCAACATGCTTCGCACCCTCTTCCTGATCCCACACGAATTCGCCGGAATCCCGGTTCTGGGTGTCGGCTGGGTGTTGGCCGCACTCGTGGCCATCACGTTGATTCGTCTAGGCCTCGCTTGGCATTCAGGTGGTTGGCAGCAAGTTGCGATCATGGCCAGCGGAGAGGGGGTCTTCTGGCTCATTGCGGTCGCGATCATCGTCGTGTTGGGACCACGCTTGGAGCTCACCAACGTCGCGGGTGAACCCGTCGGGGTGGCGGTTCGCGGCTATGGGGCGTTCCTCATGTTGGCGGCGGCTTCTGCGGTCGGCTTGGCGGCGTACCGTGGGAACTTGCTTGGTAAACGCCATGATCACGCTGCGGAAGGGCTTTGCATCCAAGGTGAAATGATTTATGCGCTCGCCCCTTGGGTCATGGTGGGCGGATTGGCGGGCGCACGTGTTTTTTATGTGGTCCAGTACAACGAACAGTTCCTCCGTCCCACCTGGAGCGCCACCTTCGCCGCCATGGCGAATCTCACTCAAGGCGGTTTGGTGGTCTATGGCGGTTTCATCGGCGGCTTTCTGGCAGCCCTGTTGGCGTGCCACCGCCACCGTTGGCCAATTGGGCTCATTGGCGACGCGATTGCCCCGTGTCTGTTCGTCGGATTGTTCTTCGGACGCCTGGGTTGCCTGATGAATGGTTGCTGTTGGGGAGGCGCCTGTGAACCGGGTGCTTTTGCGGCCCATTTTCCGCCCGGTAGCCCGGTTTATCAGGAGCAAATGCTATCCGGACGCCTGGTCGGACTTCAAGGTTTGCCGACATCGGCTGCGGACAAGCACGCTTCTCAGCGTGAAATGAAGGTGACCGAGGTGGCCATCGGCAGCATCGCAGCCGCCAACGGAGTCAATCCAGGCGATACCATCACCCTCAGCCTGGATGGGGCCTCCCAGACCCTGGCACCGCAAACCCGCCCGGCGGAAGAGTCACTGCCAGGCCTAGCCTTGTATCGCAAGGGACGCTTGCTAGGACGTTTTTGGCAGAACGAACTGCCCGAGCAGGCCCTATCCGTGCGTGCCACCCAAGTCATCAGTTCTCTGTTTGCCGCCTGCGCGTTCGCTTGGATCCTGGGGTGGGAAAGGATCCTTGCACGCCGAAAGAACCCCGTCCCGTCTGGCACGCTCATGTTGATCGCGTTTGCGACCTACGCTCTGATGCGGTTGATCTTGGAGTGGATTCGTGTGGATGAGGCGGGTCAATTCGGCACCGGGCTGTCGATTTCGCAATGGGTGAGCCTGGGGGTTCTCTTGGCTTGCGTGGGGGCCCTGATCGCTCGATTGCGGACGCGTTCCGATCACGATCAATCCAGTCCTCCCCACGATGTGACGCAAGCGAATGCCGCTTAAACTAGGGAGATGAGGAAAGCCCTTTGTCGGGGACCTGACCGCGCCTGGTTTTGATTTGGGTGGAAACGATGGACGTCGCCTGCTTCAGCACCAAACCCTACGACAGCTCCTTCCTGGGGGAAGCGACGCAGGGAAGCTCGCACGCGATCCGTTTTCTGGAGCCGGCTTTGGACGCCAGCACGGTCGCGTTGGCTGCTGGAAATGACGCCGTCTGTGTGTTCGTCAACGACGACCTGAACGCGAACGTGATCGCACAATTGAGCAGGTCCGGTGTGAAGTACATCGCGTTGCGTTGCGCCGGTTTCAACAACGTGGATCGGCGGGCCGCCAAGGACTTCGGACTGCGCATTGCCCGGGTTCCACGCTACTCTCCGTTTGCTGTGGCCGAACACACGGTCGGCCTCATCTTGACTCTCAATCGTCGTATCCACAAAGCCTACAACCGCATCCGCGAAAACAACTTTTCCATCGATGGCTTGCTTGGATTTGATCTCAATGGTCGCACCTTTGGGCTGATCGGGACCGGCGCGATTGGAATCGTCTTGGCCAAGATCATGCGGGGATTCGGTTGCCGTGTACTCCTGCACGATCCGTTTCCGAGTGAGGAAGCCGGTCAGTATGGCACCTACGTCATGCTGGATGAGTTACTACACGAAAGTCACTTGGTGTCCTTGCAGTGCCCGCTGACGTCAGAGACCCATCACCTCATCAACGCCGAGCGGCTCTCACGGATGCGTGACGGAGCAATGTTGGTCAACACGTCGCGAGGCGGCTTGGTCGACGCGAGTGCCGCCATCGAAGCTTTGAAGTCGGGGAAACTCGGGGGTTTTGCTCTGGATGTGTACGAGGAAGAGTCGGGCGTGTTTTTCGAGGACCTGTCCGCCGAGGTCATCCAAGACGACGTGCTGTCGAGGCTGATGACGTTCCCAAACGTGTTGATCACGTCTCACCAGGCATTCTTCACGCGTGAAGCCTTGGAAACGATTGCGTCGACCACCCGCTTCAATCTGGATTGCTTCCAGAACGAGGACGCCTGTCCCAATGAAGTGTTTTGGCAAGACGAGCAAGCCAAGTCACCCTCGGTTGCCGAGCCGGCTTCCTCTGAGGAGGCGTCCGGGAGCTGATGCCAAGGCGGATGCAACGCGTTCGAACGGATGAGTGGATGGATGATCCCGAGATCCCACCCCAAGAGCACCAGGCCGCTCTCGCCGGGCTGCGGCGCTTGAATGCGATCAGCGGGGTGTCGCGTCTGTTGTACCGGCACGTGAGACGGCACGCACGCGTCGTCGCACCTCGTCCGCTTCGCGTGATGGACGTCGCCTGTGGTAGCGGTGATCTGGCAATCGATTGGTTGAAGCGGGCACGAACCGACAAGATCCGTCTCAACATGACGCTGGTCGACCGTAGTGAAGAGGCGATTCAGCTCGCTCAGCGACGCGCTGCCGAAGCCGACGTTGAGATCAAAACCGAGATCGCGGATTGCATCACCGCATCACTCCCACGGTTTCAAGATGTGGCCGTGTGTTCTTTGTTCATGCATCATTTGGAAGATCATGATGCCATTCATCTTGTGCAATCGCTCTACCGATCCGCCGAACGCTCGGTAATCATTTGTGATCTGGAACGTTCCCGTTTGAATCTGGCTCTCGTTTGGGCAGCGGGTCATTTGGTCACTCGCAGTCCCGTCGTCCATCACGATGGTCCCGCGAGCGTTCGCGGCGCGTACTCGCGTGAGGAACTCGCGCGACTCCTTCATCGGGCTTTGGGCTACCAACCTCCCGTGCGACGCGTCATCCCGTGCCGGATGATTGCGGTTCTCGATCGCGTGTGCGAAGTGATCGAAGAACCTGCACTCGCAGAATCGCTCGCTGCAGCCCCCGCATGAGACAAGCGGATCCCAACCCTTCATCGGATGTCCTGGTGGTCGGTGCTGGGGTCGGCGGTTGTACGGCCGCCATTCGGCTGGCCCATCGTGGTCACACGGTGACGCTCGCGGAACGATCCGTTTTCCCGCGAGAGAAAGTCTGTGGTTGCTGTGTCGGCCACGCCGGACTCAAAACGTTGGATCGGATGGGGCTGGGCGATTCGATCCGGGGTCTTGGCCAATCACTGGAACGGTTTCACGGCACCTTTTACGACTGTTCGCCAGTCGCAACGCCATCAGGCAGTCCGTCCAGGCATAAGAAAGACACTCTCAAGACATCGATCGCTCCGGGAATCGCGCTCGCTCGGTCCGTTCTGGATGCGGCACTGTTGCAGCACGCCGTGGAAGCCGGTGTCCAATTGTTGCAACCCGTCACCGCAAGCGTGATCGAGCAATCTCGTGGCGCGGTTCGCGTTCGACTAGAGCGTGCCGACGGGTGTGTAAGCGAGGAATCGTTCGATTTGGTCGTCATGGCGACGGGGCTAACGGGAAAAGTCTGGGCAGATCAGTCCACCGTTACCAACCATTGGATCCATCCGCCAAGCGGTCCCATCGGTCTGTCCACACTCTTACCTGAAAACCATCGCGCGACGGCGTCCTTGCAAATCGCGGAAGGCGTCATCGAGATGATCAGCTTCCGAGAGGGCTACGTCGGAATCGTCACTCTTCCAAACAGGTCCATCGACATCGCAGCCGCGCTGCATCCCGAATCCATCCCAGGAAAGGGCCTCCAAAGGCTCAAAGACTGTGTCGCACACGCGGTCGCCCTGGGTCTCCATCTGAACTCCGATGACAGGAAAACGCTTCGCACCTGGTGCTTGAGCGAGGCCCAATGGATGACAACCCCGCCACTGCGTCGGTCACGAAAGCCGGGCGAAGGCAACGTGGTCATGATTGGCGACGCGGCAGGCTACTTTGAGCCCTTTACGGGCGAAGGCATGACGTGGGCGATCGAATCAGGGGTCGCGGTTGCGGACCTTTGGGATGAGTTTTTCGCTCAGGAGGCTTTGGGAAGTCATGCCGGTGTGTTGCCTGACCACGATGATATTTCGTCGTCCTCAACACCCTTTGCGGATCGATGGCAAACACGTTTGACTAAAGTAACGCGGCGACGTCAATCCACTTGCCGATGGGTCGCGTGGACGCTGCAGTCACGATGGGGAAGATGGATGGCCGGGCGGGCGATGCCAGTTGCCCCGTGGCTGACTCAGTGGATCGTTCGGCGTCTGGCGTCTGCACCTGAGTTTCCGTCCACGGTCCCACCAAACCACCATGACCGCGTACATCCGCAGCATCGCGAGCGCGTTCCCTGACCACGGGGTCACGCTCGATGAAGCCATTGCGTATGCCAAGATGCTCTCCTGTCACAGCGAATCGCAGGCGTCCAAAGTTGGCAAGCTCTATCAGCGGACCGGAGTCGAGAACCGCGGGAGCGTGCTGCTCACGCATGACGGGCAATCATTAAACCAGGATTTCTATCGCCAACCGATTGACTGCGATGACACGGGCCCCGGGACGCAAGACCGACTGGATCGCTTCGCGGTGGAGGCTCCGCGCCTCGCAATCCAGTCGAGTCAACAAGCTTTGAAACAGGCGGGTTGTGAAGCAAACCAGATCACACATGTTGTCACAGTGACCTGCACGGGCTTTGCCGCACCAGGTTTCGACATCGCGTTGATCAAGGGGCTTGGGCTCTCACCCGAAACGCAACGCGTTGCGGTCGGCTTCATGGGCTGCCATGCCTTGATCAATGCGCTGCGCGTCGCGGAGGGGCTGGTCCACGCCGACCCAGATGCGATGGTGCTGATTTCCAGCGTGGAACTCTGCAGTCTGCACTATCAAACCGGGTATGACTCACAAAGAATCGTGTCGGGCGCCATCTTTGCTGACGGTGCCGCCAGCGTCCTTGTCTCGGGTGCTTCTGATGAAAGCGAACCCACGACGCTGCCCCAGATTGCCAGAACGGGCTCCTGTCTCATCCCGGACAGTGAGGACGCCATGACATGGCGCATCGGCAACACGGGCTTTCAGATGACCTTGGCCGCATCCGTCCCTGGAATCATTGAAGAGCAACTCGCCGATTTCCTTCTTCCCTGGCTCCAGCGAATGGGCTTGTCACCTTCGGAGATCGGCGGCTGGGCCGTCCATCCCGGGGGTGTTCGCATCGTTCAAGCGGTCGGCAACGCACTCGCATTGGACGAATCCCAGCTCGCCATTTCCCTGAGTGTCTTGCGTGATCATGGCAACATGTCGTCCGCAACCCTGGGCGAAGTCCTGCGGCGATTCCAGGAGCAATCCGTTCCCCGTCCATGGCTGATGCTCGGCTTCGGGCCGGGTCTGGAGACGGAAGTCGCGTGCCTTCGTTAAGCGCGTCCCGATGATCCCCACACCAGGGTGTGGCTGTTGTGTTCCGCACTGTAACTAAGACGGCGCCAACCTAAGGCCTCATACATCCGCGGTATATGTGAGTAAACAAACAGCTCTTCCGTGAAGCGTTCCGCTGCGTGGTCCATGGCAAATTGGATCAACCGGCGGCCGATCCCTTGGCGACGGCATTTCGGTGCTACGAAAAGGGCATTGATCCAAAGTGTTGGCTCGGTCTGCGACGCGGCTCGAAAACGTTTGAATGAGAGAACGCCCAGTGGTTCTGCAGCGGAAAGCGCAATGAGGGCACCGGGTCGACTTGGATCCGGCTCCAGTGTGGACGAAAAAGGATCATCCTCATCGCTCCAAGTATCACGTAACCACCTCAACACGGACTCGCGGTGCAAGGGGTACTTCGACAACTCAGCTAACTGATGATCTATGGTCACACTCACCAACCCATCGAACCCGGGATGCCCTTGAATGGTCCCACAATCTGAGGCGTGATCCAGCCGCCGTAAAAGTTTCCCGGTTGCGGGGTGGCCAAGTCGTCGCCGACCCAACACGCATCCAGTTTGCCCGCATAAAACGCGAGATAGCCAGCGATGGGACGGAAGCCATCCGTCGTCTGCGGGTACGACCAGGCAACTTGCGAGACAACTTCGTGACCAGGCACTTTCAGATCAAAGTATCGGGCACCGCCCTTGAATTCGCAGAAGCTCGATCCACCCACCATGGTGAGCACATTCAAGTCACAATCACGTGGCGGAAAGTAGTAGACCGGAGGATGGCTGGTTTCCAAAACGCGAAAGCCAGCCGTGGTTTCAGCAACCGTCGCACCCGCGTGGACGACACGCAATCTGTCCTTGATCGCTTCCACGCGCGGCGGTCGCGGGTAGTCCCAAACGGATTCTTGGCCAGGGCCAACGGGGTCGGGTTGGATGAACATGCTGTTGCGACCTACGAAACTGTTGCGACCTACGAAACCAGTGACATTGAGAATAGAACGTGGGAGAGAATCAGAACCTTTGACTCCATGGCATGCTCGCCTAATGTGGCGTCATGACAACGTTGGCCATGGCTCGCGACAACCGATCTGCGATGCTGTCATCTCGCTGGAGCAATGGCTCAAGGCCTCGCTTGAAGGCTTTTTCGGCAAGTTTGATCTCAGGCATCTGTCGTAGCCGGTAGTTCAGGTAGTTCCTGCCCAGGTAGCTTGCGAGGCCAGCCTGACTGTCTTTCACGAGGTAATCCTTCACCACGGCAGGTATCGCGGCAGAATGCTGATTCAACGCGTTCGATCTTGCGACCGCCTTCCGAAACACGGCGATCGCCTCTTCGACGCCGGGCGGTGGCACATCCCCAGTGACCGTGCGAAGGAACAGGTCATTCACCATCCAGTGAAAAGCGACCTCATGATCGTCCTCAAGTGGTAAACGCGAGGCGTTGCAGTGTGCCAAGTAGTGTCCCCAAAGGCACAGCCGCACAAGGTCCCGATCGGTGAGGTCGATCCACGAGTACGACCGAAACTCGCCTTTGTTCTGGGCTTGTCTCGCGATGGTGTCAAAGCGTTGCTGTCCAAGGCTGACTCGACCGCGTCGTCGGAGCATCTGTGCCTCTGAATCCACTCTTGCCCACAAACTGGCGTACTCAATCGCCTTGAAGACGAGCGGATCTTTCCGGAGCAGTTCGTGCCAGCCTTCCTGGACTTGCCTGGCAGATGTTCGGGTCGAGTCGATCTCAACACGCGTGACATCCTTCGCATAGGACGCGTCCCCTTCGTGATTCTCTGTGAGGGACAACCAAGCCCGCGCGGCGAAGTAGGACCGAGTGAACTCGTTGAGGTTCGCGGAGAACTCTTGCGAAACACCCTTGTTTCCTCCTCCGAGAAACAAGCCGACGATCGTCAGCAAGCGGATCGCCAGACGCATGATGATCGGCATGGCGTATCTCTCCTCCATGATCACGGCGACGGTGTAGGATACGTAGCGTCAGCGGAGACGACGCCCCTTTCAACCGGTTCGGATTCGCACTGTAAACAGCATCTTCCTGCACGTCGATCCCGAAAGCGACTGATGAAAGAGACCCGTCCATTGCTTGCCATGACGATGAAATCCTCGCTTCTCATCTTGGCAATTCCCTCCATCGCCCAGGCGGAATCACCGGATCTCCATGCCGCGGGCTCCTGGCAGACCGTGTCGGGTGAATCCATCGATCAGAACTGGGAATTCACGGACGGTGAAATTCGGCTCGTGAAGCCGCAAGGATTCAATGGAAGCATCCTGAGTGCTCCCCTGCCGCCTAACTTTGAACTGTCGTTTGAATGGAAAATCGAAGCGGGGACCAACACGGGCGTGAAGTACCGCGTGCGAAGATTTGGCGACAGCATGTTCAACAATCGTCACCTCGGGATCGAATACCAAATCATTGATGAAGCCAAAACGAAACCGGGGACGGGGAGCACAGCCGCAATCTATGACCTGGTTGCGCCGCTCGAATCAAAGTCGGTCCGGCCCATCGGACAATGGAACTCCGCGAAGATCGTCGCCATCGGCAATCGAGTGGAACATCACCTCAACGGACAGCTCGTCGCATCCACCCGAACCGACGGTCCCGTTTGGGATCGTCAGATGGCGTTGAGCAAGTTCTACGGTGCGGACGGATTCGGCAAACCACGGATGGGCGACCGCATCATGTTGACCGATCACGGTGGCAAGGCGGCTTATCGCAACTTTCAGTTTGTTGCGAAGCAACCGAATGCTGCCGATCAAGACACAATTAAACGGCAAGCCCCGTTCCTCGCAAACGCAATGCGGAACAGCTGGGCCGACCAAGACTCCATCGTGATCTGGACACGCACGACCGCTCACCCGAGCATGCTGATGGACGGTAAACGTTTCCTCTCGTTGTCCACCGGGCAAGCTCGAAAGCTTGCAAATGAGCGAGATCCCAAGAAGTTGATGGAGGCTCAGCTGCCGAAGAACGCGACGCTCTCCGAGATGTTTGGGGCGTGCCCAGGCCATGCGGGGCAAGTGAAGCTTTCTTACTTTCCGGGCAAGCGACGGGACCAAGTCAAGTCAACCGAATGGATCACGACCAAAGCCGAATCGGACTTCACGGCCCAGTGGAAGCTTGAGAATCTTCAGCCCGACACGCAGTACGCGACCATCATCGAAGCTCGCTCTGTCAACGGCGAGTCAACCAAAGCCGTGGTGCGTGGTGCTTTCCGAACGGCACCTGCCGTCAACGCGACCAAGGCGGTGGATTTTTGCGTCACAACTTGTCACGACTTCATTCGACGTGACGACGGCATGAACGGGCACAAGCTCTACCCCGCCATGACCAAGATGAACCCTGATTTCATCGTTCACGCGGGGGACATCGAATACTACGACAAACCGGATCCTTGGGCCCTGACCGTCGAGTTGATGCGATTCAAATGGGGGCGCATCTTCTCGCTTCCCAGCAATCGCAGCTTCTACCAAAACACCACCAGCTACTTTCTCAAGGATGATCACGACACGCTGAAAAACGATTGCTGGGCTGGTCAGATGTATGGCTCCGTCAGCTTCGAACAGGGCGTGCAAATCTTCAACGAGGAGCAGTTCCCATCCCGAAGCCCCCGATACCAAACGGTGCAATGGGGCAAAGACTTGCAGGTTTGGTTCCTAGAGGGACGTGACTACCGAAGCCCCAACAACATCGCCGACGGGCCCGAAAAGACGATCCTGGGAAGAACGCAGAAGGAGTGGCTGTTTGAAACACTGAAGGAATCGACGGCCAAGTTCAGGTTGATCTTCAGCCCAACTCCCATTGTCGGTCCGGACCGAGACAACAAACGTGACAACCACGCGAACGATGTGTTTGCGCACGAGGGTGCGGAGATTCGGTCCCAACTTGAGCAACTTGAAAACACCATCGTGCTCTGCGGTGATCGACACTGGCAATATGCCTCGTTCGATCCAGCAACCGACCTCTGGGAGTTTGGCTGCGGCCCAGGCAGTGAAAAGCACCAGCTCGGATGGAAACCCGGCGACGAACGACCGCTGCACCAGTTCCTGCGCGTCAAAGGTGGGTTCCTCTCGGGTCAGTTACAGTATGTCGGCAAGAACAAGACACCCAAACTGACCATCCGTCATCACAAGGTCACGGGCGAACCCGTCAGCGAGTTCATTTTTCCACAGGAAGATCGGTAACCTCCCTCAAGACCATGAGGTGGAAGCCACCAATCCGCTTGTGGGTAGCAATCACGGTTCATAATGCGATGGCCTTCCCTGAACTAACCATGCACAGACCATGCCTATTGCGTCTGCTTTTGGGGTTGCTGGCCGTTGCGGCAACCGCATCGCCCACGAACGCCAACGACGCAACGCTCGAAGTCGCGGAAGGCGCGTTTGAAGAGGCATCGCGAGGCAACTGGGAAGAGGTGTTCTCGGATTCTGGAACGGGCGACTGGAAGAAAAACTGGTTTCTCGATGGCGAGGTCGGCGTGGTGACCTCGGGGCCGCAAGGCATGACGTTGAGCGCAGGGCCGGAGTTCAAGAACGACGCCCATCACATGGTCTTGTGGACCAAGCCAAGCTTTGAGGGCGATCTCAAGATCGAATTCGACTACACGCGTCTGGATGCGGAAACACGCTGCGTCAACATCCTCTATATCCAAGCCACCGGCAGCGGAATCGGCAAGCACGCCACCGACATCGCAGCATGGCGTGACTTACGCAGCGTGCCTTCGATGCGAAGCTACTACGACAACATGCATCTTTACCATATCAGCTACGCCGCCTTCCCAAATTCGGGCGACAATCGCCGCGCCTATATTCGCGGCCGACGCTACCTCCCCAACGCCAAAGGACTGAAAGGAACCGAGCTCGAAACAGACTATTACCCGGTAGGTCTCTTCGAGACGGGCCTCAAGCATCAAGTGACGGTGATCAAGAGGGACCGCGAACTCTTCATGCGAATCGAAAATGCGGAGCAGACCTTCGACTGCCATCTGCTCAACCGCCAGCTGCCGATCGTCACCGAAGGGCGGATCGGTCTGCGGCACATGTACACGCGATCTGCTCGATACCAGAACTTCCGGATCAGCACGCTAGCCCTCAAGGACGACACTCCTCGCTGATCACCACGAAATTCACCCTCCCACGGCTTGCCGCGGGAGGGTCGGTCCGCGTCAGCGAGGCCGGGGAGGGCCTGTCGCAAGAAAACAATCGCTGTCACAAGATATCCCACTCGCGCCCTCCTCAAAATCTCGCCAAAGGCTCGGTTTCGACCCTCTCTCTTCCCTATGCGTGGGCGGGTGATTTTGGCGGCAACCGGCGAGAGTTGTCGAACACAAAGATAATTCAGATTTCTCGACAGGACCTGCGACAGAAACGCTGGGATCCGGTGTAGCCCGGGTGTCGTTTCGCCATCAGGCGAAACACTCACCACGCAGCTACCCACGAGTCGACGAAGATGCGTCCCATTGATAACTCAGATTCAAAACAGCCCCACGGCTTTGAGAGGGAGCATGACTCTAAGCGGAAGCGTCCGAGAAGGAAGGGCTCCTACCACCGACGCCGGAACCTGATTGGCGATAGGGAACGGTGTCAGGTACGAATGGCACTGTCGAGACGCAAGTCGTTTCATGTAGAGCGTTTGCGTAGTTTGGCCCGAAGCTTGGCTCGTGACTGCTGCATGAGCGGATAGTTTTTGGGGCGCCGCTTTCGCACGCGGGGTTCGAGGCGTCCAGGGCGATTGGCCACTTCGCAGTCTGCCAGTTGCTCCAGCATGCACTCCATCTGTGCGAGCAAGTCGTCGCCAGCAAGCTTCCCACTGGCGATCAGCATCCACATCGCCAGCACGTACTGACAGGTGCTGGTGAAACTGATTTGGCGGGGAAGCTTCTCATGTTCGTACGCGGCAGCGCAAGCGCTCGTGCGAATCAGATTATAGGCGAGTACCGTCGTCCAGAGATCCCGACGAACCATGGCAGGTGATTTGCATCGAACATGGTTGAGATTCAACGATGTCTTGATGTGATGGATGTCAGTTTCCGAGTTCCAACGAAAACCGTAGAGTTCGGCGATCGATTCTTTGTCGTAAGCTTCATGATCCAGAAGCGTCGTGATGATCGTGATAGATTTCGTCCTGCGGCCTTTCTCGACGATCCAGTAGCGAATCTCCCGAAGGATCAGATGTCGATCGACCGAGGCGTAGGTGTCCCGGTCCATCCACTTGGGTCTGGGCGGACGTGTCCAAACGATGAGATGGTCATACTTGCCAAGCCTGCGACCACGGCGAAAACCGCTCGGTCGCAAGTGGTGCTTGCGAGCGCAGACCTGACTGCCTTGGCCAAGTAGCATCGCCAGCATCATGTAGGAGCAGTAGTACCGGTCCATCACGGCGACGTCACCTTTCCCAAAGTTGGACAGCAGAGTCCGAAGCAAGGCGGACTCTCCCGTCTGCTTTCCGCGATACGGTGCGATCGCCAGGTCGATCACACAAGCCGTTGCGAGGGAAACAATCGTGACCGCGCGTGCGATGGGGAAGCCACATCCGGGCTTCTGTCCAGGTAGTTGAGGAAACTCGTTCTGGTTCATGATCGTATCGAGCATCGTGAATGTGAAACCATCGACGAGCTTGGCATGGAGGCCGCGCCAATGCCACTTTGGGTCAGCAGCTACTTGCATCTCATCAGCAACTTGATACGCGAGCTCCCGGATGGCGTCATGTGACAACTTGGCCCAGGAAGGCCCAAAGCATCACCGCGGTGATGTACACGCCGCGACCCCCGAACAGATTGCCGTGCCTGGCAAAGACCTCTGCAATGCAGTGGGCGGAGATGACATCCGCGAAAGGAAGGCCCTCACGTCCCAAGAAGGCGTCGGCAATCCTGCGGAACTCTCGTGGCTGTGATCCGCCAGAAAGTGGTACCGTTGCCATGAGAAAACCCTCCTTGGTTTGTTCACGGGCGAGTGAACCAAGGAGGGCTTCATTTCAACTATCAAGTTGGGCCAAACGACGCAATATCGCCTAGCCAGCGGGAGTTTATGAGAAAGTGCTCTGCTGTGCCAAGATCAGCGTGCGCGAACGCTCAACTTCGACAGTGCCATTCGTACCTGCCACCTTTTGACTTTCCAATTCGGTACCTGACACCTTCGTGTGACACCTTCGTGACACCTTTTGACCTTTGCCTTTTGACCTTGCTTGTTCAATTCGTCGAAGAAGTCGGCGATGAATTTCGACTCAAGCGATTGACGGATATTCCGCAAACTCGTTGTGTCAAAGTTCAAAACAGCGTGTTGTATTCGGTCGAGCATTGGGAGCAACAGCGACAGTTTACAAGTTTACTGACGCTCACGTATAAACTGGCCCGCTGATGCGAATCACCACGCGCCTTCGCTTCACACCCACGGCAATCGCATCAAATGTTGGCAGAAGTATTCGCTTGGTACTTGTCTGGGTGAACCCTCTTCGCGAAAGATTCAGCGAATTCGTTTTCTCGTTGCCCTGACATGGAGACGGCAATGATCGA
>JBCCYK010000007.1:0-62749 GCA_039189905.1 Planctomycetota bacterium
CCTGGGCGGTGGACTGCGTGTTCTCCTCGCCCAAATTCCAGTTCAAAGCCAGGTTATGGCCGAAACGGGCGATCAACTCGCGGCAATAGAGTTTGCGCTGCGTTCCAAGGTCACCGCCGTCCAGACATTCCGGCACGGACCCTGCTTTGTGACCTCCGCTGTGCCCCCGGTTGTGATCGTCGTTCTCGGTTTCCTGCATCTTGAAATGCAGGTACATGCCCTTCTGTGTGCCATGCGAGAACACGATTCCCCACTGATCTAGCTTGCTGCAGTCGTAATGCAGCTTGTCATCGCGTTCAATGAAAGGCCAAACATTGTCGCCATCCCCACCCGCGTTGTACGTCAGGAAAGAGAATGCGTTGCAGCCCTTGCCAGACAAATAGTTGATCGCACCAATCAATCCTTTTCCTTTCCCGTCGCCCCAGGTCGGATCGCCGTCTTGCCAGTCGGCCACGTGCGGTCCCCAGGTCTTCAGCGGTGCTTTCTTGGGATTGCCCGCGAGCGTGTTGTCAAAGTCTGTGAAGGCCAACAGGGTCTCGGGGGCGTCCGCTCCCACTTTCAAGAAATAGCGTTCGGATCCGGCGAACTGCAGGTAGTGTTTGCCCACATATTGCAGGCGACCATGCGCGCGCAGGTCGCGACCGGACTTGTCCGACGCCGAAACCTGGATAACACCCGTTTTCCCGTCGAAAGGCGACACGGCCTCGGAAGAGGCGTCGGCATCAAGTGCCGCTTGGTTGCCTTTAACAAAGGAGACCTCATAAGACCAGGCGCCCGAGCGGTCCGGAGCAAAATGGGCTCGCCAAGTCGTTCCGGATGCGGCACCGGAGTTGGCGGCATTGCCGTCGGCGGCGAAGTAGCCCGGAATGACGTACCGTTTGCCGTTGGGATGCGTGAATGTGACCGTCATGCCGTAATCCGTGAACGGATTGGGCTGGTTGTCTTGCTCGTGTGCGTAGGGGCCTTGGAGATCCAGCGTGATGTTGTGCCAGGTCTTCGTCTCGCCGGACACGTTGATGGAACCATCGCCGTCGGCCAAACGTGGCTGTTGCAAGGGAAGGTCGCTGACCGGCTGCGTCGGACTGGACTTTGGCGGATCACTGCTTGCAATGGGCGTCGCAGACGCTTGCTTTTTCAGCAGAGAAGCTGCGGCTTGCTTGGTTGCCTCATCGGCTGGTTCAAAGGCAACGGCAGCCCAGCGTGCGCGACTGTACTCCTGCCCGTCCGCACTGGCGATCTGCGACGCGACGCCGATGATGGCGCCTTCCGTGATCAAGACGTTTGAAAACGTTTTGTGATACTTCGAACCCTCTTCGAAGGTGTCTTTGCTGAGTGGGCATGTGTGTTCGCCAAGCTTTTCACCGTCCACACTGACTTGGTAGGTCGATTGTCCGTCGTTCTCGCCGACCGCGCGGAGCGTGACGTTGTAGCGACCGGTGGGAAAGGGGCAGGTGCGTTTGGCTTCGGCCTGCTTGTCTTTTTCTGGGTTGATTGCCAGCCACTTGCCTTTATCCAGGTAATAGCCCTGGAGCTTTGCTTCCGCAAACATTGCGGCAGGCATCACCAATGCCGTTGCTGCGGCGGCGTGTGTTCCGGCATGGTTGCTCGCGTGCGCGTTGGGGTCGGGTGTCGGACCGACGGGTTCCGCCTTCACCAAGGGAAAGGACTGCGGGGGCGTCCCGGAATGCACGGCGGACAAAGGTCCCGCATCGGTAGGGCGGGCCGTGTCGCGATCCTGCGTCATGAACCACTTGTCGAACTCGAACCCATCTTCTCGCATCGAGAAGGAGATGACGTGTTCGCCGGGTTGATCGATGTCGAGATAGATTTTGTGGGGCTCGCCACAATGTTGCTCTTGGGTGCGCTGCTTGCTTTCCCACCACCATTGCCGTTTGCCCTGACACCATTGCAATCGCTGCCCGCTTTCAGGCCACTCGCCGTCCAGCCCGACATGCAGGCCGTTGTCCTCGCTGCCGGTCGAATGCGCACGCACCCAGACGTAATACCTCCCTGGCTTCTGGATGTGCACTTTGTAGTGGAGCACCGCCATCGCGCCGGGTGAGGGCGAAAAGTTGGTGCCACGAATCAGTTTGTCGCCATGCGTTCTTCGCGTGTCGGGGAGGATTTCCAAGTAAGCGCCCCCACTCGCGCCGGCAACGTGGTTGGGATCACCATCGGGAGTCACGTCGGGCGTTGCGTCGCGATGTGTCAGGTAGAACGCTCGCACGTCCGTTTCGGTCTGTTGAAAGTAATGCTCCGCTTCCACGGCAACGACGCCGTTTTGTTCTGCGAAGACCAAGGTGGACGGCGAGATGGGGTTGGCCGCGGCAGCGCTGGCCAGGAGGCCAAGCAGGCAGGGTGCGGCGATGACGGGAAAACGCATGTTGATCCAGGGAGGAAAGAGTTGGGCTAAGGGAACGCAAGCATACACAGAACCACCGTGAGAGGGTGTGCGCCGCTCCTAGCTGCCACCAATTGCGATCAGTTATCGCGACGCAAAGATCCATTGACGGTGAGTTTCGAGGGCGTTCACAGCGAATCCTGTCCCGTCACACCTTTTGGTGGGAAAAAGTTTCAGGGAACCGGAGGAGTAGCGTCTTTCCGCCGGCGAGCCAGGAACGCCATCAGGCACCACGCGATGATCCAGCTCAGGCCGCCCAGAGGCGTGACGGCTCCCCAAAGGGGCGTGTTGGTGAGCACGAGGATGTAAAGGGATCCGCTGAACAGAAGGATCCCGAGGGAAACGAGCCAGACCACCACTTGAAACAAACGCCCGTGAACGACGGGGAGTGCCGTCAGTGCCAAGAGAACGACCGCGTGAACGAGGTGGTACCGGGCCCCGGTTTCGAACTGCGCCAGGCGCCTCGCCATCAGGTCCGGCTCCATGGCGGAGCCTGAGAGGAAAGACGACAAACCGTGGGCGCCAAACGCCCCAATAGCGACCGCGCTTGCACCGGCGACCGCAACCAAACCCATCAGGCGGCGGCTCGGACGGCTCGCGTCCAATGTGACGGGATCGTTTGATAGCGACATCGTGATTCCTAGAAGCGGTCAGCCTGACTCTGAACAGGTGTCTGCGCAGGTTCGCACGCCGTAGATCAATCCGCAATGTGGCCTGAGCCGTCCCAAACCGCGCGAGCCATGATCCCGTGGACGCGGCGCGACGGGCGGGCAGCCGCCCAGCCCACGCCCGCTATCAAGGTGGGAATTCAGAATATCGTCGCAAGCTCTTTCTCGTTATGATGTTGCGGCCGAAACATGAACAAGCGGAATCCCGTGCCCGCTCAACTTCTGGCAAAGCCTCAGGAACCGATATGCAGGGCTCAGCAATCCTCAAGAACTCACGTCTGGATACCGGTCACGACACGCCGCGCGATCAAGCCACCACCGGATCCGCACCCGATTCCGGCGAAGCATCCGGGTTGGCTGGTCCGGGCGTGAGTTCCGCTGCAGTCGCGGAGTCGCGCGGACGCATGGGGATGGTTCAAGGTGTCCGGATCGCTGCGACGGGCGCCTATGTTCCGGAGCGGGTTGTCACGAATGAAGACCTGGCGGCATTGGGTTGCGATAGCGAATGGATCGTGCGACGAACCGGCATTCGTGAGCGCCGGCACGCGCTTCCAGATGCCGCGACCAGCGATCTCTGTTATGAGGCCGCCGTGCGTTGCTTGGAGGCAGCCGAGGTGGCCGTTTCGGATGTTGATTTGATTCTGGTGGCGACCATCACGCCCGATCACCCGACTCCGTCAACGGCGTGTCAGCTTCAACGACGGTTGGGGGCGACGGCGCCGGCTATGGATGTGGGTGCGGCCTGTGCCGGTTTCATGTACGCCTTGGTGACGGGCAGTCAGTTTGTGGCTTCCGGCAATGCCAAGAACGTTCTCATCGTGGGAGCGGATTTGATGAGCCGAACGATTGATCCGGATGACAAGAAGACATACCCATTGTTCGGCGATGCTGCCGGCGCGGCTTTGCTGACACCCGATTCCAGTGCGGCCTCCATGGGTGACGCGGGCACTGCGTTCCCGACGGGTCGCCTCGCCTATCAACTTGGCAGCGAAGGATGCGGTGGCGAAATGCTCTGCATCCCCGCAGGAGGTACCAAACAACCGCTTTCACCGGAGGCGTATGCCGGCGGTCAACAGTACCTGAAGATGGACGGTCGGAACGTGTTCAAGTGGGCTGTCCGCGTGGTGGATGAGTCCGCAAAAGATGTCTTGCGGTATGCGGAGGTGGATTCCGGTGCCTTGAACCTGGTGATCCTGCATCAGGCGAACCAACGGATCATTGATTCGGCCGTGTCTGATTTGAGCGTTCCAGCCGATCGCGTGTTCGTCAACTTGGATCGCTACGGAAACACTTCGGGTGCCAGCATTCCGCTGGCATTGGATGAAGCGATTCGCGCGGATCGCCTCCGACGCGATGATCTGGTCTTGCTATGCGGATTCGGGGCGGGACTCGCATGGGGTACCGCTCTCTTGCGTTATTGATTTGCACCCACAGGAAGCGGATCTTGATACGACCGGCGGATGAACGCGATGCGAACGAGGCATCGTTTGAAGTTGAGTTGGCGGTGGGCTCGACCGCGTTGACCATTGCCGGTTCTGATCCCAGCGGTGGCGCGGGCTTGCAGGCCGATCTCAAGGCGTTCCAGCAAGTTGGCGTTTATGGCATGTCGGTCGTGACCCTGCTGACGGTGCAGAACACGCAGGGCGTCCGTGATGTGCGTGTCATGGAAGAAGATCTGGTGCTTCGGCAGTTGGATGCGGTCCTGGAAGACATCACGCCGTTGGTGATCAAGACGGGCGCCCTGGGGGAGGCCAATCTGATTCAGGCGATCGCTGGGCGGTTGCGTGGGTTCTCAGGTGAGCTGGTCGTCGACCCGGTTCTGGTGAGCAAGCACGGGCATTCCTTGGCCTCCGCCGCCGCGGTGGACGCCTACCGCGAATTCCTGTTCCCGATCGCAACCTTGGTGACCCCCAATCGATTCGAAGCGTCCGCGTTCTTGGGGCGTGAATTGGAATCCGCGGGTGAGGATGACTTTGCCGAGGCGGCGGAGCAGCTTCGCGGGATGGGACCTGCATTCACCCTGCTGAAGGCAGGGAAAGTCGGTGCCGATCGACTCCATTTTCTTGCCAATAAAGAGCAAGTCACGTCGATCGCTTGCGAAGACCACGCGACACACCACACGCACGGTGCGGGTTGCAGTCTGTCGGCGACCATCGCCGCTCGGCTTGCCATCACGGACCCGACCCAGCCGTTGGACGAACGCATGCACAGCGCTGTTCAATTCGCGATCAGTGCCGTTTCCCAAGCGATCAGCATTGCTCCCGGGTTGGGGAACGGTAGCGGTCCCATCGAGTCGCGAATTTTGCATCTCGGAACGGGGTGACGCCGTCTCGCTCAAAGTCTTTTTGGAGACACTTCTCGCCGGTCGCCACCGTCAAAACTTCGCCGCACCAATATCACCCTCCCGCGGCTCTGCCGTGGGAGGGTCGGCCCGCGTCAGCGTGGCCGGGGAGGGCCTGTCGCAAGAAAACAAGGCCGCTAACCAGACATCGTACCCGCGCCCTCCCTGAAATCTCGCCTGAGGCTCGATTTCGACCCTCCCTTCGCTACGCGTGGGAGGGTGAGTCTGGTGGCGATCAGCGGCTCACTGCCCCGGGTTAAAATTCGGCAGTTGGATTGGCGAATCGGAACCGGTCGATTCATCGGTGACCGGCTCGGTCGCCTTCAAAAGGTCTTCGCGACCAACACGAAGTTCGGAATACGTGGTCTCGGGAATCACGTAGTACCAGTCAGCAAAACGCTCGTTCAGTTCACGGACACGTCGTTTGGCTTCGGCCAACCGATCCTTGCGTTCATCCAGCAAGCGTTGGTTTTCCTTCAAGACTTTCTCTTGCTCGGCTTCCAAACGTTCCTGCTTCTCTTCGTCCGTCAGGCTTGCAAAGTCTTCGGAATCTTCCTCGTCGGAAGACTCGTCTTCGGATTCCTCGCCGTCATCTGCCGACGTTGCGTTTGAATCTTCTGGGGTTTCCTCGTCGGAGGCGTCTTCCGCATCCTCGTCATCTGCAAAGCCTTGACCCTCCCCGGTGGCGGATCCCGCATCGCTTACGGTCGCTTCACCCTCAGGCTCTCCCGCTTCGGCTTTAGGTTCTTCGGACGCGGGTTCTTCTGTGACTTCTTCCGCTTGGCCTTCGGAGGCTTCCTCGGCCTTCAACTCGGGATCAGTCGCTTCGGATGCGTCGGCAGGTTCAGCCATTTCGGTCGTGTCGGCCTCTTCGGTATCCGGCTCGTCGGCCACGACTTCCGTCATCTCCTCCGAATCCTCTTCTTCCGCACCCAGCATCGCTTCCAACTCCTGGATGGATTGCGGCACGGGCTGCAATTCCGGGGGCGGGAACTGTGCCTCGTTCACGCGGGCGGTGACGAGCAGATAACGGTTCACCGAGGTGCTGGAATCGGTCGACTCGTCCTCCTCTTCCTCAGCTGCCGCTTTGTCCTCGTCGGAGGTCAGCCCGGAAACGTTTCCAAACCGCAAGACGTACTGAACGCCTTCGTTGGTGGTGGCGGTCAATTCACCGTTGGCGGAGAGAATTTCGGCTGAGCCGCCCGGGCCGATTTGGACGGGCAAGAAACCGCGCGTCGCAAGCGAAGTGCTGGCTTCGGTGTCTTCGAGCAGGCTCTTATCCGCCTTCAGGCTCGCGCTCATACCGTCCGGTTTACGAACCACGTTGACAATCTTGAGGTCATCCAGCGCGTTCTTGATGTCGTTGATCTTGTCGGTGTTGAGCTCTCGATCTGCATCCACTTCCACGAGCGTCGGTTCGGCGAGCGGGTTATCGCGATCAAATTCCAACAACTGATCCAGCTGCCACGTGGACCCATCCAAAGACACTTCGGCCGTGTAGTTGCGAACCAAGTCGACGGATCCACGCAGGTTCATGGACGTTGAGTAGTCTTTGATCTCCATTTCCTCGATGTCGATGCTACTGAGTTGCAGCAAGTCATCTTCGATCCAGTCTTGAAAACGCGTTGTCAGCACCGAGTCATCGAGCTTGACCACGTAGACCGGGTCCTGGCCTGGCTTGCGGACATAGATTTTGCCCTCTTCGTCCTTCACCGGCTTGCCGATGATCAGACCCGCGAGGGTCTTCTGCGACGCGTCTCGAAAGCTCACCAGCCGTCCGACGCCCTCATCGCCGACTTCCAAGTCGTCCAACTTCGGTTCGACCACCCCCAACTCGTCGTGGAACTCCGCGCTTCGAGTTTGCACGTCCAAGATTTGGAGCCCAACCAGTGAGTTGGCCGCGTCCTTCATCTGTTCGACGGCATCGGCGGGATAACCACTTCGCGACGGGATGGTCCACTGACCGGACTCACTGTCACGACGCACTTCGAAGGTATCCAGTTGCCCTTGGTCTTCATCGAAGGAAACGACCTTCAGACTGGTGGCCGCCAAAGGGTCCTTGAATTCTTCAAACAGAGGTGTGCCCGGACCAATCTCGGAATCCTCGGTGTTGGACGCCGGCCTGGCAAAGAAAAGACCGACGGCCAACATCACCGCGGCGATGCCCCAAAAGGCTCCCGTTTTCTTTTCTTCGTTCACGTTCGTAGATCTCTAGAAAGGGTTGGGAATCGGCCAGGTGGCCCATGTTCTTCTTCGCGGCTTCGTGCGAATGCCAGCTCAGGATGATTGCATTCGAGCGATTTCGATCACTTCAAACGACTCTTGCTGATGTTCTCGCGTTCGCGCAGTCGTCGCGACGCGAACACCATCACGCCGATGATGAGCGGAGGGATACACGGCAGAACCACCGCGGCACCCTTCACCTGGTTTTGGATCGTGGTGACTTGCTGGTCGGCGGTGCGTCGAACGTCCTGGATCTTTTGGTCGCGTTCACGTTCCAACTTCTGACGCCGCACTTGCAGCATGCGATTCTGATTTTCCTGCTTGATGTTGAACGCCGTCAACTTCTCACGAAGGACGCTCGGCGGGACTTGGCCGTCCTCTCGTTTCTTTTCCAACGAATCAATTTCTTCGCGGAGTGACTGCAGTTCCCCATCGATCTTTTCCTGGGCTTCCCGAATCGTTGCATCGAACTCCGTTTGAAACTCGCGACTTCGCAGACGTACCTCCGCGGAGGCCTGTTCCTTGACCGAGTCGATCATCTTGAGGCTCGCGAAGATGGGTTCGTGGTTGCGAACGTCAATGAAGCCCGATTCCTCCGTGAGGTAGTCGATGGCGTTGAGCACAAAGGTCACATTCTGGAACTGAAAACGCATGTCGGCGATCTGATCCGGATCCGCACGAATCAGCAGGAATTCGGGCAGGATCAGATCGGTGTCCGCGACGTAAACGACCTTCAATCCTCGGGACGGTTTCGTTTCGGCGTCGGACTCTTCTTCGCTAGGTTCTGCGGAAGTGGCCGGCCCTTCAATCTGCAGCGCGATCGGAATTTGAGGTGACGTGCCCTTGATCTCGGTCGCAAAGGACGACCGTCCACTCATGATCTCCTGCACGGTTTGAGTATCGAGGGTCCCGGACGTGGAGGAGGTCGTCAGCAGCGGTGTGTGTGTCAGCATCCCGTCGTCTTTGGGATAAACCCCACCAGCCAGGATCGCCAAGACCTGTCGAAGACCGGACGTGATGATGCTCTCATCACTGAGAGCCTCCCCTTCCTGAACACCAGCGGCGGCTTCATCGACGAACAGCCACAACGGGGTGGCCGCTTCGAGGTTCGGATAGGGGTTGTGATCTTGCCAGACCAATTCGCCGTCGAAGAGGCCGGGTCCCTGCATCGATGGCTGACCCGGAACGGTGACTTCCAGGGCATCCCACAGCGTTCGAATGTCTCCCTTGGGCTGTGGGCCTCCCCCACCGCCAAACATGCCACCAGGAGACTGCTTCGGTGAACCCGTGGCCGTGATGTATTGCGCTCCGACGGGACGAGGGTCTTCGAAGATCAGGGTTGGGACACCGGCCTGCACAGCTTCGACCAATCGGTCGAATTGTTGTGGAGCCAGAGAAGACGGTTGCACGGCGATCAGAGCATCGTACATGTCCGCGGTGACGGGGGCGTCCAGGGCCACCTCTTCCACTTCATATTGCTTTGCCAGTTCATCGATCAGCGGGTGTTTCTCGACGTTCTGCATCTGCATCCCCCCCATCACAAAGCCGCCCATCAGCCGCGCATCGGTCGAAACGATGCCAACGCGTTTTCGGGAGCCCTTCGCGACGGTGTTGATGGAACGCACCAACTCATATTCGACGGGGATACCGTATTCGAAGACAGGCACCGTGACTTTTTCCAAGCCCGATCGAAACGCCGCCCCCATGATCAGTTGCTTTTGAGTGTAAGAGCCCTTTTCACGGAACATGCGTGTGACGGGTTCGATCCCGAATCGTTCCGCTGCGAGAGCCGCGTCTTCGCTGAACAACTCGATCCCGTCATAAAGATTCACCTCGATCGTGCGACCACTCTTGGCCGCTTCGCTACGAAACTCCTTGAGTCGATTGACCAGGTCATAACGCGTCTTTGCATAGAGTTCCGGAACTTCCTTGCTGATGAACGCATCAATCACGATCGGTTTGTCGGTGTCCAGATTGCGTATCAAATCCTGCGTCGAATCGGCCAGGGAACTGACGCGTCCTTCCGTCATGTCCTGTCGGAAGAAGTCCTGATTCCGTGCAAACAGAACCGCCCCGACGGTGAAGACGACCAACGCGAGTGCACGAGCGACGTAATGCCAGGCCATCTGGTTACCGTCTTTGCCGCCGGTCCAATGACGCCGGCCAATCAGAACCATGCACAGGTACAGCCCGACAGCGGCGACCAAGACGAAGTAGATCACGGATGAGCCGGAGATCACACCGCGACCAAAGTCGTCAAACGGCCTCGCAATCCCGCTGCCCTGGATCCACTCGGCCAAGCGTTGGTTTGGGCTAACGGAATCGGCCAGGGAAGCGAATGCCAGGGGTGCGTTGAACAAGGCACCCAGGATGAATCCCACGGTCAGGTTGCCCGTCAAGAAGGATGCGACCATGCCGATCGCAATCATCGTCAATCCAACAAACCAGTAGCCCAGGTAGGTTGCGAATATCAGGCCGGTATCAAGTTCGCCTTCCGTTAAAATCGCCAGGGTCGTGAAAGTGCTCAGTTGGCTGAACAGGAGCGAGGCGGTGAAAATCAGAGCGGCGGACATGTACTTGCCGATCACAATGTCAAAGTCATCGGCGGGTAGCGTCAAAAGCAACTCGTCGGTTCCTTGCCGCTTCTCCTCCGCCCAGATGCTCATCGTGATGGCCGGGATGAACACCAGCATCACCAAAGGAAACCAGTAGTTGAGCTGGTCGAGGGTCGCGAGATTGCTATTGAAGAACTCGTAGGGCCAGAAAGCGGCAACCGACGTCAGGAAGACGAAGATACAGAGGAAAACGTAGCCCGTCGGGTTACTGAAATAGCCAATGAAGTTGCGTCGCATCACCGCAAAGGCGGCACGCTTGGTCCCCGCCAAGAAGGCGACGATCGCCGCTAGCAGCAGGATGAAGATCGCATCGTAAGCCAGGAGGCTCAAAAGAGCTATCAGGACGTTATTGAGCGCCATGTTTCTTCGTATTCAGTGGTGAACGAAACGTTGTGCGAATGTTTAGGGGAGTGAGTTGTCGGGAGCTCGGACCCAGAGGCCGTCAGACAAGCGGGTCCAAAAGGAAGGCAAGGCCCATCTGAGTCATCAAAATCCGCATGGGAGATGAAGGCTTGCGAGCTCGCGACGGGACCGGTGTCAGTCCGCGACACTCCCAGTGAGGCTGTAGAACGCGTGATCCAAGTCACCCTCGCCCGTCCGTCTGAGGCCCTCGACATCGCCGTCGTAGACCATGCGTCCTTCGTTGATCATCACGACGCGATCCGCCATCGCCTCGACTTCCTGGAGGATGTGTGTGCTGAGCAGGATCGTCTTGGTTTCGCTGAGTTTCCGCATGGTCTTGCGAACGCCGCGTATCTGGTTTGGATCCAGTCCGGCGGTCGGTTCGTCCAAGATCAAAACGTCGGGTTCATGGAGCAGGGCTTGACTCATGCCCACCCGCTGCTTGAAACCCTTGGACAACTTGCTGGTGGCTTTGTAGAGGACGGTTGAGAGGTCGCAGATTTCGACCACGGCCTCAATACGGTCCTTCTTTTGTGCTGATGTGAGCCCGCGTGCGTCGGCGAAGAACTCCAACATCGAAAGGGGAGTCATCTCGGGGTAGAGAGGGCCGTTTTCTGGCAGGTATCCCAGATGACGGCTGCCTTCGAGGCGGTCGTCCATCATGTTGTGACCCGCGATCCTGGCTTCGCCTTCGCTGGGGGCGATGTAACCCGTCAGCATTTTCATCGTGGTGCTCTTGCCAGCACCATTGGGCCCCAGGAACGCGACCAGTTCGCCCTCGCCCACGTTGAAGGTCACGTCGCGTGCGGCGGCAAAGGGACCGTAGAACTTGCTAAGTCCCACAGCCTCAATCATCGGGCGCGCGGTCTGCGAAGATTCAGAATCACCTTCGGTTGGTGCCATGTTGCCTGGTCCGAGTAGCTTGAACGGGCGGGATATCAGATTCGATGGGGAGGAATTTTGGACGGGTCTACGTCGCAGGGCTAGCGTGGGTTCGCGTCCAAACGAGAAGATTTTGGCCCAATCCACTTGGAACGCCGAACTGGCAAGGGGCTAGCCCAAATCTTGCATCAGCCGCAGAGCTTTCGCTCACGGTTCCGCGCTCGCGCTGAAAGGTTCCGCAAACTTCTCAAAATCGTGTGAGAACCGGTCGCTAACGCGATTCGGCTGATATGGGGCGACGGTCAGGTTGCGAGGCCTTCACGCTCGATGACCACGTCCGCACCGGGCGTCAGTTTGCGGAGCTTGCGGATGGCTTCCGCCTTCTCCATGGTGCCGGCCTTGGCACGGGCAACCAGTTTGGCCGTTTTTCTTCGTCGTGCTCGGACACGTCGGATTTCGCGACGTCGTTCAGTACCAGCCATGGGGATTCCTGAAAGGTGGGGGTAGGATCGCAATGTCAGCAGCGATGGATTGCCGACAGGAACGAAGAATTTAGGGACTGGACGCGTCCAACGAAAAGGGGTCTCGGGAGAAAGCAAGCCTTTGGCCGGGACGAGGCGGTGTTCCAATCCGATTTGGTGACCTTCTTGACTGCGGCTACAATGGACCCCGCATCGCTGATCTGATCGCGAATGAGCGGCTCAGGCCGCTGATCGATCCGCTGTGTCCCGCCTTCATTCCCACCCCCAACGATCTCGCGCCGTGAACCGCGCGGGTGTCGTGCTCACTCTCGGACGGCATCGACCGGATGTGCACTTTGAAGCAGATGTTTTGGGCCTTTGCCCGCGCTCGGCGCTCGGGATCCGCGCTCATTGCGTTCTGCTCGCTGGTAGTCCACGTGGGCATGGCCGCGGCTGCGGACGATGTCAATCAGGGTGTTGCCGCGATCAACGCGGACCGGGCGACGCAGGCTGCTGCGTCTTCGACGCAACCGACCCCCGACAAGCTGCTTTTTTTCGAGAACAAGGTGCGTCCGCTTCTGGTGGAACGTTGCTACGAATGTCACTCCGTTGAAGCCGATGAGGCAGCCGGTGAGTTGCGGGTCGATACTGCGGAGGCACTTGCACGCGGCGGCAGCCATGGCCCGGCCGTTGTTCCTGGCAACGGGAACGCCAGCGTATTGCTGCGCGCCGTTTCCTACGAAGACTTTGACATGCAGATGCCGCCCGATGGCAAACTGGATGGTGAAGAGATCGCGATTCTTCAAACGTGGATCGAGTCGGGAGCGATTGACCCGCGTCAGGAGGCGACCGTTGAGGGCACGGGGGCGGACGCAGGCGGTCCGACGAAGCCATCGGATCACTGGGCATTTCGCCCACCAAGGGAGGCTACCGGGCTTCGGTTGCGAGAGGCCTACCTCCATGCGATCGAGAACGATCTGACTTCGCAGGACGATGTGATCGACACGCTGGTGCTGGATGCCGCTGCAGAGGAAGGTCTCACCGTGTCCAAGCCACTGGATCGCCCGGCACTGTTGCGTCGGTTGGCTTTTGATTTGACCGGTCTACCTCCGTCACAGGCGGAAATCGCCCGGTTTGTCGCTGACAGACGTCCCGATGCCGTCACTCGCGTGGTGGATCGTTACTTGGCATCACCGGACTACGCGGAACGCTTTGGACGTCACTGGCTCGACGTCGCTCGCTATGCGGACACCCGTGGTTACGCAACGGCGGGAAAGGAACGGCGATTGAAAGGTTCGGAACGCTATCGCGACTGGGTCTTGAGGGCGTTTGCGACGGACATGCCCTATGACGAGATGATCCGTCATCAGTTGGCGGGTGATCAAACCGACCCAAATAATGACGAGGGCAACGCGGACGCGATGGGGTTCCTCACCATCGGTCGGCGTTTCTTGCGACACGAGGACACCCTGGATGATCGGATCGACGTGATCACTCGCGGGTTGTTGGGACTGACCGTTCAGTGTGCCCGGTGCCACGACCACAAGTTCGATCCGATTCCGACCGTGGACTACTACGGTTTGTATGGCATGCTGGAAAACAGCGTCGAACCAGCCGTGCCAGAAGACGGTCCCCAACCCGCCAGCCCACTCATGTTGGTCGACCGTCCGAAGATCAAGCCCTCATACGTGTTTGTGCGTGGCAATCGTGGTCGCCGCGGCGAACCCGCGCCGCGCCGCTATCTTACCGCTTTGCGACAAGTCGATGAACCGGAGTTTCGCGTCGGAACCGGTCGATTGGAACTGGCACAACGAATCGGCGATCCGACCAACCCGCTGACGTCTCGCGTGATGGTCAACCGAGTCTGGGGGCATCTGATCGGCAGACCATTGGTCAACTCCGCGAGCGATTTCGGCTACCGAACCCCACCGCCCCGTGTCCCCGGCCTGCTGGATGATCTGGCAAATGGCTTCGTGAGCGATTGGAGTGTCAAACGCTTGGTACGCCGGATCGTTCATACCCAAACCTATCAGCGGACGACCGCATCGAATCGAAAGACGACCGAAGCGGATCCCGACAACCAACTTTGGCTGCGCGGTGAACGACGTCGCCGTGACTTCGAATCGATGCGCGATTCCATGCTGCTATGCGCCGATCAGCTCGATCGCGTTGTGGGTGGACCGTCCATTGAGATCACCGGTTCCACCTTGAGTCCTCGTCGGACGCTCTACGCTTACATCGATCGACAGAACTTGCCGGGTCTGTTTCGAACCTTTGATTTCGCCAGTCCGGACATGCACTCGCCGGGACGTTCCTACACAACCGTGCCCCAACAGTCGTTGTTTCTGATGAATTCGCCGCAGATGTCGCAACTCGCCGTGAATGTGCGTGCTGCGGCGGAGCGAGATTGCCGGGATGCCTCCCAACCGCTGGAGTTTGTCGACGCTCTGTTTCGGCGTGTTCTGGGACGCAGTCCTTCGGCGTGGGAACGAAGTGAATCCGCTGCCTACCTGCGCCTTCCCAGCGAAGAGCCCTTGCTGGCAACGGATCCACGCGCGTTGTGGCAGTATGGGACAGGTCGCTGGGAAGCGGGTGACTTGCTTGATTTCAAACCGATGAAACACTTCGTCGCGGGGCGATGGAAGTATCAGGTTCCGCCTCCGGGCGAATCCGACTCCGGCAACACGTACGCATCCTTGGCGAAGGAGTTCGCACATCCAGGGTTGGGCGACACGGTCGCGGTGGTGCGTCGCTGGAACCCACCTGTTGCCGGCTGGGTCAGTGTGACGGGGATGATTGGCCATCGAAACAAGCAGGGTGATGGCGTGATCGCGGTCTTGAAGATCGGCGAGAAGGTCGTTTACTCGGGACGGCAGTTCTCCAACAACCGTCCCCTCTCCAAGTTGGGCGGACGCGTGGAGAAGGGGCAGACGGTGGACTTCATTGTCCGCAGTGGTCCAACCATGAATCATGACTCCGTCTTTTGGCGCGCCAGGCTTGTTCTAGACGCGGATAACGGAACGCAGCTCGAAGCCAGCAGCGAAGATGACTTCAGTGGTCCCTTTGAGGCAAAGAAGGCACGTGTTCTGGACCGGCGAGGGCAGTTGGCGCAAGTGTTGTTGTTGTCCGATGAGTTTGCGTTCGTCGATTGAGAAATTCGTAGATTGAGAATGCGATGATGGCAAAAGACGTGTCTCCCGGCCACGACAGTGGTCTTTCGCGACGCCGGTGGTTGCATCAGTGCGGCATGGGGATGGGAGGTCTCGCGCTAACGGACATGCTGGTCCGCTCCAGCGAAGTCAGCGCCCTGGACGCGCAGCGATTCGCCGGGAACGTGCCAACGCACTTCGCGCCGCGGGCGAAACGCGTGATCCACCTGTTCATGAACGGGGGCCCAAGCCAGGTGGATACCTTTGACCACAAGCCGGAACTTGCCAAGTTTTCGGGCAAGACGGCCCCCATGGGCAACCTGAAAACGGAACGCCCGACAGGGAACGTTTTAGGGTCGCCCTACGCGTTCGAGCCCTACGGTGAGCGTGGTTTGCCGGTCAGTGAGCTGTTTCCGAACACGGCCAAGCATGCTGACGACTTGTGTGTGATTCATTCCATGCACGCGGATGTGCCCAACCATGAGCCATCGTTGTTGTTGATGAATTGTGGCGAGTCACGATTGATTCGTCCCGCGTTTGGGTCCTGGGTGACCTACGGGTTGGGCAGCGATAATGACAACCTGCCCTCGTTTGTGACCATGTGCCCGGGGGGATATCCGATCAAGGAATCACAGAACTGGCAGAACGCTTTCTTACCGGGGAAGTATCAGGCGACCTATGTTGACAGCAGTCATCGAAGCATCGAACGCTTGATTGAGAACATCCACGGCACCGCGGTGTCGCGTCGGGACCAACGGCAGCAATTGGATTTGTTGCAGGGCTTCAATCGCAGGCACGCGGAGCAGCGTGCCGAGGATGATCGCTTGGCAGCGCGCATCGAGTCCTTTGAGTTGGCTTATCGCATGCAGAGCGAAGCAGCGGAGGCGTTCGATGTCTCACGCGAGACCGCAGAGACGCTCAAGATGTACGGCAAGGGGGATTTCGCACGTCAAACGCTGATCGCGCGTCGCCTTGTGGAGCGCGGCGTTCGATTCGTGCAGCTTTACACGGGCGCCGGCCAACCGTGGGACAGCCACGATGACTTGGCAAAGAAGCATCGTGATTGTGCCCAGAAGGTTGACCAGGCCATTGGTGCTTTGCTGGAGGATCTTAAGCGAACGGGCTTGCTCGATGAAACGCTTGTGATCTGGGGCGGTGAGTTTGGACGCACGCCCGTGGTCGAGATGCCCAAAAAGGGTAGCAATCAGGGCAAAATGAATGGTCGTGACCACAATCACTATGGTTTCACCATGTGGATGGCCGGAGGTGGCTGTGCGGCCGGGACCACCGTGGGCGCCAGTGATGAGCTTGGCTTTCGAGCCGCGGAAAATCGCGTTCACGTTCATGACCTGCACGCAACCACCTTGCGATTGTTAGGTTACGACCATAAACGTTTGACGTATCGTTACGCCGGCCGCGACTTTCGCTTGACGGATGTCCACGGCCGTGTTGTCGATGAAATGATCGCGTGAACGAGGCTCGACTCAAAGGTCGTTCTCAGGCAACGCCCATCGTCTGCAGGGCTTCCAGGATGCGGGACTGCGTTGCCGCATCGACATCGCTGAGCATCGGTTGGATTTCGCCGGTGACGGCGATACCAGCGTGCTGAACGGCGGCGTGCAAAACGCGAATCGGATGAATCGAGTCTCGCAGGTATTCTAAGGGCCGGAAATATTGCCGGATGGATTCCGCGGCACCCAGGTCGCCGGACTGGATCGCACGCAGCATGGCCATGCTGCGCGACGGCGCCACACAAACGCATCCGCTGGTGAAACCTGTGATGCCAAACTGGTTCAAATGCACGATGGCGGGTTGTTCGCCAATGCCACTGACAAGTCGTTCTTTGGGAAAGACATTGATCACCTCGTTGAGGTATTCGTCGTTGGATGGGTCTTCACGCACAACCGCGTACTTGATCCAAGAAAGGCAGCCGTCACGTTCCAGTGATTCAATGTCCTGGGGATCCATCCAGCGATCGTGCTTCAAGTACAGCACGATGGGCTTTCCGTAACGATCAACCAGCCGTCGAATCCCCACGGCAATCCCGCTGGAGTCGACGATGTCGCGGGATGGAAGCAGCATGGCCGTTGGAAAGCCATGTTCCTTCAAACGATCGACTTGATCGCAGGCAATGCCATAGGATGGCCCAAAGGAGGGAACGACCACCGTTTCCGAGCCACTGGCTTCAGAAACGATCCGAAGGATCGCATCGTATTCCGTAAGCGATGTGTGATACAGAACGGCGTTGCCGCCATACAGCAAGGAACGCACGCCACCGTCTTCGAGGAAACGAATGAGCTTGCGGTTCTCCGCTTCACAGACAAGGGCTTGAGAGTCGCGTGCCAGGGGAGGGACGGCGATCACAGACTTTGCGAGATCCGCAGCATCAAAGGGAGCGGTTTTCATGATGAACGCGTTGGCAGGGACAGACTGTGGGAATTGTTGTCGACAATCCGAATGTTAACCGTTTTCGGCTGACCCGGGTTCTAAGTTCGCAGTCGCGCTAGGGCACTGTCGATGATGCTTTCGACGCTCGGCTCTCGATGTGGGCTGCCTTGTCGTGCCGTTTCGATCGCATTTCTATCAGCGCCGGAGAGATACCCGCGTGTCGCCCAAATGCATAGGACCATTGCGGCGTCATGGCGTTGTTCGGGTTGGTCCGAAGCGAGACACCGCAGCACGACTGGGAGTACGGCTCGTCCGATCCCTGAGAATGCAGTCAGGAGCACGGTGTGAGCGGATCTCGGCATGGACCTTAGCGAGGCCATGGTCCAATCGGGGTCTTTCGCAACGATATCGCGAATGGATGCGTACACCATCGCATGCTTGGCGCCGCCATGCGTGCTACCTTCCAGGTCACGGCAGTGATCGAGCAAGCGTTCCTGGAAAGCCTTGCGACACGGTTCGAGGGAGTCTTCATCGGCCTCGGACATCAGCAGGTCTGCTGCCCCGCGTATCGAAGCCCACGAACGATCGCGTCGCGGGCGTCGGCAACATTGACGCGTCGTGCCACTTCCATGTTGGTTTGCCACTCGGGCCGAAGCCGCCGGTCAAAAACACTCATGCCGCGTGTCAGATTACCTGCCACCTCCACGTCGCCGGCCATGTCCTGCCATTGAAACCACTCCGGTTCGGTCACCGCCGTGACGGCCAAGGCATCCTGCAACGCGATCGTTTCACGGCCGAGCCGCTGGTGGGCCACGCGAAACGCGAACGAGAGCCATTTGTGAAGAAGCTCGCCCGCCCGGGTCTGCGTCGACGGCAATTGGTCCAACAGGTCGACGCCAAAGGTAACCGCCTCCGCAACATCCAGCGGAACCAGACTCTTCGTGATCGGGGAGGCCATCACCGTCCGCGCCGCAACCGGGTCGAAGTAGAAGTTTCGTTCGGCAACCGCAGTCGCGTTGCCCGCGTGGCTCACGGCACCACCACTGATGACCACCTTGTCAAGCAAAGGCAGCGCAGAAGGGTCGCGTTGGCAAACACGCGCCAAATTGCTCAGCGGCCCCAAGCAAACCAAGGTGATTTCACCCGGGTAGCGACGGATGAGATCCGTGATGACCTTGTCGGACGGCTGGTCATGTTGGCGGCTCGCGTGCGGGAAATGACTGTTGGCAAGCCCATCGGTGCCGTTCAAGTGGGCGTCCGTCGGCATTCCGGTGTCGTTTGCAACGAAGGCGCGCCCCTGCCTCGGATAACGCACCGGATCCAACTTTCCGATGATCGCGGTCACGTTGGTGGTGGCCTGTTCGGCATCGACCGTGCCCGCGGTCGGTGTGATGGCCATCACTTCCAGTCGGGGGTCGAACAAAGCCAAGATCAGCGCGATGCCGTCATCGATGCCAGGGTCACAGTCCAGGATGATCTTTCGTGTCATGCCTGACAGTCTAAGAGTCCCACGCGATGGAATCGAGGCCAAGCTGGATGGCAATCGTCGGCAGCCTGACGATGTTGCCGACTGCGTGGTCGCTCGGTTGCCGGCCGCAGTCGCTCGCTAGCAGTTGCGGCACTCGTGGAGCATCCCTTGCCACCGATCATTGCTAAGATCCAGGGCTGGCGTGCCGAATGGGGCATCGCCGTGCGAATTCCTTTGGCTCGACGACGACGCGGGTAGAACGAACCATGTCTGATTCCAAGACCGACGTGACCCACTGTTTCGACGATGCGATCGCGCTAGCCAACGCGGGCAAAGACTTGTCGGCTTCACAAACAGCCAGCCTGATCGACGCGATGTTGTCTGGGAGTGCTGACGCGGAGAAAGTGGGCCAATTCCTGCTCGCGCTAAGGGCAAAAGGCGAAGCGGTTTCGGAATTGGTTGGCGCGGCCTCCGCCATGCGACGTCACATGACACGGATCCCCCATCAACACGAGATCCTGCTGGATACGTGCGGCACCGGTGGCAGTGGATCGGGAACGTTCAATATCTCGACCGCCGTTGCCATCGTTTCGGCGGCATCCGGGGTCGCGGTTGCCAAACACGGTAATCGGAAAGCCACCAGTCGAACCGGTTCCGCCGACGTCTTGGAGTGTTTGGGAGTCAAAATCGAATCGGATGCGGATGCCGTCGCCGCGTGTCTGGATGAGATTGGTATCTGCTTTTGCTTTGCGGCCAAGTTGCATCCCGCCATGCGGCACGTGGTCGGGATCCGACGCTCGTTGGCCGTCCCCACGCTCTTTAATCTCCTGGGTCCCCTCTGCAATCCCGCGGGTGCGACTCACCAGTTGCTGGGAACAGCCTCCGAATCCACGCAGCAAAAAATGGCAGCTGCGCTCACGAAGTTGGACACCCATCGTTCGTTCGTGATCCATGCCGACGACGGGCAAGACGAGGTGGCGCTCTCCGGTGAAACCATTTGTTTGGAAGTTTCGAATCACGAGGTGCAAGAATCGCGTTGGACACCAGCGGACTTTGGGTTGACGCCCGCACATGTGGACAGCTTGGCGGTACCCGACCCACCTGCGAGCGCACGAATGATTCAGGAGATCTTCGCTGGAAAGCTGGGCGCGCCCCGCGATACCGTGATCGCTGGCACGGCCGCCGCACTGAAACTGGTTGGACGGGTCGAAACTTTGGAACAGGGCGCGAAGAGAGCGGCGGCCGCCATCGATGACGGGGCCGCCGCTGAGAAATTAGCGCAACTTGTGTCACGACATTAAGCGTGACCCCGTGCGTTAAGGAGCGTCGATTGATTCGACATCGTCGGGTTTCGATGCTTCACAGCAGTTTGCTGTCCCGGCCTCAACCGAATGGACCGAACAACCGCAATCATCGCACGCGCACGCCGAGCAAACGCATGACTGGCCGCTGCAGCAAGCACAACCGGGATCACACTGCCCGCAGGGACACGTGAGGCTTGCCTCCGCTGCTGAAGGAGTGATCGGCAGCAAGGAAACACCTGAGACGAGCCCGACGGCCAAAACCAAAACCAGATATGAAAAACTTTTCATCGCAAGTACCGTTGAAAGAGTGAGTTGAGAGCAGGCCCACCTGCCTTCAAACACAGGGCCTGTTCGTTGAAGGTTTCAACGTTTCTCTCAACACAACCAACGGCAGAGCCGAATGCAGACATCCTGCGAGCTCAACGCGGAGACCGAAGTGGCCTCATCGGGCCACTCCTTGTGATCCACCTCTCTGACGTAGCACCAAGCCGATTTCGCGGCCTGGATGTTCGTCAGACCATCCTGGATGACGTGGAGGGAGGGCACACGTTCGGGGAGACGAGCGAGACACTCCAGTGGATCACAATCGCAGGCCTTGGCCAGGATGGAATCCTGGGAACTGGGCGCACCGGTGTGGGTTGTCCGCGGAGGTGCCTGGCAACAGCACGATGTCTTGGGGTGGGAGGCTGACTTCGTTTCCTGCAAAATCGAACCATACGTCGTGCTCGCCAAGCTGCAGCAGCAGAGACCCCGAGCGATCCCGGGACAGAAGACCAGCGTCAGGCACAGGCACCAGTGGGCGACGCCCGCCCGAATGCACCGTCGCCCGGATGAGGTCCCCGTCTTCTTCAGAACGTAACGATTTGCCTTTCCCATAGAGCCATCTTACGCAATCCGCGAGCGTGAGTTCAATCCAATCTCGTGCCTGACACCAAGCTCCTCTGGCAGGTTGTACGGCTTTGAGACGGCGGCCTGACGCGGTGGGGCGTTGGATCGAAGAGCCGTGGTTTTGCTTCCTTTGGGGGGCATTGCCGCACATGACGGCCAGGATTCGCCCGTTTCCATGCTCGAATGGAATGCTGGAAAAGTCATCCAAACCGTTGACGGCTGCCCCCCAATCGGTCAGGCTTCCCCACAGCGAGAACACGCAGAGGCACGCAGCAGTTCGAATTGGAGGAAGCGTTTTCCTTTTGGCTGCGTGCTGGAGAGCGTCATGGGCTGTCGAGGTCGATGCCGTCTGTCCTTCGCGTGTCGGTTTGTAGGGTTAGTTTTGTGACGAATATTTATGTGGGGAACCTCGCGTTCTCAGCGACCGAAGATGATCTCCGCGGCGCGTTCGAAGAATTCGGAAACGTCTCGAGTGTCAACATCATCATGGATCGCGAAACGGGACGTAGCCGTGGGTTCGCTTTCGTTGAAATGGACGATAGCGGCGAAGCCGGAGACGCAATCGAGGCTCTCAATGGTCAGGCGATCAGCGGTCGGAATGTAACAGTGAACGAAGCGCGTCCGCGTGCACCGCGTGGTGGTGGCGGCGGCGGCGGCGGTGGCTACCGCGGCGGTGGCGGTGGCGGGGGTGGTTACGGCGGTGGTGGCGGAGGCGGCTACCAACGCGATCGACGCTGATCAGCGGACCAACACTTGCGATCACGAAGAACGCGTTGCCGTATTCATGCGTCAACGCGTTCTCCTTTCTGAGACTATGCTAGGTGGATGGTTGATTCCCATGACGCCGATCGCATCACGATGAGCCAAGAGCTACGACGACTTCTATCAGCCGAACCTTTCGTGCCGTTCGTCGTCACGATGTCCAATGGGCGTACCTACCGTGTCGGACACCCGGAGAACGCGGTCCTCTCCAAGCATTTTCTAGTGGTCGTCAGTGGTGAGGAAAACGAGGATATCGACAACCTCTATTTGCTTCACATCGCGTCGCTGAGTCCCGAAAAGGCACCCGCAGGAGGGCGACCGAACTAGGTTCGTACCAAGCTTTCCATCGGCGTATCCGCGTTCGCGTTCGCGTCGGAGGTCTCCACCGCTGCATCCAGCTCCTCTTGATCTGACAGGGACGCCTCGGCGTCGGGCCGCGCGTTCGGCACGGGTATCAGGGCCTCGATCTCAAAGGCCAAGTCGTTGAGCAATTTGGTTCGGCTCAGTGTTCCGAGAGCAACGGAGCGAGCTTCTCGTCCCAACTTCTCTCTGAGACCCCGATCGTTTGCCAACAGCTCGATCCCGCGGCAGAACGAGTCTGCGTCGCCTGGTTTTGCGACATAACCAACATGCTCAACCACGTCGGCAAGCTCAGTGCCATGCTCAGCACAGGCGACGATGGGACGTCCGACCGCCAGCATGCCGGTCAGTTTGGAGGGCATCACAAGATCAGCCGCACGTGCCTTCTGAGGGAGCAGATGAATATCCGCGGCATTCAGGAGATCATTGAATCGCTCCAAGGGTTGCAGCGGAAGCCAGTGAATATTCTCGAGGCCCTTTGCGAGTCCCCGCAAATAATCATGGGCGGCGCCTTGGCCGCAAATCACAAAATGCAACGCTTCCTGCTCAACAGGATCGTCTTCTCGATCGCGTTCAGCCGCGCGACGCGCGGCCTCGATGATGACCTCGATCCCTTGTTTGGCTCCCAGGTTTCCGGAGTACATCAGAACGCAGCCTTTCTCGGGGATCCCAAAACCCCGTCTCAGCTCCGCACGACGACTCGCAGTTTCAATCGAATCCTCATGCTCAATGGGGAAGATCTTGTCGCAATCCACCCAGTTAGGGACGAGTCGCGTTTTCGAAGCGGCAACCCCCTTATTCCTTAACTTGGCGACCATCCTCCCCGAGATACTCGACACCCGGTCAAACCGACGCATCCAGAATCGTTCCAGACTGGAAACGATGCGTCGCAGAAGCGGCTGGCGGAGGATTCCCAGCTCGTAGGCTGCGTCCACTTCAAAGTCCTGGACATGAAGCCAGCTCTTGGCGCGCACCAGTTTGCTGGCCACCCACGTCGCCGGCATGCAGAACGCCGCCGGCTCAACGGTCATGATCAACTGAGGTCGAAAGCGAAACGCCTGCCAGAGGACAACGGGCAGACTCGAGAGAGCAAACGATGACAGGTGCACGATGCGACGAAATCCATTCACCCTCTTGGGGACCCAAAGCGGGCACCGCACGACCCTCAGGTTCCCCGCCTCGGGTACGTGCTTCGTTGAGTTGGATGGAAGGCTCGTTGCCGAGTCTGTTTCGTACCACCAAGAACGGTACGCGGCCTTAACCTCCCATTCGGGATAGTAGGGCGGCGCGGTCACAACGACCACGTCGTAGCCACTCTCCAGCCATTGCGAGACCATCTCCCCCGTGTATTTTCCGATCCCGATTTCTTCGGGCGCGAAGTTCAGCGAGTAGAGAAGAAGCCTGCGACGCATGAAATCCAACACGGTACCTGGGCAAGGAGGGGGCCATGCACAAGGTCGAGTGTAGGCACGCATGTTGACGAGGTCCACAAAACAAACGCGCAGCGGCGTGATAATGCGTCCTGCGGCAGTTTGAGTGCCATAACCGTTGCAATGAGACTGTTCGATACAACCCTTATCGTGTCATTTGATCTTCAGGCGTGTTTGACACTCGTGAGGCGTTCGCGAGAAGTTAGCCTAAGACGGGGCGTCGTAATTGGATCAGACGTCAGATTTGGTGCACCCGTTCGAGACACCGGATGTGTCTCTCCGATTCAGTCGCCCAGCATTTCGTTACCTGAAACAGTGACTATCGTTGTGCGAAGACGTGTTGAGAGAGTGTCATCCGTTGCTCTGATCGATCTCGTCTCCTCACCGTACTGGCGCTGAACTTCGCTTGACCGCCTCCGAACACGTCTCCGCATCATGTTCTTGCTGAAGCTCGAAAGACTTTGCGCAGCCCTTGGCTCATCCCATGTGAGAAAACTGGCTTTCGGTAAAAAGCCACGTTCGCTTGCGTCAGCCAACCTGATCGCCCAGCTCAAGCTGGAAGGGGTCGAGTACCGCACCATCATTGATGGTGGTGCCAATGTCGGGCAGTTTGCGCGTGCCGCGGTCGCCGGGTTTCCAAGTGCGGTGGTTCATTCGTTTGAGCCAACTCCAGTCGTGGCTCAGCAGCTTCGTGAGAACATGTCTGGGGAGTCCCAGCATCGACTTCACCAGGTGGCGCTCGGTGAGACGTGTGGGTCGGTCGAGTTCCAGTGCAACTCCGACAGTCAGACCTCATCGGTGCTAGGTCTCAAGCCGGGGAAGTCTGTCCACGAAGACATCGCCACCAACTCGGTGATCGATGTGCCCATGACGACGCTCGATCGTTTTGCGGATGAGGAGCAGCCGGAAGGACCCCTCTTGCTCAAGCTCGATCTGCAGGGCCTGGAGTTAGCGGCATTGAAGGGTGGAAGTCAGCAATTGGTTCCGATGTGCCATCATGTGGTTGTGGAGACCGTCTTTGAGGAACTCTATGACGGCGAGCCCTTGTTCCATGACATCGTGTCGTTCATGAATGAGGCTGGTTTTTCCTTTGTCCGACCGCTTGCGTTTTTGAAGGATGCGAGCGGCAAGATCGTGCAAACGGATGCCTTGTTTCGGAACCAACAAACGCGGTGATGTTCGGTGTTGCCGAAAGAAGCTATGTCCAACAGCCTCCGTCAGCGTGTCATCGAGTGGTTCTATCCCGGGCTGGTGTCCCTGGGCCAATCTCAGTTTGACAGCACCGTGGGGTTCTACAGCTTCGTGGACCATATCATGCCACGGGATTGCACCCTCCTCGACTTTGGAGCTGGGCGCGGGGCCAGCTTCGAAGACGATGAGCTGGAACACCATGCCACGCTTTGGAGCATGCAGAAAGCGGGGCGGCGGATCGGCTGCGACTTGGACCCCGTGGTGGAACAGAACCCGGCCTTAGACGAATGCCACGTCCTGAGTGCGGAGCAAGACTATGCGATTCCGCTGGGCGATGAATCCGTCGACGTGGTTGTTGCCGACTGGGTTGTGGAGCACCTTCCGGAACCAACGAAATCGTTCCAGGAAATCCATCGGGTGCTTAGGTCAGGCGGGTCACTCTGCCTCCGAACATCAAACTACTGGCACTATAGCTACCTGTTGGCATCGGTCGTGGCAGACACCCCGCTCGAAGCGTGGATGCTTAGTAAGTCACAGCCGAATCGACAGTCGATTGACGTGTTTCCAAAGCTCTATCGGGCAAACACGAAGCGACGTCTTCGGCGACTGCTTCGTACTGCGGGATACGATCCAGCAATCGTGTTCACGACGGAACCCACCTCGGCCTATATGAATTTCAGCTTGCCGACGGCGATTGCCGGTGGAGTCTATCACCGCATCGCCTCCGCCGGTGCGCTGCCAAGAGCCGTGCTGCTTGCCTTCGCTAGGAAACGGTGATGCCAGAACTCTTGCAACGTCGTCATGCTACCGCCGACAAGCGATGTAACCCTCCGCATCGTGTCATTGTCATTCGTGATCTCAGTTCTCATGCGAGCCTAGCAATCCAATGAGCCGTTCCTCGAACCGAACACTGGTCAACTTGGGCTGTGGCCCCTGCGCTGAGGTCACGAACTGGCAAGACTATGATGGAAGCTGGAATCTCTTGGCGTCCAAGCTGCCGGGCTTCTTAAGGGTTCCGATCAATCGTTTGGTAAGACGAAAGCATGCCTGGCCGAGTCACGTGAAATACGTGAACCTGCTTAAGAAGCTGCCGTTTCAAGACGAGTCGGTCGAAGCCGTCTACGCAAGTCATGTTTGGGAACACCTGTACTACTGTGAAGCCGAGCACGCGACGGCGGAGGTCTTCCGAATTTTGTCACCAGGAGGGACGCTTCGCCTGGCCGTTCCCAATCTCCACGACTATGTCTGTGACTACATGCAATCGCATGGCTCGCAAGAGGCGGCCTCAAGACTCAATGAACGTCTTCATTTTCGGGCGAATTCGCGACCGCGGCGAGCCCATCAACGAGTCTATGAGGCCCTGACGGATTTCCATTCGCACAAGTTCATGTACGACGTGGAATCGCTCAAGCGTTTGTTGACCCAATCGGGCTTCGAGCAGGTAGAGCAAAAGAACTGCATGGAGAGCGAGATTCCGGAGATCAGCGAGATTGAGACCGAATCGCGCGTGGGGCCCATGAGAGGCTTTGCGGTCGAGGGCAGAAAGCCCGTCAAGAATCCTGCTTAGCCGAAGTTGGTTTGATGGGTTCTAACAACCGTCTTCGACGAACGGCCTTGTCTGCGTTTGCGGGGCGGTTGCTCAATGCGCTGCGTCAGATCGTTTCGGTGCCCATTTTGGTCGCGGCTTGGGGCGCCTCGTACTACGGTGAGTGGCTGGTGTTGAGTTCCATCCCAACATTCCTTGCCATGTCCAATCTTGGCCTGGGAACGGCCGCCTCCGTCCAGATCAGCTTCGACGTGAGAAACCAGGAGTATCGGCGAGCCTGGAGCCTGCTCAAAGGAGCCAACCATCTGTTGTTGCTTGTGTTGCTCCTGGTGACCTTGCTCGTGTGGCTCCTTCTCGCCCAGACCAACTTGCTTGGTTCAACCGTCACTCGAGTCGAGTCCCCGATCGCGATTGTGCTTTCACTGGTGGGGGCGGCCGTGTGCAAGATGCTCGCCGGCACGCTTCGAGGTTGGTGGAACGGAGTTGGCAACCCCAGCGTCCCCATTCGTTGGGCGAACCTTTCCCTTGTGTCGGAGCTGTCTGTCGTGGTGGGTGTGGGATTGCTGGGGGGAACGGCGATGACGTTGGCGCAATCGCTGTTGGCAGTCACTGTTCTTTGGTACGTCAGCTATTTCTTGGCGACCGTTGTTCGCGCCAAGGCGTCACTCGGCAGCATCCAGGGCATTCCTGCAGATTACTATCGCGCGGCTGGTTTGGTTCGCGTCGGTTTGGGGCATCAGTTGACGCCTCTTTGGCAAGCCATTCTCTTTCAGGGTTCGATCGTCTTGGCAGCGACCGCACTCGACTCTGCCTCCGCCGCGCTTTGGGGCGCCATGCGAATCGTGGTCCGGTCAGGTTGCCAGCTTATCGAGGTCATGCGAATCAGCCTGGGACCTGAGTTCCAACTTGCGTTTGCTGATGATGATCGCGACAAGCTAAGGTTATTGCATTCCGCCTCGGTGTTGCTATCGATTGCCCTGACCCTCGTCGCCGCGGCAGTGCTCTTGGTCTGCGGTTTACCCCTTTTCGAGATATGGACGAGCCACGAGTTTGAGGTCGGATTCTCGGAGTGGTCAGTGCTCGTTATATCTCTCATTCCCCTCTCCATTTGGTGGGTCAGCGCCGAGTTTCAACTTGTGATCAATCGGCCCTGGTTTTCTAGTGTCGCGGGGGTCTTGACCGCGCTTCTCGCCCTGGGAGCGATGTGGTTGCTTTCCAACTTGGGGATTCTCGGCTTTTGCATCGGCTACCTTCTGTTTGATTGCGTCATGGCGGTCGCAGTCATTGCGAAATCCCTTGCGATCCTCGATACCACATTGGCGAAATCATGCGTCCATGGCCTCAGCTTCCTGGCGTCGAAGGGCCAGATCTTGGTTCTCGACGTGTTTTCAAGGACAAACGTGACACATCGGACGTAGGCGAGTCGCCATGCGCACACATCGTCGGCGTTTGGCACAGCGATCCATGTTTCACTATCGGCAGGCTGCCCAGCCAGCTCATCCATTCATTGCAATGCCTCGTCGTTGAAATCAGACAATGCGAACGATCTTGGTTGTCCAACCCGTGTTGCCGGATTATCGGATCCAGTTCTTCAACCTTCTCCACCGAGAGCTTGGCGACAAACTCCAGCTTGTCGTGCTTGAGGAAGCCTACGAAACGGGCGTCAGGTCAGTGAGCGACACCGGTTTGCCCGTGCGTTTCAGCAAGTACCGATGGCTTTGTGGGAAGCGTCTGTTGTGGCATCACGATGTCGTTGGGCAGGCAACTCAGGCCGATGGCGTCGTGATGCCGTTGAATCCACGGATGCTGGATGTTTGGTACGTCCTTTTGCATCGATCGATCCGTCGCAAACCGATCGTCCTTTGGGGGCACATGTCATCGCGAAGTGGAGAAGCTCGTTTCTCAGCATGGCTACGATCGATCATGTTCCGTCTCGCAAGCGCGATCTTGCTGTACACCGAAACGGAATGCGCGTCCGCAGTCAAGCGATTCCCAAGGAAGAAGATCCTGTCAATGCGAAACGCGCTGTACCGCAAAGATCAACTGACCGTGCTTGAACCGCAGAACCCGCCCGTCGATCTCATTTACGTGGGTCGCCTGGTTCCCGAGAAGAAGCCGCTGTTCCTGATTCGGGCCTTTGCGGCCGCGTTGCAACGCCTACCCGATGACGCACAGCTTCACATCGTCGGTGATGGTGGACAACGAAGGGCATGCGAGGGTCTGGTGGAGGAGCTTGGTGTGACGGACAGGGTCATCCTCCATGGGCACCAAGCCGATGTCGATGAGCTGCGCACGCTCTATTCAAAGGCCTTGTTCTCGATTTCGCCAGGTTACGTGGGTCTATCGCTGACTCAGTCACTTGGATTCGGTGTCCCGATGCTTGTTTCGGACAACGAGCCCCACTCCCCCGAGATCGAAGCACTCCGGGAGGGTGAGAACGCGATGTACTTCACGTCAGATGATCAGCATGACTTTGTCGAAACGCTGTTGGCGTGTTTTGAACAAGCCCACAAGTGGATTGCCCTACGCGAGACGATCTCCGAAGACTGTAAGAACAGGTATTCCGTCGAAGCGATGGTGGATGCGATGCTGGAGGCCCTTGGTTCGCCCTGCCATCACGACGCCAAAGAATCGGAATAGGCTGATCGGACGCCGTCGATCAAGAGTTCCTCGATTCCAAACAGCGTGGCGGGAGGAGAACCTTTGCACCAATGCTCGGAGTCGTCATTCTCATCGGCCCAAGTCATCGAGATCCCATGCGCCCTGTGTCCGTTCGATTGGCGGGTGAGTTGCTTTCCGGCAATTGTCGAAATATCAATTGACCTCGCTTCTGCTGCACGAAGTTCGAAATGACAAAGCGACTCAGAATCAGCATTAGCGAGTAAAACGCCAGCGGAACCGTGCAATAGGCAATGGCGTTCAGGAGAGCCCCACGATAGAGAAAAATGAGAAACGGAGCCCCGATCAGGAGGGGCACGATGACACTTTCGTGCCGGGGACTCCTCGCCACGAGGGTGTTGTCGAATGTCGCGATGAGGATGCCAAAGATCAGGTAGCCCAGGGTGGCCCCCACAGCGCCGAAGGCATAATAGAACTCACCCAGGAGAGGGCATGAGATGTTCTTGTGGGTGTAGCCAAAGTTCTCAGCAATGATTGCGCCGGAAATCTCAGGCTTGTCGTTCCAAATCGCGCGCGGAACAAAGAAGAGGAGGCTACCCATGATTTGTCGGCCCTTGTCCGTCCCGTCCTTGTCCGCAACGGACGCGATGGCCGCATACTGGAGATAAGTATCCAAATCTCCCTTGTCCAAGACTTCACCGATCGCACCGCGTCCGTGCCGGATGCGCTCACCAATGGAGGCACCTGACGAGTGACGAAAGACATCCAGGAATGGAAACAGAAAAAGGATGGCCAACACGGCGACGCCGGGGATCCAACGAAAGGCAGCGGGACGCCTTCGGTAGAAGATGGAGAACACAATGGCTCCCGCCACGGTTCCCGTCCAGTATCGCGCGAACAGGATGGGGTTGTTGGTGACGGCGACGATCGCCAGGTAGACGAGGAGACCAATCCAGGTTTGCTGCGGGACCCGTTTGCGTACGAGCGCGCGATTGAGAATCAAGATGCCCGCGTAGGCGACCGGAGCCGCGATCAGCGTGAGCTTGATGACATAGATGCCACTACTCGCGTTCTGAGCTTGCTCGCTGAACTCGGACCTGGAGGCGAACAAAATGCCAGGCCCGCCGCCAATGAGGATGCCGACAGACGAAAGCGCGAGCCCCAGAACGCAAAACAGCACCCCATAGGGAAGGCGTGACGTGATGATCCGGGCGGATGTCAGTCGAATCGGTACGGTCCATCGCGAATAGATTCCAATCCGATAACCGACCAGCAGGCATATCAATGCTCCAAGCATGACCGCCCCGTAGTAGCCTTCGTCCGCAAGAACAAGACGCGGGATGTTCACGGAAGCACTGGGACGATGGAACTCCCAGAGGGGGACAACGGCAAAAAAGACGAAGTGGAAAATCGCCGTCACGGCCAGATAGAGCCTTTGAGGGCGGAACACACTCACCCACAACAGCACCATCGCTTGAACTCCATAGTTCAACAGCAGAATCGCTTCCGCTTGTGACGACGGGTTGTCGATTGCCTCAGGAACCATCATCAGCAGCAAGGCTGAGATGGCCAGATAAAACAGGATGCAGATCGCCTTCACGAAGATGCTCGGCAACAGCGATGTTAGGGACGTGTCTTTTTTGGGCTCTGGATTGCCACGACGTCGGTATACACTAGATTACCGATAGGGTCGCGAGAGCGTGACCAGCCGTTTTGATGATCGTTTTGCTTGGCAGAACGGTTGGTATCACCCTTTCTCAAGGATCGATTGGTCGATTACCAGGCGCGGTTCACCTTTTGTCAAACAGTGCCGTTTTCTCCTGGCCGCGGAATCGATTCGATCATGAGTACCGGAACAATCTATACGACCGGCGAGTATCTCGACGGGAACCCCACGTGGCATGTTGAGGATTCCGCGTGGAAGGCGGCGCATATTGAGACCATCGTGCGGCGCAATCAACTCTCGCCAAAACGCATTGCCGAAGTTGGCTGCGGTGCGGGTCAAATCCTGGCCGAATTATGGTCGCGTCTCGCCGATGACGTGGAGTTCTTTGGTTTTGAAGTTTCTCCCCAGGCTTACGATCTATGCAAGCCGCTGGAACGGGAACGACTTCACTTTCATCTTGAGGATCTCGCGAGTCAAGAACAACGGTTTGATCTGTTGCTCGTCATCGATGTGATCGAACATGTTGACGACTATCTTGGCTTCATGCGCAGCCTCGCCCCAAAATGCGACTACGCCGCCTTTCATATTCCTCTCGATATCTCGGCCCAAGCGGTGCTTCGCAAGTCGTCGTTTGACAGTGTGCGAGAAGAGGTGGGCCACATCCACTACTTCACCGAAGAAACGGCGATCGCATCGGTTCGTGAAGCGGGTTATCGCGTTGTGGATTGTTTCTTGACGGCGGGGGCGATTGAGTTGTCGGGCGGCGGCTTGAAACGTCGCGTGGCGAGTCTGCCGCGGCGTGCCCTGGCAGCGATCAATCCGAGTTATGCCGCCAAATTGCTTGGAGGCTTCTCATTGATGGTGCTTGCGAAAGCTGAGTCGTCGGCAGTTGACACCTAGGATTTCGTCGCTGTTCCTATCACCTTTGATCGAGTGCTTGAAGTGCCGACCTTCGCCTTTGCAACGCTTCCGCCCCCGGTCCATGGCCTTTCGTTTGCAACAAAGAGGTTCTTGGAAACGACACAGGACTCGGTGGATTGGGAGATATGGTCGCTTGGCAACCATGGATCGCGTCGTTGGCTAGGACAGTTGGGCCGATTGGGCCGAAACCTCCGGGCGTTGGCGCACTTGGCATTCGCCTCCAGGCAGACAATGACCAGCGTCTACATGCCTGTCAGCGCTGGCGCGACGATGGTCTATAACGTGACCGCGGCGACGCTATGTCGGCTTCGCGGAATCCCGCTGGTCTTGCACCATCACTCGTATGCCTATCTCGATCGCGATTCCCTGCTCTTTAGGGCACTCAACAGGCAATTGGGGCCGAAGGACGCGCAGATTTGCCTCAGCGAACAGATGAGCGAGTCTCTGTTCAAGAGGTATGCGGTGCGATCTCAGACAATCGTGCTTCCAAACTCCTTTGTGCTGGAGGAGGCAGACGATACGGAGGAACCCGAGGTGGATGCTTCGCGCGGGATCCGGATTGGTTTCCTTTGCAACATGACCTTCGCCAAAGGGCTCCGCATCGTTGTGGAGACGTTTGAAGAACTCGTCCGACAGTTGCCCGAGGCAACCCTGGTGATGGCGGGGCCTGTACACGGTGCGTTAGAGCAGAAGTTCCTGGATGCGGCGAAGGAACGACTGGAGAGCCGACTGGAGCTTCTCGGGCCGGTCTACGGCGAGGACAAACGGCGATTCTATCGCACAACGGACCTTTTCTGGTTCCCAACACAGTACAAGGCGGAGGCCCAGCCGATTGTGTTGGTGGAAGCACTGCAGCACGGGATTCCGTGCGCATCGATGGACCGCGGGTGCATTTCCTGGTTGCTAGAGCCGTGCGGGATGGTCGCGAGTGATGTCACCGAATTCAAACGCGATGCCGTGCGGCAAGCCGTTCTCTTCAGCGAGGATCGCGGACGGGACAGGGAAAGTAGTCAGAGGCGTTTTCGCCAATTGCGAACCATGGAGGGGTCTGCGATCGCTCAGGCTGTCAAGTTTCTCAATCAAGAAACCGAAATCCCAGTAGATCCGCTTCATGGAACCTAATTGGGATTTAACGAGGCGAAATGGGAGCGTGACCTGCTACGCGCGTTCTTGCCAATACGCATATGGCGTGACACGAAATGCAAAACAAAGGCCGACCGGTATGAAAAGAAACGCCGCGGTCGTTGGCCCCATGCTGTCGCTGGTCATGTTTGCCATCAAATACGCCGCCGCGCTGATTGCGACGCCGGTTCGAAGAGCCGGGTCGTACTCCAAGGCTGCGATGTCATCGGAGTAGGCTGTCGAAAAGCCCTGCCACAAGACAAGGACCATTAGCAAGACAATGCCCAGAAGTCCCGGAACTCCCAGGCCTCGAAAGTAGTCGATCAACAAATTGTGGCTTTGGCTGTAGGTTTGGTCCATTAATGTGACATAGGAACCGGCTCCCACCCCGGTCCAGGGCGAACCCAATCCCGTCTGGATCGAAACCTTCCAAAGGGCGACACGGGTGTCCCATGATTGGCTCCCGACGTCGTCGACGCTCAGAAAGTTCTGTGTCATCTGATATGCCTGCGGATTGAGTGTCTTCACGACGATCATCGCGACCAAGACAAAAACCGAGATGGCGACAGGGGCGAGGATGGCTTTCATCACGAATCGTTGTCGGTTGGACTCGCGAGCGACTGCCAAAACGCCCATCCCCACCACGGTGAAGATGCTGAGCAGAATGTTGGTTTTCGAGCCCGTCGCGATGATTCCAAGCAGCATCATGACCATCGCAACGCCACAGCAGATTCTCGCTCGCGATGTGAAACCCTCCCTGGACAGCACGATGCCGGTTGCGATCGGAATGCTTGCGGTGAACGCGATTCCAGTTTGGTTGGGGTGCTTAAAGGCAAGGTGAAAACGCCCCGGGATGAATTGCAAGTTTCGAACCCAGGTCGCCGTCTCATCGAATGACGCGATCATCAGGAGGGTGATGCAAACGGCATGGAACATCGCGATTACAACGAAGGTGAAGATAAGCTGATGTGTCTCCCGTACGCTGCGACAGCAAAACGGCAGTGTGCCAAGACAGCAAACGCCGATGAGGCTTGCCGACACCACCCTCAGCGCGCGGTAGGGTTCAGAAGAGGTGGCGGACGATATGATTGCCAGGATCGCGAGAAGAAGAAGGACACCCACATGGGCGAAGAACTGATTCTGCGTGCCGCGTTGGAACCTCGGCTGGCGATGACGGTCGAACAGCGTCGGCACGACGATCGCGACGAAGGCGAGTCCCCAGATAACCATGGTCAGGCTCAAACCCGTGCCCGGATGCGAAATCGCGGGCACCCAGGAGCTAGCCAGCGCGATGCCTGATACAAGAAAGGTCTTCGATGGCATCGTTCGGTGGCGGGACTCGGACCATCTGAGTGAGGATCATGCCGACGTCTGCTGACCCTGAAGCGTAATCAGCATGCGTCTCGGTCGCTTCGGGACCAACGATGGCACTACCGCTTGCCAAGGTACCAAGCTCCGATGCATCTGAAAGCTCAGCGGAGCGTTGACAAATCCGCTGGGAGCACGCGGGAACGCTTTGTCTCTTTTGCTCGAGCAATTAGACTAATTCCCATGCGGTACCGCGCATACCCCGGGAGCGGATCGGATCGCTAGACGTTACCGCGCGAGGGCTAGGACCCTTGCGTGACCGTGCCTGAACAGGAATGCATACAGCCAGACCATGTTGATGCCGCTTCAGATTGCCGCGTGGACAGGCCAGGTCGTGATTCTGCTTGGGATCGTCGTGTTGGCGACCATGGGCAGCCGGACGATGTTCCAGCGTTTGTTGAGCCCGGCTTGCTGGATCGCGTTCTTTTACACCTTGTGGTTTCTCGTCCCTCAGCTCGTCTCGATTTCGAACAACAACTTCGTGATCGGCTTTCCCGAGGCGGACGGACGTGCGGTCTTGATGAGTCAGGTTTACCTGTGTGTCTTCCTGATCTCCGTATGGACGGGGTTCTTGATCGTTCGCTGTGTGATCGACACGGGGAGTCGTTCTGCCGCGGCGTTCGCTCCCTTGCGATTATTGGATGAGCGAGACAAGTGGATCCTTGGGGTTTTCTATGCCGTGGGCTTGCTCGCGACAGGCTACCTGGGATTGAAGTACATGGGCGGGGAGGGCGCGAGAAGCGTCCTGGTGAAGTCGCCTGTTGGGATCGTGATGATGACGCTGTCCTACTTCGCGATCTTTGCGATGGCCGTCATTCTGGGACATGCTGTGTCAAGTCGACGCTATGTGATCGGTGTCCTGACGCTCCTGGCGCTGGGCAGCGCGATCTTCTTTACAGGGGCTCGGGGTCGACTTCTGTGGCCGATTGCCATGGCGGTCGTTTTCACGTGGATGCGATCCGATCGCATCAACCTTCGATTTGTCTTGGTGTTCGTGGTGTTGGGCGTCTTCACGCTCATGCTGTTCGACCCGCTGCTCGCGATGGTGCGTACCGATCCGCAAGACGTCGACTATGACCAATTGGAGGAACGCGTTTCGATCGCGCACCTGTTCCTGGTGAAACGCAACTTCGATGGTTTCGCAAACTTCACCATGATCGTCAATCGCGACTGGGCTGCCTATGACCCACGCGTTTACTTGACCGGTGGCCGTCTTTCGTTCATGTACACGTACTTTCCCGAGGTGTGGAAGCAGGGCGTTGGATTTGGAACGACCATCCCGGGCATGTGTTGGTTGGGTGGCGGAGCCTGGGGATTGATCGGGGGAGGCATGGGTTATGGTTTGTTGATGGGGATGTTCAACTTTCTCATGAAGCGAATTCGTGATGAGCCACTGATGTGGGGCCTACGGTTTCGCGATGAGTTGGATGTGTGCCGTCGGGGGGAATTTTCAAGAGTCTCTCGACAAGGCATTTGTTGCCGCGTTTCCGGGGCTGGTTTGGGTGCTGCTGACTCCCAAGCGTTGGGGGCAGAACGATGCGGAAGAGATCTTCCGGCTGAATGAAATGAGCGCCGAGCAACGCCGCAAGAAAAAGCGACGTCTCCATGACCTGATGCCGTATCCCAACCAGCAGCGATCAGGCTCCTCCAAACGTTGGCGACGCTGGGTTCCAGGATTGGGCCGCTAAGGGGGATCCGAACGACACGTCCAACACGGTTCGTGGAATTGGAATTGGCGCGTGGGGACGGCTAAAGCCTGGACTCCAACGCTTCGAACGTGTCCTTCAACCCCCCTACTTGGCGAGTCCTGTCGACAGAGGAATGGATGGCAAATGGAGGTCCGTTGGCGGACGCTGCGTTTCCTCTTTCATGCGGGAGATCGACGCGCGTTTTTGACGGGCCAAGTCACTGATCCAGACGTCCGTTTGGTCGTCCATGTTCTCGACTTGCTCCGTTTCGAGGCTATCGAACTCATCGAGGATTTCGCTGACCGTCAGTCGTTCTCGAGGATCACCCTGTTGAGTCAGGTACGAGATGGTGTTGACGGGAAAAATACGCTCGGATCGAAACCGAAGGCCCGTGACGACGGGCTTCGAAGGATAGACGCCCATGAGGATGAGTTTGTCAAATCGCACCGTTGCCACCATCGACGGCAACGCCGCGTTGAGCTCCGTGCCCCTCGCGTCGATCTGGTGTAGGGTCGACCGATTCCCGCTGGTGACAAACACTCGCAATTCGGGGTTGTCTGCCGTCGCGGACAACGGGATGTGCAGGAGCATCAACTCCGTTGCTTCTTCCTTGCCGCGCGAGGCCCTGACAGTGACAGTGCGTTCGTCGTCAACCGTTCGTTCCCGCTGAAACCGCAAGGCCATCGCCAGGGTCCTACCAAAATCGACCTTGGGACTTTCGGCCACTTGCTCGGAGGCGTCGTCGGTTCCCGCCTCCGCCATGGCAGGTGCCGAGACCTGTCTGTTTTGGCCGAGTGACGGATCCCATGTGTCGGTGGGACGGTTGTCTAGGGACGGATCGCCTAGCAGGCCTAAGCATCGGAACCGACCGACCGCCGCCTCAATCATGGGCTCCGGGCGTACCGTCTCGGAAAGTTGATCGAGACGGAAGAACGCCGAATGGGTTTGTGTGCCAAAGTAAAGCTGGCCATCCACGTCGTGGTGCAGTACGGGCTGAACCGACAAGCGGTGGTTGGCGAAGTATCGTTCGACTTCCATACGCGTGGGGGTGGGCAGCTTCTCACGCCCCTCGGCTGCGAGCTCCAATCCAATGGTGAGCGCAGGGATACGTCCGAGTGTTCCCACGCGTTCGGACTCAACACTGGAGTGGGGCGCCTGCACGGCCGACCGCGGTGGCAGTACGCGGCAGGTGCGATCGACGGATCGTTCGAACTGTTGCTGAATCTCCGCATCCGTGATTGGCAGGGCTGGCAGGCCGATGAGTTCTGTTCGACGCGGAACGGAACCGATCACGCCGACGCGGAGTGTCAGGTCGTTCGATTTGCGTGACGCGAGTTTTCGATCGCCCGCGTTCTCCGACGCGTCGTCATCGGCGACACCCAATTGCGACGACGTCTTGGGTTCCCAATCAAGCGTTTCGGATGACGTGTCGACTGACTTTGACTTGGAAGGATTCGTGTCCGAGCGCAAACCGATAACGATCATCCCGCAGAGCAAGACGACAATCACGGCTGTTCCAGCTTTGAAGACGTTTGGATTGATCATCAGAACTCAGTGAGCGATGTTGGGGGGATGAACGTGGCAATCAGATTTGGATGCTGACGCCGCCGTCAACGATCAGGGTTTGGCCTTGAATCATGTCGCTGCCGGGTTCGCACAGGAAAGCGACGGTGGGCGCGATCGCGTCTTCGCGCAGGCGGGATTCGGGGATGAGCATTCGTTCGCCGGCACCATCCAGCATCGCATCGGCGTTGGGGAGGCTTGCAATGGCTTCGGTGGCAACGATGCCCGGCATGACGCAGTTGAAGTTGATTCCGCGTGGACCGTACTCCAACGCCAAGTGCCGGACCAGGCTCTCCAAGGCTGCCTTGGAAGCGCCAATGGCGCCGTAGTGCGACACGGTGCGAATGGAACCATGGCTGCTCAGCGCGACCACCTTTCCATGTCGGTGGCCGTCTGCCAGAAGCCCTGCGGCTGCTTGAGCCAACCACACGACGGGTGCTGCGTTGTGACGCATGATGGCATCAAACCCGGTGGGACGCATCGCATCGAGTTCCCGAAAACCGCCCGCTGCGGCATTGCTGATGACGATGTCCAAGCCGCCGAAACGCTGTTCCACGGCGTCGATCATATTGTGGATGTCATCGCGTGACGCGATATCGGCCTTCACGACCATCACGTCGGTGTCAAGCTCCGCCACCTTCTCCGCGGTTGCGACGGCTTGCTCTTGGCTGTGTAGGAAGTTGATGGCGATGCGAGCACCTCGCTGAGCCAGCTCCAGTGCGACGGCCCGTCCGATTCCACGACTCCCGCCGGTGATCAACGCGATACGCCCGTCCAAACTTCGTCGTCTTGTGTCTTGGTCCGACATCGATGCGCGCTAGCCCTTCGTTACATACGAGCGCGAATTGGAAACCGAAGGCTCGAGATCCGTGTGGAGCAGACCGACTTCGTAGTCCGCCAACTCCAAGATCATATCCCCATTGTGTCCTGTCAGCGTCGCTTGCAGCCGTCCTGCGGTTGGAATCGGATTGCCAGCAGATTCCGGGTCCATGCCCTCAGCCTCTTGCGGGGATGCATCCCAGCGCACTGCCACGGTCAGCGGTTCACCCGGATCCGGTTGTCGACCCAGGGTGAGCGCACCGATTCGAACAGGGAGGCTCGCGCGGCCGATCGCGCGATGAACGAGCACGCCCGCCGAGTACAACACGCCATCGAGTACAGCACAGGGAACCACCCAGGTTGTTGTCGGACGATGGTCGCCCCCCAGTTCCACTGGCGAAGGTGTCACCAAGGTGCCCTGAAGTGACGCCGTTTGAGCTGCCTTTTCGGAATCTCCTGGATCGCGATCCAACTGCTGTATGCACCGGAGCGTTCGCAACGCTTGCCCATGATAGATGACCGCGCCTTGTTCAGGATAGACGATGGGAAAACGGGTCGAGTTCCCTTCGCGTGAATTCTGAGGATCGCCATCGCGAGCGCCGGGCACGCGAGCGAGGGACACGTTCCCCTTGCGGGGCGCGAAACTGGAATCGAACTGCGCGCTGGGCGACACGATGCGAGCCTGGAAATGCAATCGGTCTGCTTGAACGATGCGTCCGTCTCGGTGTTTGAGATCGCTTCGAATCGTGCAATGGCTTACCCGCTCTAAGTTGACCATAGCCGTTTCTTCGCTGGCGACACGAAAACGCAGCTCACCATCTGGATTGCATTTCAGGGGCGCAATCGCTTCGATCTGTTCCATTCGGCACGGACGTTCCCCCAGACGCTTCCACGCGGCTTCGGCCATCCACTCGATCGCGACCACCATCGGCAACGTGGGACGGTCCCCAACAAGGTGTTGACTCAGGAAGACTTCGTCAGACGCGTTCAATTGCGTTTGCCACTGAAACTCGACCGACCCCGATGTCGCCACATCGAGATCATCCAGAAGCGGCAAATTGGGGCCGTCCATGTTCGTCGTGGCGAAGAATTTGCGAATGTACTTGCGATCCGTGATCACGGCTTGCGTGTCTTGCCCGCCACGCTCGAGTTCGCGGACGCAATGCTCAATGCCTTCACGTGCCGGCATCAACTGCATTCCGATCATGTCGAGCGCCAATCGCGCTTCGGGTTTCGTTGCCATCCCGATATCGCCCCACGCATGCCAGTGCAGGGTCACACAATTCGTTTTGTCACGTTGCGTTGCGATCCCATCGATCAAACTGGCGAGCATGGCATTGGCCGCGGAATAATCGGTGTGCCCGTTGGCACCAAAACGTCCGCTGATGGAGCCGAAGCCAATGAACCATTCCAACGGGTCGTGCTGAGTGGCCGCCGCAAGTGCGATGGTCCCGTCGATTTTGGCTTGGAAGCACTTGCGGACTTTATCGGCGCGTTTGCGATCAAACCGAGCGTCTTGCCCCGACCCGGCACCTTGGATGACGCCACGAATGGCTCCATGCGTTCTGCGGATCTGGTCAAGACACTTGGCCACCGCGACAGGATCCGACACATCCACACTGTGATAGGTTGCCGGAATCCCGGCACGCGCGCAGCTGGTGAGTGTTTGATCGATTTCAATCGCTTTCTCCAGGTCGCGCCAGGCCGCCACGCGACCGTTGTCGACGGAGGTGCCCGTGAGGCTAGGAGCGTCCGTCGTTGTGTGTTGACGCATGTGATCGCGTCGAAGCCCCATGCGGTCTTGAAGTGCACGTTCACGGGTAGCACTGTCAATGTCGGGGCGCGGCGCCATCCCCAACAGGTGCAAGCAGAGATGGTGTCTCTTTGCAAATTCCATCGCGACTGCCGCCGTGATGCCTCGCCCCCCGCCCGCGACGACCCAGTGGCCGCCCGGGGTGATGTGTTGTTCTGACTCTGTGGCGGGCAATGGCGACACTTCCGGGCACGGCGCCCAGCGTCCTTCCTGGTCGAGGCGAACTTCCAAGTCGTGCGTGGGAACCGCGACTTCCTTGAGCACGCCATCGATCAAGCGGTTGGTGCGATCATCGCTCAAAGATTGACGGGCCTCGGGAAGATCGATCACCAAAATCGGAGTCTCTCGAAAGCCGCGCATCCAAGCTTCGATTCTCATGGCCTTGGTCAAACCGGCCATGGCTCCCGACTCGAGCGCATGATCCAGGTCGATCAAGCTGACAATGGCACTCTCGTGGATCAAGCTCTTGTCGATCGCCTCTGTCATCCATCGCTGACACACACGGTAAGGCAGCTCCAACCCGCGCCAGCGTCTCTGCGACCAATGCGCGTCGTCCGTCGCATTCCTCAGAGCATCCGTTTCCAGTGAGGTTGCCAGGAATAGCTGGTGACAGAAACCTCGTTGGAAGATCGCGTCGAGGCGCCATTCCAATTCATCGGGATGCTCGACGTGTCCCAATCGAACGACTTCCTGGCCGAGACGATGGAGTCGAGCGACCAAGGCGTCAGCGATTTTTCCTTGCCCCACAACCAAGGCGGAGCCACGCAGCGTTGGTATGGCCGGCGTCTTGCCGCGGTGCGGACGTTGAGCCCATTTGATCGTGAAGCGTTCGGTCACGCGGCCAAGCGTCGCGGGGACTTCAGGTGGTGGCGCGACGTCAGGGTTAACTAGCGCTGTCGAGTTGGACGCACACGCACTTGAATGCCTCTCAAGCTCAGCTAGTGACGCTTGTCCATCAACGCCGGATGGCTCGGTCGCCATGCCAACGCTTGTGTTGTTGCTCGCGGCTTCGTTATGCGAGATGTTGCCCGCGTCCATCTTGTCCAGGATGAAATCACCGATCGTTCTCAGCGACGGGAAGTCCGACAATCGAAGTGACGATTCGCGTAGCGACTGCAGTTGGTAGTGTTGTTCCAGCTCGCCAATCAGTTGCGCACGTTTGATACTGTCGATACCCAGTTCCGCCTCAAGGTCGGCATCCAAGTCGATGATGGTGCGATCGTAGCCCGTCTGATCGACGACGAGGTCAATCATTAACTGATGGAGCTGGTTCGCCGTTTCGCTGTCGGACAGCGAGCCGCGTTGTTCCGGTGACCCCGTTGTGGATTTGAGTGAAAGATGCGAGTTGTTCCCGGCGTGGGTCGATTCCGAGGCAGGCTTCGACTTGGCCGAGGGTGTCGCGTTTTCCAACGCAGTCGCGGTGACATCCACGACGGCAATCTGGCTGCGGCGCTTGCGAGGTGTTTGGCCGACATCTCGGGATCTCAGATCGCTTGTTCGGCCGAGAACCTCATAGGCCAAATCGATCAATGTTGCGTTCGCGAGAAAACGGTGGCGACGGTTGTCCAGCGAGAGAGCGATTGTGTGGGGGGAAGTTTGTTGAGCGAGACGTGTGAGCACGTCGTTTGGCCCCACTTCGATCAACCAATCGCAGTCGTCGTGGACGAGACGCTCCATCGCATCGACGAAGCAGACCGGTTGCGTGAGCTGACCAATCAAATCGCGGGAGATATCGGTCGGTTCTGCCAAATAGCAACTTTGCGTGCTCGAGTAGAACGCACAGATCGGTGGCTTCAGACGCAGGTCTGCGAGAGAACGTTGCAGCCGTGATTGTGCCTGATGCAGCATCGGTGTGTGATAGGCGACGGGGACCGCAATGGGTGTGTGCGAGATCTTGGCGGACCGCAGCTCAGCACGGACCTGCGAGAGATCATCCGAGGCGATCGCGATGACGGTTTGCTGGGGCGCGTTGTGGTGCGTCAGGTGAAAGGAAACGCCAATGCGTGAAATCACATGGGCAATGTGTTCGGGCGTGGACCGAATCGAAAGCAACTCGTGAGTCCGTTGCGCGTGGGTGATCACCGCGCGACTACGCATCTGCGCAAAACGCACGGTTTGCGGCAGGCTCATAACGCCGGCGTGCCAGGCAGCGGTGCACTGTCCAAAGCTGTGACCCAAAACGACATCGGGCCGGTGACCTCGAGACGCAAGGGAGTGCGTGAAGAGCACGGAGGCGGCGAGCGTCCACGCCTGTGTGACCCAGATGTCCTTGCCGAGACTCTCCGGCGGGCTGCTCAGCCAGGATGAGATCGCAGGCAAGTCGTGCGTTTCAAAGGCGGTATCCAGTTGGGACTGAATGTCTCGCCAGTCTGCGGACGACGTCTCGGTCAACGGCGCCAGTGCCGCCGAATACTGAGAACCCTGACCTGGGAAAAGCCAAGCGATTCGAGATGCCTGGTGGTGGCCGGTCGCACTCGACGTGATTGGGTTCCAAAACCAGGCGCCGCCCGAGCGCGAAGTTCCGGCGCGTCGTTGCCGCACGGTGGCAAGTAGCGATTCGGCTTCGGCTCGCTGCTGCCCCGGGGTTTCAGCGACGATCGCGATGGAGGGTGCCGGAAAGCCGCTGAACCGTTCAACCCGCGACACGAGGCGATCTGCGGGATCTCCGGCGGCAAGGCGTTCCAGATCCCGTTCCATTCCCTCAAGCGATGCGGATTGAAGGCGTGTCACAGCAAGCGAGTTGACTGCGACAGGGACGCTGGCGATCGTGGTTCCCGTCTCTGACGGCGGCGTCGCGCCCGGTGTTTGGTTCGGCGGACTCGCCAGCGTGAAGCCGATCTGATAGCCGTCGAGCGCTGTGGCCGTGATTTGCGTCGCCTTGCTCATCGTTGGCTCGAGCGTGTTCGCGATCGTATGAACGAACTGTTGCGCGCCACCAAGGTGGCCGATCTTGTGGAGAAGCCTGCCTTCCAGGCTTGTCCGTTCCATTTGCCTTGGGGCCTCGTCCGGCAACATGGTTTCCGTGCAATTCTCAATCAACCCGTACACGGTCTTCCCAGCGGCAATGGCGTCACGGTGCCGCTGTAGGATCAAGACCGCCACCCCTTCGCCGGGGACAATCTGCGGCGTTTGGTGGTCGAGGTTTTCCAATCGAGTGCTGGTCGCCAGCTGTCCGCGTGAGTGAAGCTGTTCGAATGCGGCAAGATCCATCGCGCGTTGGCTGACGCCGCAGAGAACAGCGTCCACGTGGCCGGCTCGCAACTGTTCGATCGCGGTGACGATGGCGAGCGATCCAGACGCTTCATCCGCGTCGAGTGCACAGGAGCCGCCCATGAGGTCGAAGGTACGCGTGAGACGTGAGGCGAGTGTGCTTGCGGTGAAGCCACCGGTTTCGTCCTCGAGCGCGTTGAACCGATCCCGGAGCACCTTTGCAAATCGTTCCTCGAGCTCACCTGTGGCGTTCTCGTCCAGGCCGATGTCACGACAGATCGCGGCGAACTGACTTCGCAACTCGCTCCCGCGAAGACCGACTTGAAGATCGTTCCCAAACTGGCCTCCGAAGATACTGCCGACGATGACCCCGAAGCGTTCTCGCGATACCGACGATTCGTGCCCCGCGTTCTGTTTGTCTTGCGACCAGACGCCGGGTTCCATCTCTTGCAACGCTTGATGGGCCGCATCGATCAACATCAGTTGAGCGGGGTTCGCGTTGGCGATCAGCTTGGGCGGGATGCGAAACGCTTGCGCGTCGAAATGGAAATCGGTGATGTACCCACCCAGGCAGTGCGGGATGACTCCGGGTGTGAAGTCAGTTTTTGTCGGGTCGACTCCGATGCGTTGGCCGGCCGCGTCCAGGGGCCAACGATTGCTGGGAGCTTCAATGAGGGCCGTTCGATCGGACCGCATCAGATCCCGAAAAGAGGCCAGGTCGCCAGCACCGGGAAGGACCACACCGCGGCCAACAATCGCGATGGGTTCGGACGTGGCGGCGATCGACGAATCGGCTGAATGCGAGCGTGCGGTTGGTGCACGCAGCACCGCGTGTGCGTTCAGTCCACCGATCCCGAATGCATTGATGGCCGCACTCTTGGGACGCTCTGGGTTCGTGTTTGGCCACGGGGTCGTTTGGTCCACGACCGAGAGGTTTCCCCGTTGCCAATCGAAGTCATCCGTGGGTCGTTTGAAATGAATGGAGGGCGGGATGGCTTCGCGTCGCAAGGCGATCAAACACTTAACGAGGCCGACCAGACCCGCCGATTCCAGCGTGTGGCCCAGGTTGCTCTTGACGGAGCCGATCAGAAGCTTGGACACACGGTCTGGATCCGGAAAATCAGAGAGAACCCGTTGGAGGCTTTCCAATTCCGTCGCGTCCCCAACCCGTGTGCTGGTGGCATGGCATTCGACATAGTCCACATCCAACGGCTTCGAGACATCGGTGTCTCCTCGACGCATCGCGAGTTGTTGGCCATCGGTCAGGGGAGCCCACAGGCCTTTGCCGCGACCATCCGAAGAAATGTTGACTCGGCTGATTTCCGCCAGAATCGGAAGCTTTCGTTGTTCGGCGATGCTGCGACGCGTCGCGATGACGGCGACATAGCCTTCGCTGCTGATCAGACCAGTGGCGTCGCGGTCGAAGGGGCAGCAAGGTCCTTCGCCGCATGCGCCTGCCTGGGAAAACAGAATCAGGTTGTCCACATTGTTGAAGGTGGCGCCGCCTACCAAAGCCAAATCGAGTTTGCTTTGCTGCAGCGCCGTCACCGCATGTTGCAGTGCGAGGAGCGACGAGGAGCAGGCGGCATCGATGACCTCTCGTCGTCCACCTAGTCCCAGCAGCCGGGCGGCCAATGACGCGGCGGCGTAGGCATACACATGGGGTGCGCCGCCTGGACGACGGTGTGGCAGATCGCGTTCAAGTTCCTCCAGAAACGTTTCTTTGAGATGCAAACGTTCTGACGTCGTCAGATCAACCCCGTTCGGCTGTGCCTGGTGGCCCGGATCGTGGTCGCGACCCGAAGGTTCCAAAGCGACATCGATCAGCTCCGCGATGGGTTTTGCCATCGTGCTGAGGCTGAGGGGTCCGCCCGTCGCGGTGCCACCACTGTGCCCCACCAAGACGCCCATTCGCTCCGGTGCGATGCCAAGTTGCTCGGCGAGTGACCGGTTGGCCAGCTGCGATGCGAATGTTGGCAAGTCGCAATCCAGTGCGTCGGCGAACGCGCTGGCTGCGATCTGAGCAAACTGCCGGTGGCTTAGGTCAAATTCCCCCAACTTCGTGATCTGGCTTTCCAACGCATCGCAAAGGGGTGATTCGTTCACACAACCACCGCGCGTTGTGTAAGTCTTCCCGATCTTCCCGCGCTCGGGATTGAAGTAGTGTCGTCGATCCAGCCGGTTATCAGGCATCTCGGCAATGCCCGAACGACCGTCGAAAAGAAGGTCTTCAAAGTCCGTCAGGTCATCGACGCCACCGGCGAGTCGGACGGCGTGGCCCACAATGACGATGGGGTCGTTGGAAGCGGAATCCGATGTGTGCGGGTGGCGAACGCGTGCGGGGCTGATGGGTGGGTGCGATGTGATGCGGTTGGCGTCGCTATGCGGAGAAGCGGTGCTCGTCCTCGTCTGCGATTGCGTTCCTGATCGCTGATCCTCACGCGCGTACCACTGTTCGGCCAAGCTTCGAACGGCCGTGGCATCGAGGGTTGGTGCCGGCTCCAGCTTGCCTTCGTTGACGACACGACTCAAGTTGGTCTGATCGAACCGCGGGTCGTCACGCAGATACGGTTGAAAGGTCGCGACGAAGGGTCGCGCAAGCTCGCCGATCTCCGCAAGAGCGTCATCGGACATGGACGCGGAGTCGTCGCTGGCGATGCTCTTGTCGCTTCCGCCATTAACGCGTCTGAGTTGCTCATCGAAGACGTCGCTGGTGACTCCCGCCGGAGCCGTCAAGTGATAGGTGGCGCCGTGGAATCGTTCCTCGTGGAGAATGGTGATGATGGCGCGAGCAACCCATTGCGCCTCGATCAGGTTCTTCTGCTCATGTCCCTGCAGATCGAGCAGCTTCCTCCATTGACCCGGCTGGGGCATGCCCAAACGTAGCACCAGCATCCGGTACATCGAGAAGAGCCCGTAAATCGTCCGGTCGCCGGGAACGGGTGCAAGGCCTTCTTGGTCCACCACGATCGAAGGCCGATAGATGGTCAGGTGAGCCGGGTCCCAGGAGGTTTGGAGCATCGCTTCGACGCGCGACTTGCTACGCTCGTAGTCGTTGGCAAACTCCTGTGACACGTCATTTTCGGTTTCGAGCACCACCCCGCACCGCGTGCCACAGACGTAGGCGGTGGAAATGTGGTGAAACTTCTCGATCCCGTTCGCGGTGGCAAAGGCGAGGAGGTTCTGGGTTCCTTCGACGTTGGTGCGAAACGGTTCGTTCGTCCTCGATTGGGCCGCGGGTGTGAAGCTGAGATTCGCGGCGGAGTGGAGGACGGCGTGGCAGTGCTCGCCTACAAATCGTTCATCGGCGGCACTGAGGCCAAGGTTGCGCTCGTGCAGCGTCCCAGTCAGGACTCGGGGACGGGGCAGGCGCTGGCCCCAATGATTCTCGAAATGGCTCAGCACCTCGTTGACGCGGCTCTCGGCGCTCGCTCCCCGCCGTGAACGCGCCAACGCCGCCACGGGCTGTCCCGCACGCAGCAACTGCGCCATCACATGGGCACCGACCATGCCGGTTGACCCGGTTATCAGGACGCGGCGTTCGCTCTGGATTGCCATTGGGAAAAGTCGAGATTCAGTGATGAGACACTACCGCACCCTCCCAATTTAAGTGCGATGCGAAGCATGTCCGAAGCTCCCAAACCAGTTTCCGTGATGTGGTCGCGAATTGTTCCGGAATAGGAACGTTGAGTTGGTTGTAACGGCTGTATCTTTCAACCGGGCGGAGTATTCGGTCAAATCTGTCTTCAGAATTTGCTTTTCTGATTACACTCCTGAGAAGGATCTCGGGTGGTGACCTTCGTTCACCACGTCAGGCGTGGGTGAAGGGGGGGGACAGACCTCGCACACGAGGTGCCTTGGTTTTGTTGTAATTTGGACTTCAGCGTTCGCCTTCATTCCCACCTCGAGACGACGTCCCCCATGGTTGCTGTTGCTCAAGTCTGCGACGCCTTCGCCTACGGAACCGCGAAGTCGATCCGTCAGCTGTGCAATTTCATGGACCCCAATGATCGCGTCGTTGTGTTCCACGGGATGCGGCAGGGAACCAAGACGGACCTCGAACAATACGAATCGAACATCGAGCTACGCCCGTTGCCGGGAAAGGGGCCCACGAAGCACCTGACCAACATGCGATTCCTCCGCGATCAGATGACAAGCGGCTTTGATGTCATCCACGGCCACAGTGCTCACGCGGGGATTTACGTGAAATGGGTTTCCAAACGCACGGGCGTTCCCGCGTTGTATTCGCCACGCGGTTACGCATTCTTGCGTGAGGATTATCCGCGATCGCTTCGGGTTGCCTTTCGTGTGGTCGAACGGATGACAGTTCATCAAGCACAGACCGTGGCTTGCGGGCCCTACGAAGCCTCATTGGCGCGAGCGATGGGAGCGGACCCGATCTGTATCAACAACGGTTTTCAGGTCCATGCGCCGTTGCCGCCGCGATCCCCAACCCAAGATTTCATTTTGGGGGTGGGGCGTATTTGTTATCAGAAGGGATTTGACCTTTTCCTCGAAACGGCTCGCCGATGCCCGGAGCAATCGTTCTTCTGGGTTGGCGATGTCCAAAAAGGGGTGATGGAACGTTGGGGCAAGGTGCCCGAGAACTTGACAATCCAGGCCTATGTGCCGCACGACGAGCTGCTCCGCATGCTCCGAGACGCGTATTGCATCTTCCTTCCATCGCGTTGGGAAGGATTGTCACGCTTCTTGATTGAGTCCGCTTGCTTTGGCAAGTCGTTGATCACGTCCACGTTTCCTGGGAACATGGATTGCTTGGGTGACAAGGTCGCGGGAACGCAACACGCCAATGGCTTCGCGTGTTCGACGGTCGACGAGTACGTCGATGCGGTGAATCGATTGTGCGATGAGCCAGGCCTTTTGGAATCGATGCAACAGGCCAGTCATGCGATCGCATTGGAGCGTTTCGACATAGGCGTGATCGCACAAGCATGGCGGGATCTTTATCAACAGTACGCGCCGGAGGTTCCCGTTTTAGAGCCGAAGATCGCGACGGTCCCTCCGGAAATCATGCACGCGTCATGAGTACTCAATCGGCCACCGACTCGCCACAGAGATCCGAGGAAGAAACGCCGTTCGTGGAATCGGCCCCCTTTGCACGCAGCGCTTACGAACACACCCATCACGATGCCAGCAGCTGGGATCCTGGCGTGCTCTTGGATGCGGCGCGGGTGAATGTCGTGCTGGGCGGTTTTCCAAAGACCGGCACCACGGCGATGGCGGCGTGGCTGGGTGAAAGCCCTCACGTTTGCCTGACAAATCCGAAAGAGACTTTCCTCCTGTGTCCCGAATTTGACATGCCACCGTTTGTGGCTTCGGGCACGAAGTTGGAAGACTGTTTCCACGGCGACGCGGCCTTCCGGATGGAAGCGACCACTCTCAATGCCTACTCCGCTCCCTTGATGGAGGCGATCGCCACACGGTCTGATATCAAGGTCATCTTGCTGTTGCGGGATCCCGTCGCCGCTGTTCTATCGTGGCACAACCAAGTCCGGCAGGCCGGCGACGCCTATGACGATGAGTTTGAGACAGCTTGGGAACATGCGGTGGCAGTGGACGGGGGTGAGAAGCCGGGTGCTGCGCAGCCTCGTCAAGCTCTCAAACAGAACTATGCCAATGTGTGTCGCTTCGGACGCCACTGCGAGCAGTGGTTGGCCCGCCTGACCCATGATCGCGTATTGATCGTTGACAATCACGAGCTTCGTCAGGGTTGGCAGCAGCTTGTACCGCGACTCGAAGCGTTCTTGGGGCGGCCCCTGGCTTTGGATTGTGAACCCGCCACGCTCAACAGTTATGCTTCGATTCGGTTTGCATGGATTTATGGTTGGCTAAGGACGTCGGGGATCAACAGCACCCTCCGAGGCTTGGAGCGTTCCGTCCCGCTCTTGTTGACGATTCGAAGGGCCGTTCGTGAGAAGTTGTTCCGCAAGGCGGTCAAGAAGGAACGGGATGCGAGCTTGGAATCGCGGCTGGGCGATTATTTCTCGGACGATGTCGCGTTGGCGGAACGCCTTCGTGACGAGAATCGGCGGCACTGGTTGGTGTGAGACACCGCATCGTTGCCCTCATGTCCAGCGGCTTTTTTCGCGCGTTGGGCGCCGTCAGTCAGCTTGCGTTGGCCTACCTGGTGTCGACGACGCTCGACCAATCGGCGTCGGGCCAGTTCTTTTTGTACGTGACCTGGTTCACGTTACTCGCCCCCATGACTTTGTTGGGCACGCAGTACTATGCCATGCGTCGCCTGAGTTCGTATGACCGGGGTGACTCTCAAATTGCAGCGGACGCGCATGCTTTGGCTCGTCTGTCCACCAAGACGCTGCTCGTGGTGGCGGTGATCGCGATTCCCCTGGCCATTTGGGTGGACCAAAGCGTGTTCGCTTGGTTGCGGGCATTCCCGCTGCATGGGTTCGCGCTGGCGCTCGCCTGTGCGGTATGTCTGGGGGCGATTGCACAGGCCGTCGCCGGCCACTTTCACGGCGTCGCCAAGCTGGGACCGTCGCTGGTTTTCTCGCACATCGGTGTGCCGTTGGTGGCCGGTGTTGCCATCGCCGCGGTGAGGGCCGGTTCATCGCAAGAGGCCATCCTGTGGCACTTGGCGGCCACAGCTGTGATCGCCTTGATTGCGGTGTGCAGTTGGTTCGTCTGTTTTGGCGCGAAGCGAAAAGAAGTCGTGGAGATGCCGCTGTCACAGGCGCTTCGGGACAGCGGGAATCTGTGGTTGATCCAATCGCTCATCCTGGTGGTGAACTGGAGTCCGATCGTGATTGCGGGTTGGTTGGTCGCAAGCGGCGGAGTTGCGGAACTGAACATCGCCCAGCGAGCCGCCAATCTGATCAACTTTGTCTTGGTGGTCGTCAACTTTGCCGTGGCGCCGCGTTTGCGGCACGCGTGGGCCAACAATGATCGCCCGCGTTTGCGTGAGGAAGTGCGCCGCTGCAGTTTCGTGTTCTTGGGACTTGGGTTTCCAATTTATCTGGGCGTCTGTTTCGCGGCGGAGTGGATCATGGGCAGCTTTGGCGATCAGTACCGAAGCGCAGCCTTGTTGTTACGCGTTTATGCGACGGCGCAGTTGGTGAATGTCGTGACGGGCTCGGTCAACCAAATCCTGACGATGACCGATCATGAGCGTTCGTTGCGAAACATCTGTTTTGGCTCATCAAGTCTCGCGATTGGGCTGTCGTTGATTTTGGGTGGGACGTTTGGTGTGCTGGGAATCGCGGTGGCTTGCTCGCTTGCGATCGCCATCCAGAATTGTGCTGCTGTCTTGGCGGTTCGGTATCAACTGGGGTTCTGGGTGTTTGACCCTCGCCCGGTCAAAGGCGACCCGGATGCTGATATCGACACGCGACCGAACGCCATGGCTCCCACGGACTGAGTGATGGATGCGGGACTCCTGACGATTTTCTTCGTCCTGATGGCGAGTATCGCGGGCTGCGTGGCTTGGTTGCGGTTCGGCTACTCCGCCGCCCTGGGCGTGGCCATCCCATTGACGATGCTTTCGGCCACTTGGTTTCACTTGGACGTGGCGGGGCAAGACCTGGACGCACGGACCCTTGCGGCGATCGTCATGCTGGCGTTGCTCGCATACCCCATGGGTCGCCGCATCATTCGGCCGTGGTTTGTTTTGGACTGGATTCTGTTGGGGATTATCGTTTGGCACGTTGTGGTGGACACGTTTCACAGCGGCTTCTCTGTCGGTCGTCCTTTCGTCAGCTACGCGGAGTGGGCATTGCCGTACGCGGCGGGTCGATACGCCATGTTGCACCCCCATGGCATGCGTTGGCTAGCTCGCGTCTTGGTATCGGTTGGATGCGTGATTTCGCTGGCCGCGCTCATCGAGGCATTCAGCGGTCAGAACGTTTGGGAGACGTTGTTCCTGCCCGTGGACGACCTGGTGACGCGGACAACGGGGATACGCTTCAACTTGGTTTATCGCGCGATCGGCCCCACACGGCATCCGATTTTCCTCGGCATCTTGTTCATGGTGATCCTGCCCTGGTGTGTCGTGCTGTGGGAGGACACCCAGCTTGCTTCGCAACGAGGTTTGGTGATCGCTGCCGCCATCTTCTTGGCAATCGGGATGTTGGCGACGGTCTCGCGAGGACCGCTCCTGACGACCCTGGTCGCCCTGGTGACGGCCATCGCCGTGCGGTACCCGATCACGCGCTGGCCGCTTGCTGGCGTCGCGGTTGTGATGGTCTCGCTTGCGGTCACTTTCCAAGCTCAACTCCTGGAAACATTTGATAGCCAGTTGAAGGGACGCCAACACTCGAAGGTGGTCGTCCTCGATGGCGAGCAGGAAGTCTTTTCCAGTTCTCGCAATCGTGTTTTTGTGGTTCGGATCTACGGGCCGTTGGCCTTGAAAGGGGGACCACTCGGCTACGGGTCGACTGCCACGAGCACGTTCCCGCCCGACATCCCCGGCCTACCCGCGTCGGACGAATCTCGCGAGATTTTGGGCATTGTCGATAACGCGTTCATCCTCCAGACCTTGCGTTTGGGTTGGATGGGTGGCGTTCTGGTCGTGGCGTTGTTTCTCGGCGGTATCGTGACCGCGTTCTCGTTGATGCGGACGGCCGACACGTTCTTGATGCCCTGCAGCGCAGCGGTCCTCTTGGCGATGGGATGCATGCTGATCGCAATCACCCTGCAGTTGCTGATCGTGTTCTGGGCCTATGACTTTGCGTTTTGGGTGCTGTTCCAAATCGGCACGCTCGCCGGTTTGCGAACGCGACGAACGCTTGCCTTGCGGGAGTTCTGATCCGGGACGACGCAATAAGACGGCCCGGACCAAGTCAAGGCCACTGAAAGTATTCCGCCGGAAACTTCGCTTGGGGGGCCTTTTCTTGGTCGCGTGCCGGGAAACGCGGGCCGTGGTCTTTTAACAAGGGCATCTCCATCCCATCGGATTGGGACATCATTTCCCAAAGCTGCTTGTTCAGTTCTTCGATCAAGGGCTGATGCTCCGGTGCATCAATGAGATTGTCCATCTCGCCTGGGTCCGATTCCAGGTCATACAGTTCATCGCGATCCCACAGGCCGTGACAGCGAATGTACTTCATGCGTCCGCCCAGCACCGCGTGCAGCGTCGGCGTGTGTGGGTAGTTGCGTTCCCAATAGTACTCGTAGAGCACGCGTCGATCGCGAATGGAGGACGCATCCGCATCGCACAGCGGGGCCCACAAACCCTGCCCGTCGCATTGCGGCAGCGGGCGGGCGCCGGCGGCTTGCAGGAGTGTCGGGGCGACATCGATGTTCGCAAAGAGCCCATCGAATTGGCTGTCAGGGGGTATTTGATTGGGCGCCACGATCAACAAGGGGACCCGAGCACTTGCTTCATAGGCCACGCGTTTGTCGATCAACCCGTGGTCGCCAAACTGAAACCCGTTGTCGCCCATGTAAACCAAGATGGTGTTTTCGTCGAGTTCGTTTTGCGCCAAGAAGCGACGAAGACGACCGACGCTCTCGTCGACAGCCAGCAACGACTCACAGTAGCGGCGATAATACACGTCGGTGGAGAAATCCTTGAGGTTGTAACCGTAATCGATTCCGTGGCGGCTGTTCCGTTGATTGCGGACCCACATCGGTTTCTTGCCGCGGGCCATGTCCTGGGGAGAAGGGATTGTGATAGGCAAGGGCTGGTCTTCGTAGCGACCGCGATGTCGATCGGCGGGCACGAAGTCCGCATGGACGGCCTTATGACTCAAGTACAGGAAAAAGGGGCGATCTTGATCACGCTCGTTCAACCAATCGATCGCGTAGTCGGTTAGTTCATCCGTGATATAGCCTTGCTGAGCAACGCGTTTCCCGTTGACATTGAAGCCATCGTAGGTTGTTTGCGGTACCTCGCGCGTGGTGCCATGGCCGTCAGGGAAATAGGTGCCTTGGCCTTTGAAAGAGACCCAGTGGTCGAATCCGCGTTGGGGGTCGTCGATGTCGCCGCCCATGTGCCACTTGCCCACCATCGCGGTCTGATAACCGGCATCCTGCAGGAGTTGCGGGAAAAAGGTCAGGTTCGGATCCACCGGATGGTAGTTGTCGACCACGCGATGGTTGTGGGCGTAGAGGCCCGTCAGGATGGAGGCTCGGCTGGGCGAGCAAAGGGAGGTCGTGACGTAGGCTCGCGTCAGCATCGCGCCGTCATGCGCCATCGCGTCCAGGTGCGGGGTTTGCAAGAAAGGGTGCCCAGCAACACCGAGACAGTCAAAACGATGGTCGTCGCACAAGATGAACAGGATGTTGGGCGGGGAGTGATCCGCATGAGCAGGCCCGGGGTTCCACATCCCGGTCAGCGCGATCAGCATGACATGCAGGCGAAACTGGTGGATCATCCGGAAGCCTTGGCGAGGGTGGGGTTGGGAGGCCATGAAACGGCAATTTCCTGCGAAGCGCGCGATTGCGAATTTGTGTAGGTGAAAACCGTTTGTTATTGACGGTTCTCAGGGGGTGATTGAGAATAATCACTTGGTTTCGGTTGGTGCATCCACCGTGGCCAGAGCCCCTCATCGCCTCGCTGTCGCCAGACGCGGGATTCCCTCGCAAGAATTGCTTCCCGATGAACTTTTTGTCTTCTCAGGACCCGGAAATCGCCGAGGCCATCGCAGCCGAAGCGTCTCGCCAGCAAGATGGTTTGGAGCTGATCGCGAGCGAGAACTACACCAGCCCGGCCGTCATGGAGGCGGTCGGCAGCGTGTTAACCAATAAGTACGCGGAGGGCTATCCCGGGCGAAGGTACTACGGCGGCTGTGAACACGTGGATGTGGTTGAGAACATTGCGATCGCTCGCGCCACGGAGCTATTTGGTGCGGAGGCTGCGAACGTGCAGCCTCACAGCGGTTCCCAGGCGAACACCGCGGTTTATCTCTCGTGTCTGGAAACGGGCGACACGGTGCTGGGTTTGGATCTCGCTCAGGGCGGCCACCTCACGCACGGCATGAAGCTGAACATCAGTGGACGTCTTTACAACTTCCTGAGTTACGGGGTTGATCGCGAAAACCATCTCCTGGACTTCGATCAGATCGCATCCTTGGCCCGTGAGCACAAGCCGAAATTGATCGTCGCGGGGGCCAGCGCCTACCCACGAGAAATTCCCCACGACCGTTTCAAGGAGATCGCCGACGAGGTGGGTGCGAAATTGATGGTGGACATGGCCCACTACAGTGGTCTCGTCGCTGCGGGTGTCCACAACAGCCCCGTTCCGTTCGCGGATTACGTGACGACCACCACGCATAAGACGCTTCGCGGTCCTCGGAGCGGTTTGATTTTGTGCAAACAGGATCATCTCAAGCTGGTCAACCGAAACGTGTTCCCCGGAACACAGGGTGGGCCGCTGATGCATGTCGTGGCGGGCAAAGCGGTTTGCTTCGCAGAAGCCCTGCACACGGACTTCAAGGTTTATGCGCAGAATGTCGTCGACAATGCCAAGACCCTGGCCGAAACGCTGATGGCAGCCGGCCTGCCGCTTGTCAGTGGAGGAACCGACAACCATTTGATGTTGGTTGACGTCACCGCTGTTGGTCTGGGCGGCAAGAAAGCCGAGGCCCTTCTGGATCAATGCGGGATCACCGTCAACATGAACATGATTCCATTCGATGAGCGTTCGCCGATGGATCCCTCCGGTATCCGCATCGGAACGCCAGCGATCACGACCCGCGGCATGGGGGCGGATGAAATGCGACGCGTGGGTGGCTGGATTCACCAAGCTTTGTCATCCCCGGACGATGGAGCCCTCCATGCGACGATTCGCGGTCAAATCCAAGAGATGTGCGCGGAGTTTCCCGTCCCCGCAGCCGCCGCGGCGCCATGCGGCTGAGGCGCGTAACGCCTAGACTATCGCGAAGGCGAATCTGATTTTGCGTCGCCGCTCGGGCGGGGAATGCTGTGGACCGAGGGGTGCCTTGGCCGTGACCATCGATCCTATCGAGATGCCATGAATCGTATCCTGATTGCCGACGACAACGCCGCGAACCGTGAGTTGTTGGAGGCGTACCTGATTGACGTTCCGTGTGAACTCGAGGTCTCTGTCGACGGCCAGGACACCCTGGACAAGGTCGCCAGCTTCCAGCCCGATCTGGTCTTGCTGGACGTGATGATGCCAAAGCTCAGCGGCTTTGAGGTGTGCAAACAGATCAAGGAGGATCCATCGACGCAGAACGTGATGGTGCTGATGGTCACGGCCTTGAGTGAATTGGGCGATATCGAACGCGCGGTCGAAGCAGGCACCGACGAATTTCTCAGTAAACCCGTCAATCGCGTTGAGTTGACCAAGCGTGTTGAGATCATGCTGAAGTTGAAGGGCACGACGGACGAGCTGGACCGGTTGCGGAAATACATCGCGGAGATGGAAGCACGCTGAAGTGGACCGCCAACTGTTAGACGCCGTTTGCCTGATGCCACCGCGAATGGGTCAGGTGCGTCGCGGCCTAGCAGACTCGCCGTTGGACTTGCTGCTGAGCCGCGCCCATGGCGACGCACTCGCGTTACCCATGCCCCTTTTCTTTGATTGGAGTCTTTGGCATCGTTGGCACCCGGCCACGGCACAGGCTTTGGTCGAATCCATCACGCGTCGTGGCATTGCCGTGTCGGCACTCCACAGCGAACTGGGGCTGTATGACACGGATGAATCGGGGGATCTGACCGACCGTTTGCCACCCGAGGCGATGGCACTGCGGATTCTTCCCTATCGAAACGAACGCTACGGTTTGAGTGATCAAGATTTGACCCACGCTTGCGTGGTGGATTTGCATCTGGTCGGGTCACGAGATGAATCGGGGCGTTTCGCGTATTCGGCGGCCCGTTTGGGGCGTTGGGAACAAACGCCTGACGACAAGCCCTTGTCAGGCGGAGGCTGGGTGCCGGCAATGAACTTGCCACCGGATGTGCCGGATGCCTCGGGATTGCAATCGAAGCTGGAGCAGTTGCGACGGCTCGCGCCTCAGGCGGCGGTCATGATCAGCATTGGTCCAGAGTGGCTCGAGAACGAATTGGACTGGGTGCTCGATGCCCAGCCGGACGCGTTGCTGGTGCGGATGCATGATGTCCGGGCGGACGGTTTGACGCTCGCTTCGATGTTGCGCGGGGTCTCAGCCCGGATGGCAAAGAACAACGTGAACGTGCCCATCTGGCTGACACCCCCTCACGGACCCGCTGACGAACACTTCACGGTGGATGACGCGGTCAAGCTGGTCGCGTTGGGCGCTTCCGCAATCGCGATTGATGATTGGCTGGACGATCATCTGTCATCGATCGACGCGGTGGCCCCGCCGTCGTCATTCGCAGATGACCCGATGGCAGAACCTCGACGCAAAGTGGAGGCAATTGTTGCGGAGGCCTTGGACGAACGCCTGGAGCGCTTTCGGGGCCTCTACGCGACGTTGGCGGGTGAAACCCAGTCAGAATTGCTAGGCAGTTTTGATCCGGATGTCGCCGCTCGTTTGGGAATTCGAGTGCTGCAGGTCTAAAGGGACGGCTGGGTGCGCCTCGCTGATTGCCGATCCAACGGTACGCGACTTATCGCCGTGCGAGCAGCCGGACGGGTTGCCCGCGAATCCCTATGCACCGTCACGACCTTGTGAACGTGACAGGTCGGTTCGGCTAAGTGGTTGGAATGATCCAGTGCTGTTCGTCCAAGTTGGATTTGGCGTGCAGTTCGCCGCGTTGATAATGAACGCGTTGGCCCGTGCATCCAACACAGCTGAAGTTTCAGCGTCTATGCTGCAAGGATATAGCGAGTTGGCGTCCTTTTGCGGGGCGTTTTGGGTCGCCGTTTCTTCTCTTGTTGCATCGCGATGGCCCCTTTCTCAGCGGGTTCATCTGATCGTCCTGGCGATCACGTTGGCAGTCGGGGTGAAACTGCTGACGAACTAGCTAAGACGCAAGTTTTTTCCGTGTGCGAGCCCAAATCAGATTCATGACTGTGATCCGACTGCGATTCGCTTGTTTGCTTTTTGTCAGCTGCGTTCTCGTGCCGTCCCTGTTGGCGCAGGAGTTGCTGCAAGCACCCGAGGAGATGGTTCGCTACAAGCTCAATGATCTGCGTGTGGAGAAAGGCATCACGGGGAATGTCATTGTCTTTGATTACAAGCGGACCAAAGAAGGAACCGGAATCGCGAGATTGGCGGCAAGAACCAATAACGGTCCGCTGAACATCATGGGGTTTCCCATTCGGATTCGAGAGACTGGAACCATCCGTTTGCGCGATATGTTTGCACGGATGCGAAAGACCCTGGGTGCGGAGGTCGATCATGGTATTGAGTTCTACTTCATCACGGATGCACCGGCGACAGTCGGATCGTCGAAACGCTATCTTGTTTCCAATGTGGTGCGGCATGGCAACATTGCGAAACGCGCGAAAGCACGTCCCCTAAATGAGAAAGAGCTGGCAGCGGTCGAGCAAGATCGCATCAGCAAGTTGCCGCCGCCCGAGGTGCCCCCAGGCCATGTGCGCAGCGATGAGAAGACACGGCTCATCGTCGGAATGCCGATTCTGTACGGAGTCATGGGGGAATGGCAGCCCGGGACGGTTGCGAGAATCACTTCGCCGCAGAATGTCGATGTGTTGCCGGAGGGGGAGCGTGTTCTGCGATCCGTCAAGCGTTCCGAGTGGATTGCGGTGTCGGAGGCGACCATCAAGGCGTCGGTGGCCGAACCGAATCGGTTCTCCATCGAAATCCGCACGTTGCCAAACGGAAGAGTTCTGCTCGACCGAGATATGAAGGCGTTAGAGGATGTCCAGAACCTTCATCCCGGTACCCCGTTGCTTCGCGAGAAGCTGAGCCAATGGGAGACGGTGTACGCGCTCAGCCTAGACAACCAAACCGTGCAGGTGGGAGTCCCAAGGAACGGTTCTTCGAACGTGGAGTTTATCTCGCGAGACCAAGTTGTCATTCGCGAAGCGGATTTGGCAGCGCAAGGGGATCCCCTGAAGCGAGCCAAGTATGAGTCCAACATCGGTCAGTTCGCCAGAGTGAAGTCCGGTGCAGGGGGACTCGCCAAACCGATGATCGCCGGACGCCGTGCAGTCTTGCCACCGACGCGGCCTGCCCCGGCGACGGGAATGGCCAAACCGGATGACACGGCACCGGCTGACAATCCCTTCGCCCTGCCGTCGGACGAACGGCCGCTGCGTACCTGGTCCGACGCCACTGGGAAATTTCAGATCGAGGCGAGACTGCTTCGTGAACAGGAGGGGCAGGTTTGGTTGGAAAGAGCCGATGCAAGAACCATTGTCGTCCCGATCGCAAAACTGAGTGAAGCCGATCAGGCGTATCTTGAGAATCGCGGCAAGCCGTCGGACAATCCTTTTGACAATGTGATCGACGGGGCTCCGGCTGGAACGCGGTTCGATTACGGCAAACCGCTTCAACCACTCACGAAAGTGGGCGATCTGACGTGGGGAGTTAAGTCACTTGCGTTGGCGCCCGGTCATTCGCTGCTGTTGCTCGGTCGCAAGGCCGCTTCGGCATCGCTTTATGAGCTACCAAGTGGGAACGTGTTGGTTGACTCTGGTCGCATGCATCACATGGGTGACATCGGTGTCTGTGGTTTCACACCGGATGGCAGTCGTTTGCTGCTCGGTGGTGATCGCGGCGTGTTTGAGGTCTACGAAATCAGCGAGACGGGTCAGCTCTCATTGCTCGGGCAGCACACCCTTCACAACAAAGCCATCACGGCGCTAGCGATCTCGCCAGACGGTCGCCACGCACTTTCCGGTGACGGCGACAAAACGGCCCGTTGTTGGGAGATCGAATCGGGCCGTCCCTTGGCAACGATCGGCGGTTTCGGGGGCAAAGTGAAAGCAACCTGCATTCTGCCGGGAAGCACACAGCTGCTGGCGACGGATGGGAAGACGCTCAAGTTCTGCTCATTGGATGAACCGAGTGTCACCGAAGAGATCGAAGTGGGACGGTCCCACGCGTCGGGGCAGTGCGCTGCGTTTTCACGCGACGGCCGGATGTTGGCGACCGGCGAGACGTACAACATTCACGTGTGGGATGTCCAAGAACGACGCAAGCTAGGCACCATGGAGGGAACCGAGATTCCCTGGTCCATGGTTTTTGCGCCCGATGGACGACATCTCTTCAGCGGTGGCAATGGCGTTGTTTCCGTCTGGGATTCCAACAGTCGCATGCCGATTCAGAAGAATTCCGTGGGAAGGAACTCCTACGTGCAGGCGATCGCGATCAGCCCGGATGGATCGCGCGTCGCTGTCCCGGATGGACACCGTTCGGTTGTGGTGCTGCAAGCCAGTCCGTAAGCGTCCACCGGAACCGCCAGCGATTCACTCCGATAACGATTCCAAGAGCAAGTCGATGTCCGCATCGGTAAGCCGGATTCGAGTCTTGAGAAGCATCTCTCGAAGTCGCAGTCGGTCTTCATATCCGTCTGGCATCGCAATGTTTCCGACGGGGCCTTCGCTGTCGATCAAGACCTGTTCTTGATCATCCAAGATGGCGTAAAAGGGGACACCAAGTGGCGTGCCCGTCTTAAAGCGACTGGCGATGTCGCTGCCATGTTGATCCAGTTCAGGTTCGGTCTTGAAAACAACATAGTCTTTTTGCAAGATCGCTCCGTGGTCATCCATCCAACGCGAAAACTGAAAACAAGATTCGCAGAACCGACCCGTCTCGACAGCCCAAACGCGACGCTGCGTCTGTCGCGCCAACTGAAACGCAGCCTCCCAGGATTGTGCAGCATTACGTCGCTCTGGCGCGTTGCTGAAAAGGAAGTTGTCAGATGCAATGACGGCATCTGGACCAAGTGATTTGAGTTCGATGCGATCCAATTCCGTGCCGTCACCGTCGAGGACGCAAGCAAGGACTTGGCCGGGTTTCGGAAGAGGCCAGTCCTTCGACGCGAGGAAAGCGGTGTCCGAGGTGGTCGCCGTTGACTCAGGGGTGATCAAGAGCGGGAGGTACCGCGCGATTTCATCGAGATGGTAGGGATTCACCAAGTAGCGTTGCGTGTGTTGGAGTGCGGCTGTGTCGTCGCCATATCGCACAACGAGTAATCGATACTCGTTCAATCGAGCGTCTCTTAGCAGACGACGGAATCGTTCCTGTAGACTAGGCCGTTCAACAGCTCGGCTGGGAGAACCATCACTCAGCTTGTGAATCGTAAGCGGGCGCTTTTCATTGGGTTGCAGATAGACGCGGTCCAGGATGTGAAATTGCTCGGGAGCGTTTGGTGCGTTCGTGCTGACCACGAGCGGCAGGCGTGCGGGCAGTTTCTGTAGCCGAAAGCTGCCATCGGCTCGTGTTTTTGTGAAGATTTGTCTGATGACCAGTTGATTGGGCGTGAGCGTCGCGCGATCGGTCGGGCCCTCCAAGCGAATCTGCGTTGCAATGAGATGATCTGCAATCGGATCGCCGTTCAGATTTAGCAGGCGACCCGCGTAGTCGACGGTTGGCAACAGATCCACCGTCACGGGCGATGCCAGTGTCTCCAGCAATTGATGACCCGCAAATCGTCTATCTGACGTTTCGACAAACACGGCGATGAATGGACTGGAAACCGAGAATTCAAAGTCTCCGTTCTGGCTCGCCTGGATGGGAGGCAGATCTGCGATGAGCCCCTTCAGTCCCGTGGCATAAACACGAGTCTCGCTGAAGTCATGGCCGGGAGAGTGTGCAATCGACAGTCGGCCTTGAATCGTTGTCGGGCCCGACGTTCGGGAACCTGTCTGTGCGATTGCTGTGGAACCAATAGCCCCGTCGACGAACACAACGAGGCCAAACAGTGCCTTCACGACGGTGCGAAATCCACCTGGATCATGCATTCACAGTTTCCGCTTCGGTGGGCTTGGCCACGTCCGGGTCTTCATAGTTAACGGTGTCGAAATGACGGCCGTAGGTCCCGAAATCATTGAAGGCGTATTTTTTGGCGAGCCGGTAGACGAGTGATCGCTCGGGGATCTCATTGCCGGGCTGGTATTGGCTGCGCCGAGGTTGAACCGCCTCCAGTTCCGAGATCACCTGCTTCCGCGCAGTCGTGTCACGGGCACCGTGCTTCTCCGCAATCTGCACCAGGAGGTCAGGGCGTTCCATGATGACGCAGCCACGAGTGTGTTGCGCTGTTAGTTCACGGAAGTCACGCAGGAAGCCCGATTGATTGAATGTGTCTTTGAGGGAACGGTCTTCGTGGATGGAATCCGTTGCCAGCTGAATGACGGGGCAAGGTTCAATGTCACCCCATGGCCCCACGTGATGCGTAAACCCGGTCACAGCGGGGCAAAGAGCATTACCAGCATCGTCGTGATAGGCATCGATCACGACGATGGGTTTGGTCGCGCGCGTGTCCACCACAAACTGACGCACCCGCCGCTGATCGTCGCTGTTGAGTGCAAGCTGTGGATTGGGTTCCGGGCCAACGGGGCGATAGATGTGGAACCAGCAGTACATGACGCCCATCTCGATTAAACGGTCGACCCAGGCATCCTGCACCAGGTCATCGATGTTCGTCTTGCAAACACTGGTGCAAACGCCGACCAGCAATCGGTTCCTCAGCGCCGCATCCAGGCCCTTCATGGTGTCGGAGAGAACATCCATGCGGCCACGGCGTTGATCGCTGATGATCTCCGTGCCCTCGACACTGATGAGCGGGGTGACGTTGCCCGCGTCCCGCAATCGCTTGGCCACCTTATCGTTGATGAAGTGGCCGTTGGTGAAGACTTGGAAGTAAACATCGCGATGTCGATCAAAGAGGTCCAAGATCTCTTTGTGCATGAAGGGCTCGCCCCCCAAGATTCCAAAGAAGCTGTTCCCCATCGCCTTGGATTCCTCGATGACCTTGCTGAGCGCGTCGATTTCGATGCGACTCTGCTTCGCGGCCACGTCGACCCAGCAGCCCTGGCAACGCAGGTTGCAACTGTTGATCACGGACAGATACAAAAAGGGGGGGAAGAACTCGCCACGCTTCAAGCGACGTTTGTGTCGGTGAACGCTGCGGAGTCCTTTCACGCCGAGCGCCCAAACCGCCTTTGCGAGAAGTCGTTTGTCCGTTTCCACGGCCAGGCGGCGAGCCATTCGAAGATACATGTCGGCGATTTCTGCGGTGCGGAAGACGATCGAAGGCGGGAGTGTCGGCTGACGAACCCCGATTGTGACTCAATTCAGGCGCCAGTGCGACCTTTCCTTTCACGGGACAGCACGGGCGGCGTCCGCGCTGGTTGCTGGGCGGGAAGCAAGGTTTCCACCGTACCCGCCCTGTCACGACCAGTTAAACTGTCTCCCTCGCAAAAACCGTCTCTTCGCCAATTCACTCAGCACATAGGCCCGCTTGGACTCAGACTGTACCTCCCGCGCGGCGCTCAACAATTGTTCGAAATCTGCCCCATCGAGGTTGGCCAACTCACTCAACATCTCGACCCGCCTAGACTCAGACTGCATCTCCCGCGTGGCGCTCAACAATTGTTCGAAATCTGCCCCATCGAGGTTGGCCAACTCACTCAACATCTCGACCCG
>JBCCYK010000008.1:0-61071 GCA_039189905.1 Planctomycetota bacterium
AGCAAGCCAGGCAAAAACCGTCGGTCACGCTGAAAATCGTACTCGTACCTCGTACTCAGCGAAGCGGTACTCGTACTCGAGACAGCAACGAGTCGAGTAGGAGTACGAGTACCGCCACTCTGCGGCTGAGTACGAGCACGAGATTTCCCTTTCCATTCCCGTGACAACGTCCCGATGGGCTACGTCTTAAGCGGGACGCTCTCGTTAGCTCACGGTTCTGGGAACACCATGTAAATCGTGCGATAACCATTCTCACCGAATCACCCCGCCCCGCGTCGTCGCAAGATCCTCCGCGACCCACCCAAGGAGGGTGAAGTCGGCTTCGCCGAGATGTTGGGGTGTCAGCGCTTAAGCGGTGAATCGTAGTACCTGCTGACCGTCGCGTCTCAGCTACCCAGTCCCGGGTAGCGTTGCTGCAGCTCGGCACGGGCTTGCGCGGCACGATCCGGCTTGCCAACGTTGGTCCAAAGTTCCGTCAAACGCTTCAAAGCGTGGGAATGAGCTTGAGCGTGGGTCGAAAACATCAGGTGTGTGTGCAGGTAGGCGAGCAGCGCCCCTTCGTCATCACCCAACGCTTCATAACTGGCACCCTGGGCGTTGTAGATCTCGGCTGCCATCTCCGTATCCGTTGGATTCAGCTCGGTGATCAAGTCTTTGACCATCGTCAGACCCTCATCACCTTTACCCTGTTTGGCCATGGCGACTGCGAGCGACGCCTTGGCTAGCGTCTGCAAACGCAACGCCTCGGGTGATGACACCTTGATGCCGATCACTTTCTGCAATTGGGAAACGGCATCATCGAGTTTTTCTTGACGGAGGTTGGTCACGCCGGTCATCAACACGGACTCGATCTTCAACTCGGTCGAGGGAGCGCTGGCAAGAGAGCGATAGTACTGCAGTGCTTTGGGAAAGTTACCCGTCGCCGACGCCAGGTCACCCAGCAGTTTCGCCGTCGGATAAAACTGCCAGGAATCGGAGTTCTTCGAGGCAAAGCTCAGCGCCGCCTTGGCCGCCGCGTTCAGATCCCCTTTGCCTGCCAACGCCAGGTTTGCTTGGCAATACATCAGGTAGTAGGACAGGTCCGATCTGATGGCGGCTCGAGACAACTTGCTCACGTCGACGGTCTTGAACTGTTCGAGCGCACTCTCGTACTGACCGTTCAGCGCGAACTCACGACCGTTCGTCATGCCAGCGGGGTCGCCTTGGTACATGACCTTCTCGATGTTGCCCACCGCGAAGGTTTGATCCTTTCCACTGACCGTCAGCACGATCCCGTTTCGCGAATCGGACTTGATCTTACCGAGCTGAACCTGACCGTCCTTGGGGTAAACGCGGTCGGTTTGCGCCATCACCATGGGCATGGTGACGAGCGAGAGCAGAAGCATCAGGGTCGAACGCATGGTCAGTCTTCTTGTGGTACGAACTTGTTTCATTCTGGCAATTTCCACTCAGGATGCTGCGGGCTGTGCGATCGGTGGCAAGCCGTTGGCGGGCTCCCCCGCGTCTGTCTGAATCTTCTTCAACAGCGCGTCGAACCGCGCTCGCTGTTCTTGTCCACCCAGTTCCGGATACAGCACCGCGACCGACGTGATATCGCGTATCGCCTGCTTAACGATGCGATCATCTTTCGCCTTCTTACCTTGCAGATAGCGACAGAGCGCGACGTGATACCTCGCATCAAAAAAAATCGTTCGGAACTTGGGGTCGCGTTGTGTCAGGGTGCTGATACGACCCCATCCCCAGATGATGTTCTTGCCGTCTGGTCCTTTACGTCCCCCCATCAAGGCCGTCGCGTACGCCTTGCTGGCGATCCCGGGTGCCAATTCGCCTGCCCACATCTCGTAGGTGAGTGCCGCTTCCTTCTGCGCGTCCAGCATCATCGGCTTCTCTTTCAGCACGTTCTGATACTGGTCCAAAGCCTTGCTGTACTGACCCAGCATCCGGAGGCAACGGGCAAACAGGAATCGCAGTGTCAGTTTGTCTTCTGACTTGGGCAGAAGATCTTCAAACACGCTGGCAGCACCCTCAATGAGTTCGGATGCCTGTCCGACGGCCTTGAGCTCGCCGTCTTGCATGGCGCTTTCTCCGATCTCCATCATCGTGCGACCGACCCACATCAGGGTGCTTTCATCCTGAGTTGATTGAGCAATCTGTTTCAGAAACACATTGAACGCATCGATCAACTTGGCTTTTCGATCGGGTGTGGTCGTTTCCAACTGCGAACGAATGTCACGGGCAAGTGCCACGTAGGTGCCCACCAAACGCTTCTTGCCATCCGGTCCCTGCACCGTGTCGCGTAGCTTGTCGAGCGTTTCGGAGGCACGTTTTAGCAAGGGGTCCGTGTTTGCGTTGCTACCGGTCATCGTGCCAACCACCGCCTGCAACTCGGTCTTATACAGATCCAGCAACAGCGATTGCTCCGGATCGTCCACCTTGGGTAACAGCTTCAGAGGTCCATACTTCGCGTTGTCCAGAACACCGACCGCTTGTTGTGATTTCCCTTGACGCAACAGCAACTTCGTCAACACCAGACCTGCCTGCAGTGTCTGTGTATCGGCAAACCCTTCATTGACGCCTTTCAGCCCGGCTTCCAGATATTGGCGTGCCTTCTCAAGATCCTGGTCAGAGCCACTATGGCCCTCTTCGGCGTTCGCCATCAGGAACTTGTTCCAGACCAGCATCCCCATCAAACGCTGAAGCGTCGCGCGCTGCGGGCCCTCCGGCATCTTGTCCAACAGCGCTTCGGCGCGATCAAACTGATCGTTGCTGAGTGCCAAGCGAATCACGATCTCTTGGGCACCCGCTGCCTTCGGGCTATCAGGCCACGTCATTAACAGGTAATCGGCGAATTGTTCGATCTCGGCCATCAGGTGCTCCGAGTCATTTTCCTCCGACGCGATCACCTGCTGAAGCGAAGCCAGTGCCAACATGCCCGCACCCAAACCCCGTTCCGTGCCCGGGGCAAATCGCGCCAGGAACTGCCCCACCACGCTCGCCTCCCGATGAGCCTGCTCGAGGTGCAACAAGTACGTCAGATACTGGCGGCCTTCATGGATCATCGACGTGTCGCTTTCGCCGTGGAGCATCGACAGACCCCGACGAAGGATGACAATGCCCACGCGGCGGGCTTCGCTGATCTTCTGTTGGAGGGCCTGAACCTGCTCGGCGATCACAGGCTTCTCAGCGCCTTGTTGCATCAAGGCATCGAGCTCGGTTTGCTGACGCTGCAGCGCTTGCATGATGGTCCTGGCCGAGGCAATCGCGTCGTCCAGGCTGTTGGGATCGTCAGCGGTCGGCAACTCAACCACCTCGTCCTCGGCACCGCCAATGCCGACCTCTTTCAACAGTCGTGTGGTTTCCTCTTGGTGGACTCCCGCAACTTGGTTGGCTTCCTTTAAGAGCTTGCGAGCATCGGACTCAGCGCGTTTGCGCTGCGTTTTGTTGCCCTGCGTCTCATCTTGGCTTTTGGCCAGGTAAGCCCTCGCCAACTCCAGCCGAAGAAGCTGTGTTTCAGGCAGTTGACGCTCGTTGGGCCGGAGCGCCTTGACCATCTCCTCGCCCTGCTTGATCGCTTTCTCATAGTCCGACTTCTCGTCGCTCAGGGCGAGCTCGACCAGCCCACTGGCAGCTCCAATTCGCGCCGATCGAAGTGGATCCGCGTCCACCATTTCCATCATGCGGACAAAACTCTCTTCTGCCTTTTTGCGGTCCCCTAACAACCGCTCCACGCGGCCACGCGAGTAAAGGGCCGCGGCACCCAGGGGGAACTTGGCGTACTTTTCACTCAAGTCGGTGAACAGACCGAGCGCCTCTTCCAGCAGCTTCCGGCCTCCCGCCGCCGGCTCCGCAAACGTCTCCGCTGCCGCGACGCGGGCTTCACCCGCATTGACCATCCCCTGAAGATAAGAGAACCGGAACCCATCTCGTTCCGCAGCTCGCTCGGGCTCCTTGGTTTCATCGATCCGTGCCCCCTGCATCGACGTCAGTTTCTCCTTCAACTCCGCAACGATGGAGTCGAAGGTGGACGCCGCATCTTGGTACGCTTGACGGGCTTGCTCGCGTTTCTCGTCATCAAGCTCACCGCTGAGCAACTGAGCCGCACGAACCATTTGCAGGCGTCCTAACTGCGCGCGAGCGTCCGCAGCACGGGGGTGCGAACCTCGCTTGAGAAACTCCTGGAGGGCGGCTTCGGCATCCGCGAACGCCGCTTCACGTTGCGAGGCCGTGCGAGCAACCACAGCCGCGTCGATGTGCGTCTGCGCCTTCTCAAGTTCCACCGCGGAGCGGATCTCGGGATCAACGCCTGGGTAATCGCCCAAGCGATCCAGGTAGCGAATTGCCAGCCCGTGGTAACCAGCTGCGCGAAGTTGTTTCAAAAACATCGCGGCGGGCTCGCCCTCAGCCCTGACACCTCGAATCAGAGATGCCCAAGCGAGACATGTGACCACAACCAGGCAAAGGGTCGACCGGAGGAGATGCGGGTTCACCATGACATTTCGGCCCCTGGAAACGGGCGGTTGGAGGTCGCAGCACAACGTCACGAACCATCCCAAGGTGCTGTGCACAATCGATAAGCAGCTATGAGGGAGCGCCAGACAGTGTTATTGCCGCGTCCAGGCCCTGTTCCTAGGGTAAAGTGGACACCATGCAGGGGCAACCGTCGCCCTTGGACTAAGAACGCAAATCCCCTCTCGAGAACGGTCACCCCTGCGTGTGATTCCAAACGCACGTTGACTTCCATGCGCATTCCCTCGTCCAACCCCGAAGGCCTTTACCCCGCCCCCGGACAGAGAGCCCGCGGTCGCCAAAACCATGCCGACCCTTGGCGTCGACTGGTGCGCATGATCGTGGTGTTGGCGCTCGTGATTGTCGTGATGCAACAGGCGTCCAACCCTGTGTACTACGCGGCGCTTTTCCCGGGCCAGACACCCCAAGTCCAGGTGACTTCCGGCGTGTCTCACGCAATGGAAGCCGACATCCGAGTCCGGCCAACGGTCTCCGATGAAGTTGCCAACCGTGTCGACGACTATCTAAAAGAGGCTGGGGAAGCGACTTGGCCCCTCGTGTGGAACCACTTGACCGGAAGTGGTCCGATGAAACCGAAGAACACTACAACGCATTCGGCCGTGTTGGCCGATCTGGATGAGTTGACCCAACGGGATCCTTCCGCAGCGCGTGCCGCGTTGCTTCAGGCACTGCTCCTTGACCGAGTTTTCGCATCGCGTGATGGCACGGTTTGGCGCTCCGACGACTTGGTTGCCATCAAGGCGGCCCTACAGCTTCACCGAGAACCACCCCGCTCCACCGCCATCGAAGATTGGCAAACCCACTACGCGGATGCTTCCTCCACCGGGGTCGTCGCACTCCTACAGCAACCCGACATTCATCGCGGGAACCGTTTCATCGCCGCCGGTGAGCTCATACGCTTGGAACGCGTCGCGCACTCTGACACGCTCTATTGGCATCTGTGGTTGAAACCGAATGACGGGAGCAACCGACCGTGGTTGACCGTGGTGGACACCTTACCGAGCTCGCTGGACAACTGGTTTCACTCGACCGTCAACGAAAGCGATGCCAATCTGGTTCAAGGTCAATCACCCGAACGCCAGCAGGTCACCGGGCTGGACGTGCCGGCGCCTTATCCCATCGTTCAGGTCGCCGGTGTCTTCCTCAAGCGACTCTCCTTCCGATCTCAGTTGGGTGCGGAGCTAACACCCGTTATCGCAGGACGCGTCTCCTCGATCAGCTCGCTTGGGATCGCGAGCGTCAATGTGGTCGGTCAAACCCAAGGACCGACGACCGTACCATCGCAGCAGTCCGTCAGGCTCCTCACGCTGGTTATTGGTTGCGCGGTGATTGCAATCAGCATGGCCGCCTGGGTCATGTGGCGGTCCGCTGCGGAACATCGGGAATTAAGGAAACGTCGCAAACACCAGAAGATCGATTTGTCGTGAGTCCATCGCTTTTTCAGAGGAGGCGTCCCGTGAGCGGCGCGATGGCCAAGAATCGCGCGGACTCTTTGTTGTCGATGCCACTCGCGATGGGCTTGCTTTTGTGGCCATGCGTCGGATGGGGTCAGTCTTCGCAAGACAATGACAACCAACCACCGGCGGTCACCGACTTGCTGGGCGGGTTCACCGCAGAACGCATCCAAGCGATCCGGATTCGTGAAGCCCGATCGTTACAGCCCCGAGCGAGCGACTGGCTTGATCCTGACGCAGGCGAAGAGATCTCGAAGCTCCTCTTTCGACTTCGGAAACTGTCGACGACAACCCTTCGAAGGTATCAGGCTGCGTCAGAAACGATCACGCCCGCAAGTGTCTTCGCATTCGATGGCGAAGTTTCACTGATCGCCGGTTACAAGATCCGCCCTGAGTTGGCGGAGTATCTGGAACGCGATGGCGTGTCGATCATACGATTGCAGACACATGCGAAATCGATCGACATTGCAACCAGCGATGCGCCGTCAACACTTCAAATCGGCGACCGCATTTCAGGGCTCGCGCTCATGATCTCCCCTGACGAAACGCCATTCGGTGTCTCCTCTTCGATCCGCTGGATACCGCAGAACGCCCCATCGCCCGATTGGGCAGCCCTTGGTCGACACGGTGTGGACATTACGGCCATCGGTGTGATGACGAAACGAAACCAACAAGGCCTGACCGCCGACGACACACCCGTTTTCTTCCCGACGCTTCGTGCCGCCTCCGACCTGATCAAATCGGCCGACCCGGATGATCAAGCACTGCGATCCGAACCCCAGCGTCCGAACGCTCAGGAGCTCCTGTCCAAGCCAACTGACTTCGCGGGGCGTTGGATCTCACTGGATGTCCAAACCGTTCGCATCACGCGCGTGACGATCACCTCCGTTGAGCGTCAATCGGACGTTGGGCAAGACCACTATTTTCAGTTGGATGCCATTGGGGATCTGGGGCCGGTGCAACTGAAACTCGAAAGGTCCGCTGGTGCGCCCGTTGTTCTCGAGAATCGCTACCCGATCTCCGTTGTTTGCAAATCCTTGCCGCCATTCTTGTTGCCTGAGTCGTCGACCGCCCCCGCTCTGGTCCTCAACACGTCGGTCCCCGTCACTGTGGAAGGTTTTTTTCTGCGCCTCTGGAGCTATGACTCCGATCTGATGCAACGCAACGGAGGTGGAAAACAAATCGCTCCCCTCCTTGTTGCCGGTCGCATTCTGGATCGCCGTCTTCGGGAGGCAGATCCCATTGGTGTGCACTGGATTGGAACGTTGGCTGCCATCGGTGTTGTCGGTGGCATGATGGCTGTGTTCTTATTCCATATTCGAACCTCGCGAACGGATCGCGTTGCTCGCAAGCGTCGCCACGACAGCGTTCCGCCCGAAAACATCGCGGCGGACTGATCCTTCTTAGCCGGTCCTATTTGTCAAACAGTGCCTAGTCATCCTGCGACGCGCGTTTCGATTTCTTGTTCGCCGGCTGGGAGGGATCCGCCGTGGAATCTGACTCCGGAAGCCGACCCGCGTCACGCAGCGCGCGTCTCAACAGAAACTCGATGTGACCGTTGGTACTGCGCAACTCGTCCTCCGCCCAACGCTTAACAGCATCGAGCACCTTCGGATCCATTCGAATGAGAAAAGCATCGCGCGGCACCAAATCACTCGCAAGCTAGTTATGAAGCGTCCCCGTGTTGACAACCGGCTGCGTGTGTCGGTCGCTACACAACACGACCAACAGGTTGGACACCATCGCCGCTTTGCGTTCGGAATCCAGGTCCACGATCGATCGATCCGACAACTGATCCAACGCAGACTCCACCATACCGACAGCGCCCTCGACGATCTTGGATCGCGCCGCGACAACGGCATGGGCTTGCTGACGCTGGAGCATGGCGGCGGCGATCTCAGGAGCATAAGCCAAATGACTGATCCGCGCCTCGATGACTTCCACACCCGCCTTCGTCAAACGCGCCTGAATGTCCTCCTTCAACTGCTCACAGACTTCCGTCGTGTTGCCTCGAAGTGAAATCTCGTGGTCCTCACTGTCGTACGGATGGCGTGATGCCAAGTTCCTCAGCGCGGCCTCGCTTTGAACGGCGACAAAGTCCTGGTAGTCATCCACTTCGAACATCGCTTCGACCGTATCAACGACCCTCCACACAACCACCGACGAAATCTCGATGGGGTTCCCATCACGATCGTTGACTTTGGAAGGCCGACCGACCGTTCGCGATTTGCGCTCCAGCAGCTTGCCCGTCGCGTCTTTCTTCTCTGGAGTCGAAACCGACCCGGTTTCGAAATTGCGAATCCTCAGACTGATGCGCTTCTTGGAAAGAAAGGGGTTGGCCCAAAAGAACCCCGACTCAATCACCGTTCCCTTGTAAGCCCCAAAGAGGAGCAGGACACGCGAATCGTTCGGTGAAATCGCCATGAATCCCAGCGACGTCACAATGAACGCGGGCACCATCAGGAAGAAGCCGATCAAGTACCCAAACTGTGTCGCCTCGGACCGCACAAACAACGCCATGAAGACCACGGCTAGCAGCAGGAATCCCAACAGAAGGCACAGACCCAGGTAGCCCGACCGCGGACTCATTCGTTTTTCTTCTAACATGGCGTTTGCAACCACCTCCGAAATCAAGAGTCAGTGTGATACCGAAGTGATATCATATTGTGATCGAAGTAAGGTCTTGTCCGGGCGGGAATAGGGCGCGCTTTCCGGAAAAAAAGTGGCCCTGGAGCTGCCGCGCGGCTTGGCCCGGAAGATGCCCGTGCCACGCGAACTGTCTCAAATCACCCTGTTTGTGTAGGCTTCCCGGCATCATTCCCTTTCCGAGACCGCGAATCGTCGGCATCCCGTACATGAGCACCGCGACCGCCAAACCTGCCCAGTCAAGCTACAACGCCGAAGACATCGTGGCTTTGGAAGGCTTGGAGCCTGTTCGAAAGCGACCCGGGATGTACATCGGCGGCGTCGGCTCGGCCGGGCTGCATCATCTGATCTGGGAAATTGTCGACAACAGTGTTGATGAGGCCATGAATGGCCACGCCAGCGAGATCAGCGTGACGCTGCACAAAGACGGTGAAACGATCACGGTCAGCGACAATGGTCGTGGCATTCCGGTGGACAAGCACCCCAAGACAAAGAAGCCGGCTCTCGAGATGGTGCTGACGGTATTGCATGCGGGCGGAAAGTTCGAAGGCAACAACTACAAGACGTCAGGCGGTCTTCACGGCGTGGGTGCCTCGGTCGTCAACGCGCTTTCGAAAGAACTGACGGCGGTCGTTCGACGTGGCGGATCGCAATACCGCATGGCCTTCCAGCGAGGCCAAGCCACCAGCAAGTTGCAAAAACTGAAAGGAACGGTCCGGGGCAGCGGGACGACCATCTCCTTCAAACCCGACCCCACCATCTTTCCTAAGACCAGCTTCAACGCGGAAACGATTCGCCTTCGGTTGGAAACGGCCAGTTTCCTCCACCGCGGTGTCAAAGTCAGCTTCATCAACGAAGTCACGGGAACCAAAGAAACGTTCCTACATGAGAATGGCATCGTCGATTATCTGGCGAAGGTCCTCAAGGAACGATCGGCACGGCCCATTCACGAAAAACCGTTCGTTCATCGCATCGACGACGAAACCCGCATGGAAGTCGCCCTTCAGTGGACAGAGTCGACCGATGAGCACGTTCGAAGCTACGTCAACGGGATTCCAACGGGAAACGGCGGGACCCATGAGAATGGTTTTCGGAGTGGTCTGGCGAAAGCGGTGCGCAACTACATCGACACGCATGAACTGACACCCCGTGGCGTCAAGATCACTCACGAAGACATTCGAGAAGGCTTGGTCGCGATCGTATCTGTGTTCATCAGCGAACCCCAGTTCCAGGGTCAAACCAAAGACCGTTTGAACAATCCCGAAGTCCAGTCCGCGATCGATCCCATCATCCGAGGGGCGACGGAACAATGGATGAACAGCAATCGCAGCGTGGCAGACAGTGTCATCGCTCGCATCATCGCGGCGGCGCGTGCAAGGGCGGCGTCGCGCGCGGCCAGCGAGGCGATCTCGCGCAAAGGTAGTGGCAAACGAACCTTGCTACCCGGCAAGCTGAGTGACTGTGTGTCGGGCGGACGCGGCAAGAGCGAACTCTTTATCGTCGAAGGGGACTCCGCAGGTGGATCCGCAAAACAAGGCAGGGATCGCAACTACCAAGCGATCCTTCCGCTGCGCGGAAAAGTGCTCAACACGGAGTCTGCGACCCTGAAGAAGATCCTGGACAATAAAGAGATCCAGGACATGATCGCGTCCCTGGGCTGCGGGATCGGTGCTAGTTTGAACCTGGCGGATCTTCGTTATGACCGGATCATTTTGTTGGCAGATGCCGACTCGGACGGGCACCACATCACGACCCTGCTGTTAACGTTCTTTTATCGGCACATGCCAGCGTTGATCGCGGATGGACGACTTTTCATTGCCGTCCCACCGCTGTATCGAATCGATATCGGTAAGGACACCCATTGGGCTGCCGACGACGCTGATCGTGACCGCATCCTCTCCGAACACGACGGTCGCGGGAACCCCGAGATCACGCGTTTCAAGGGCTTGGGCGAGATGATGCCGAAGACGCTTTGGAGCACGACGCTTGACCCTCAAAGTCGCAGGCTGCTCCGGGTGGAGATCGACGATCAACTGGAAACGGATCGCACGATCAGCGACTTGATGGGACGCGATGCTTCAGCTCGTTTCCGATTCATCATGGAGCGAGCCGAAGACGCCAACGATATCGACGTCTAAGGTTTCGGTGCCGTCACTTCGAAGGGCTTGAGTGTCGCGATCCACCTAGCCCAACGCGATCACCGTTACAGATCGCAAATCTTTCCAACGGCTGGCGGACCCGGCGTTGGTGTTGTTTGGCTCAGTCAGCGCTGCCGCATCAGGCAAGCTTTACGGACTGCGGCATCGCGTCCGTCTTTAGCGAAATTGAATCAAACGATTTCGTTTTCGACGAGAAACCAAGAGATTGCGGACGCATGGCGCGAAAGTGGCGGCCGAACTAGTCCTGTGTGCGACCCCCTACCAATCGACCAGGAGCATGGGTGTGATCAGGACAACAAGTTGGCAACTGCTGGCTTCATTGACGCTGCTAATTTCTGCCAGTGGCTGTGCAAGCCTCTACGACTGCCATTACGAAAAGACACAGATGAAACGGGCAATCGTTCAGTACCACACCTGTGGTTGCCCTCACTCATGTTGCTATCCCAAGGACTACAAGTTGGGATACATCGCGGGCTTTTACGAGGTGGCCACGGGCGGAAGTGATTGCCCCCCGGTGATCGCACCGTCCCGATATTGGAAGCCAGAACAGGTCCTCGGAAACTGCGACAAGCGGCGACAGTGCTGGTACAGCGGGTGGCAGGACGGAGCCGCGAGGGCTGTTCAGTTCCCCGACACACATCATCTCAAGATCTGGGAAACGTGTGAATGCCCGATGCCGCGATGCGAACAGCCGTGCGGCGTTGGCTGCGGTCCGTGTGGACAAGCCGCAACGGCTCCCGCTTGCGGAGGAGGGATCTGTCACGACAGTGCCATGATTGAGCACATGCCGGTCGCACCGATGGCGAGTCCCATGCCGGTTGAGCATGCCGCTCCCACTGTCATTGAAACGATGCCAGCACCCACGGCTCCTGTCGAGCTGCCCGTCACGCCGTTGCCAGCAGATGCAGCCGGACTTCGTTTGCCCCCGGTGACGGACTCTGCGGCCGCCGCGTCGCTTCCCATTCCGTATGAGCCACCGGGAGAGCCTCTCGCCCCGCCAAGCGTTCGTGAGGCAAAACCCTTCAACGCACTGAAGCCGGCTACCAAAACCATCGCCGCGACGCCCAAGGTGATCAAGCAGGACGACAAGAAAGTTGTTCGTCTTGTTCCCACCACGGGGCAGGTGAAGGTCATGCCTGCATCCACTGGTGTCGTTCGCCTACGTGAGGCGGTCAAGCGAAAGGTCGCACAACCTGCAGGCGGTCAAAAGGTGATCGTGGCGACACCCGTTGTTGACTTCGAGATGATCGAATCCAACCCCATCGTCGAGCTGGCGCACTGAGGCGCCCGCTCTTTCAGTCTCTTTAACCGTTCACTGCAAATTTAAACCGCCCTCTGCATTGCGAAGGGATTCAGCGATGAGTCAAACACACGTCACCAAACGAACGGGCCCCACCGTGGTGCCCATGATGGCCTTGGCGATCGGCATGCTGGCCACCAGCACGGGTTGCCAATGCGTTTCGGATGCAACGCACGCCATTCCCGCCAGTCGATTGGAACCGGGCTTGTTCGGATGTCCACGTGAAGAGATGGCACCCCTGCCGTATGCCGCTCTTGGACAGATCAAACCCGACGAACACATCATTGGCGGAGGCGACACGCTGGCAGTGTACGTCTATGGGATCTTCCCTCCAACAGAGGACGAGACACCCATCGTCAACCAGGTTCAACAAGTCAACCAACGATACTATCCACCACACGGAAGCAACGTGGGTCCGGGAACAGGTCTTCCGATCCGCGTTGAGGCCGACGGGACGATCGACTTGCCACTCGTTGGAAAGATCAACGTCAACGGCCTCAACGTTCCCGGCGCAATCGAGCGCATCAAGGAAGCGTATCGTGCGGAAGATGTCATCCAAGAAGGGCGTGAGCGTGTGACGCTTCAGCTGCTGATTCCTCGTGTCACAAGAGTGGTCGTGCTTCGCGAAGACACACCGACGCCCACCGTGACGGTGAACAACCCCCAGACAAACGACACCATCCATCGTGGTTCTGGTGAGGTGATTGATCTACCGGTTTTCGAAAACGATGTGCTCCACGCTCTGGCGGCGACGGGTGGACTGCCGGGTACCGACGCGGCACGTGAGTTGTACGTGATTCGCCGCACGGCGGGGTTGGATTACCACTTCCTGTCAGCGGGTAACTTGCAAAGCATCGTCACGGGCGGTGAAGCGGGTGACTGCAACGCGAGTGTGATTCGAATTCCTCTCGCTGGATGCCCCTGCCAAGCAATCCCATTCGCCCCTCAAGATGTTGTGCTCAACGAGGGTGACGTCGTCTTCGTTCCTCGTCGCAACGAAACCTTCGTCACCGGAGGTCTCCTGCCGGGTGCACGCATCCCGCTGCCGCGCGACGAGGACATTGACGTGATCGAGGCCATCGCCATGGCGAGTGGCTCCGCCGGGGGTCCACTGGGTCAGCCCGGCTCGGTGCTCGCCGGTGGCACGCCTGGCTATATCTTGGAACCCACGCGGGTGCTGATCCTTCGCAAGTTGCCGGATGGTCGCCAAATGAACATCCGCGTTGATCTTGACCGAGCGATGAGCGATCCCAAGGAAAGAATCCTGATTCGGCCGGACGATGTTGTGATGCTGCAACAGAAGCCACACAAGTCCGTGATCAACGTGACCATGAACTGGTTGGGTGGTCAATGGATTCCACAGTCGTTCTTCCTGGGCGGCGAATAAGGCCACCTCGTCATCAGGATCGTCTGGTGGTCGTAGGCCACCGGGTGATCGCGGGGTCGCCACTTGCAGTGAAACGAGAGAGCCCACGTCGTATAACGGCGTGGGCTCTCTCCCTTTCCTCTCGATCGCATTCACCGCGTTTGCGTCGAAACGCTGTGGAGCACCCGTTCGACAATCACGTCCCGGCGGGGCGTTCCCTTCACGGTGAGCTCACCCGTTTCGATCGACCAGGCGGTCGATGTCCTCATGGTTCTCCAAGGGGTGCCAGGTGGCATCAAGTCAACCAACAGGCTTTCGATCTCGGACGCTTTGACCGCCGCAGGGTCCTTGCAGTCCAGGATCACCAGGACCATCGAGTCGACATAGGCAATGGCAGCATGATCGACACCCCTGACGTCTTTGAGTCGCCATTCGATCGGAATCGGGTCCAGCAGGTAGCCGTTTGGCAACACCAAGACATCATCAACGCGGCCCAACACGCGCAAGTGCCCTCGGGACGAGCATTCGACTCGGTCGCCCGTTCGCAACCATCCGTCGCCATCAATTCGGCTGGCGGTTGCCTTCTCGTCTTGATCATAGCCGAGCATCACGCCGGGTCCTTGGACGTACAGTTCACCTTCTTTCATTTTCCATTTCCAACCCGAAACGAAGCCACCAACTTCGCCCGGAGTCTGGTTCTCGGGGGATGCGCTGCAAACCACCGGCGAACATTCCGTCAGACCATAGCCTTGGATGACATCCAACCCCACCGACCGCCAATCGTGGAAGCGACGCGGCAGCAAGGGGGCGCCGCCGCAACCGATCAATCGAAGGGACCCGTAGCGTTGAGGACATCGTGCAAATGCGTCCCAGAGCCTTTCGTTGAGAGCCGGCACCGTGTTAATCAGGGTCGGCTGGAACCCCGGCGTCCAGTTCTCAACCGCTGCCCATCCCAAACCCGTTGCCAACTCACACCCCGCGAGCAACCAGGTGCCCAGATCACAGGTACGGGCATACGCATGCGACAGGGGCAAAACCGCTAGGCGTCGGTCATTGGCTTCTTGCGGGACGGCGTTCAATTTGGCCGCCGCATTGCTGGCGAGGTTTCCGACCGATAACACGACGCCCTTCGGCTTGCCGGTCGAACCACCTGATTGCAAGATCAGAGCCGGATCTTGCCACCTTGTCTGGTCAAGCTGTCCTTGGACTTGACACAGTGCGGGTTCGACACCCTCGGATCTCGTCAGCAAACCGGCTTTGTGGCTCATCGCCAGGTGTTCACCCGCGTTCCGACTCAGAAACGCTTGGTGCTGACTCGACGTTAAGCGACCGTCTAGCGGTACTTCCACCTTACCGCTGGCCATACAAGCCAAAGCAACCACGACATCTTCGGGTGAGTTGCTGCTCCTGTGGATGATCTTCCTGTGGCCTGTCTGACCGAACATCTTTGCTGCGGATGCCACACACCGAATGAGTTCGCTCCACGTCATCGCGGCAATCCCGGGCCGGGTGTGCAGAGCCGTCGCATGGGGGCGATCCAAAGAGTGTCGCAGGAGCGCGGCCAACAACGGCTGTTCGCGGAGCGAATCCGGACCGGTACCGGCATTCATGCCAATCCACCCTGTCGTGCCATCAAACGTTGTCGCATCAATTCGTAGAGCGCGACGGTTCCGGCCGTCGCCACGTTGAGACTGTCCACCCCGGCCGCCATGGGAATTCGAACACAAAGATCCGCGATTTCCTGGGCCTCTTTCGGCAACCCCTCTGACTCATTGCCGAGTAACAACAGCGTTGGCTGTCCAGCAGCCCGATTCACCCTCTCCGTGACGCGCGGATCCATCAACGCGATGGAACGATCATCCAACGTGGTCGCGATCACGCAGACCCCCCGGTCACGCAAATCCTTCAAGTCAGAACACCAGTCTTCGGTGAACAGCACACGTTGCTGGAAAATCGACCCCATGCTGACTCGAATCACACGACGACGAAAAGGGTCCGCCGTGCCACCCCCCACCGCGATATCGCGGACGCCAAAGGCAGCACTGCTTCGCAACAAACTGCCCACGTTCTCTGGGTCACTGACACCGAGCAAACCGACCGCCACGACGCCATGATCGGAATCCAGCGGCCAAGTCGATAGGTTTGCCACCTTCGGACGCCTTCCGATGGCGATCACGCCGCGGTGAAACTCAAATCCAACGATCGAATCAATGACGGACTTCGCTGCCACGTAAACGGGCACGGACGAACCCACACGACCCACAAACTCTTCGGACATGGATTCTTTCAACAACAGCGCTTCCATCCCCACGTTTGCCGCCAGCATTCGTTCCACGACCCACCGGCCCTCACCCACGATCAGACAATCATCACCCTGACCCATGAGATCTCGAAATTGAGCAACTTGGTGATCATTCGGATCGTTGATGGGAATCAACATGGCAAAAATTGACGGCTATACGGGTCCTTCGCAAAGGGTTGGTGCCCCTTCGATCCATCCCACCGATCTTAACGACAATACGGGACCTTGCCTGCCGATGCATTTCGTGGGGACGCACTGCGTCTCGCAGGGCGAGCAGGGCCGGAATCTTGTTCGCGAGGATTCGAGTTTGCTTACGGAAGAGAATCACCATGTCGGATACGTCGTGGGATTGGTGGTTTGGCGACGGGCCCTTGGCCTTCAAGCCCGGCCAAGTCCATCGTTGCGTTCGCGTCTCTCGCTCGCGCCGCGTACTGAGGGCCATGCTTGGGATTTCGGCATGCGTGATTGGAATCGGTGACGCCGCCCATACCGCCGCATCAGACACCTTCCGGCTCTCTTCAGCATTGGCGACCACGTCTCCGTCCGACTTTGCGATGATCGTGGAAGAGGGGCCTCTGCAAGTGGTTGGCGAACAACCCGTCGATAGCGCGCCTGAGCCGGATGAAGATGAACTCCGGCAACAGAGACTTCGCGATCTGTTGGATGATGATACGGAGATGGACGTCAGCGGTACCGATGAGGCATCTGATTTGAGTCTCAACTTGGAGAGTGGTGAGACCGGCCCGTCCGTCAACAAGTCGTTTATTCCGGAACGGCTTCCGAAGGAAGTCAATCAGCGATTTGTACTCCCACCACTGAAGACGATTTCGACAGACACCGCGGAGATTGGAAACGGTCGACTACCAGATGATTATCGCGGCGAGGAATCGTTTCCCGTCACGCAACTTCCCGAGGCACCTCAGGACCGTGGCGAGTACGCCCCGATGATCGTTCGCTCCTGGGCCGCACCCAACACGTTCACATTGCCGCTCTTCTTCGAAGACCGGATGCGAGAACGGCACGGCCATGAGCGCTGGGGTTGCATGGAACCGATCGCGGCAGGAGCGAGGTTCTTCGCGACGGTCCCCATGGTTCCTTACCTGGCAACACTTCAACACCCCTGCGATCCGGTCTACACGCGCGGCTATTTTCGTGCGGGCTCGCCAGCGCCTTGCTTGATGCAGAGGCCCCCACTCGACAAGAAGGCGGTCGTCGTGGAAGCAGCTGCAATCGCAACGGGGATCATTGCCTTGCCGTAGTGACAGTTTCTTGTCTTCAGAACGACGGTACGAATGACCAGGGAAGGCCATTCGACGAATCACATCCAACCCTACGAATGGGATCTTGCCATGGATCGGCAAACCGAATTCGCTCGAGCATCCAATCAGAACTGCGCCCCCGCGTCACGACCCATCGTGTCGTCTTGGGATGGTCGGTCCCACAAGGTTCGGCGCCGGTTGAGCGTGGCTTTGTCGATCCTGATGGGACTTTCCGGTGGCTGTCGTTCGACCCCGAATACGTCGGAGACCTGTGAGACGACCCGTTCGTATCATGATCACGCTGCCCTCAAGATCGAGTATCCCGACGTTCAATCCTGCCCCACCACGGTGACGGCGGCTGCGGCTTCCACGGTGGCTCCCCTGGCGCTTCAAGACCCCGCTGATTTGCCGACCATCGACTTGACTCTGCTTGACGCGGTCCGCCAAGCCGTGCAGTCGAGTCCCGTGCTTCGTGACTTGGGCGGTACTGTTGTTGCGGCGCCGCAAGCAACCACCACGATCTACGAGCCGGCGCTCGCGCACGCGAATCCACTTGGCGGTGTCGAAGCTGCACTGTCCGACTTCGATGCGCAGTACACGCAGTCGCTATTCTGGGAGAAGGTCGATCAACCGCAGAACCGTTTCTCGTTTGTCGATCCGGGTCCACCGGCTGTGTTGGACTTCATCACTTCGCAACGTACCCAGGCGACCTTCAACAACGAACTCTCAAAACGCACTGCGACGGGTGCCACCTTCTCCTTGCGAAAATCAGTTGCCTACACACGCACGGACGATGTGTCGTTTCAAGGCCAACGATTCCCGAGTGAATTCGCCGGGTTCATCGAGCTCGAGTATCGTCAGCCATTCATGCGTGGTGCCGGAACCCAATACAACCGCATCGTCGGCGCCTCCGCGGGTGTGGGTCAGTACAACGGCGTGCTCATCGCCAGAGCCAACGAGGACGTCGCGTTGGCGGACTTTGAAAATGCCGTGATCACGCTCGTTTCTGACGTGGAGCAAGCCTACTGGGACCTGACCACGGCCTATCGCGTGCTCGAAGCCACGCTCAAAGGCCGGCAATCCGCGCTGCAAACCTTTCAGTACCAACAGGTTCGTTTGGAAGTGGGTACCGGACGACAGGACGAAGAGGCTCAGGCGCGTTCCCAGTTCTATCAGTTTGAGGCCCAGGTCCAGAACGCGCTCGCTGGCACGGCTGGCCTGTATGCCCTCGAACAGCGTTTACGCTACTTGATCGGAATGCCCGCTACCGATGGCACGTTGATTCGCCCTTCCACGGAACCGCTCAACGCAAAGGTGATCTTTGACTGGAACGATGCCCTGGGACAAGCTTTGGCACGACGCGTCGAGATTCGTCGTCAACAAGTCAACGTCAAACGCCGCGAGCTGGAACTCTATGCCGCGCGATTAAACAAGCGTCCACAAATCGATTTTGTCGGTTCCTACCGCTTCCGCGGGCTTGGCGATCACTTGATTGGCGATGGCGACAACGGTCTTAACGACAACTTTGTCGACGATGTCACCAATGGTAACTTCCAAGAGTGGACTGCCGGATTCGAGTTGGCGTATCCCGTTGGACTTCGGGCCGCCAGCGCCGCGGTTGCCCACGCACGTCTCAACCTGAATCGCGAACGTGCCGTCTTGTCGGAAACGCAGCTTCGGATCAGCCACGATCTGTCCGATGCCGCCCGATCCATTGAGCTTCGTTTCCAGCTGATGGAAACCAATTACAACCGCTACATCGCCGACTTGCGCCAAGTCGAAGTGCTTCGTCGACGTTACCTCGACGGCACCGACAACATCAACTTCTTGCTGCAAGCCCAACGACAAGTCGTCACCAGCGAAAGTGAGTTCTATGGTTCTATCGCGGACTACAACCTTTCCATCCGCGATTTTCATCAGCAGAAGGGATCGCTTCTTGCCTATCAACAAGTCGGTTTGGCCGAGGGCCCGTGGTGTGCCGGTACCGCCCGCGACGCGTACGAGATGGGTCGATTCATGGAACCACGTTTTCATCCGGAAAAAGTCACGACGCCACGACCGGTCTCCAGGGGTCCATTCAATCCCACGGAAATCCAATCCACCGGGCACACCACGATGCCAGAGCTCTCGTCAACGTCCCATGGGGATCCTGCTCCCGGCGATGCGATCCCGTCGCCGCTCGGTGATCTCGAGCTGATTGAAAGTCCAAGCAGCTGAGGTGCCTGCTAGGGGAGGTCCGCGTCAAGCTCGGACACGTAGACCCGAGAACGCTTTCTGCAAGTCCAGCCGTTTGATCTCGTCGCGGACAGCCGTCGCGTTCATGGGGTCCAGTGACTGTGCCACCTCGTCGGCGAGCAGTTGTGCGAATCGCAAGCGACCGAGGGACACCTGCTGCTTTAATTGGCTGGCCGTGCAGGTACCACCGCTACTCTTCGCGACGCGACCAGCCAACACCTCGGCTGATTCGCCTGGGTGCGCCATCGCGACGTACAAACAATCGTAGATAGCCAGTTCGTCTGCATCTTCCAAGAGAACGCGACGTGCCGCGTATTGACGCCGTTCCAGGGAACGCCACGCGCGTTGCATCAGTGACTCTCGCCACAGCTGCAACCAAGTTGGGTTCTCAGGACCAGCCAGCTGCCAGTCAACATCCTTGGCTTGGACGTTGCGTTGCCCTCCACTTTGGTCCACAAGCGCTTTGAGAGAAGAGCGAACACCCTTGACCAAGAAATCGCGTAATCGACCGTGTCCGTGCTCGGCAAACCCACTCTTCACCAAATGAGAGATCAGGATCACGATGGCCCGATCGGCGTCTGCGGCATCACCCGCCATCTCGATCATCAGCTTGCGCACGGGTATGAGATACCGCAAAACGTATCCGGCAGCGCTTCCAGCGCCCGTCCAAGTGTTTTGCGTCCGCGTCAACCGTACGGATGTCGTCGTCACGTCTTCCGTCGCGGTCGATGCGATCTCTTTCATGGTTTCCACCTCAGCGACAAGCGAGGCGCTTGCTCCGCCCTTGCATCTCGAGATCGAAACTTCGTTGGCGATTTTGACCAAGTCTGGCGAGTCAACACCAATGTCACCGTGTTCGACGTCTGATTCCGTACAAATTCGTCCAATCGGGTCGAGACGAACCGCACTTCATCCGTCTTTCCGGCGATCGCATCACCCCCGTTGTCAAAGACAAACGTTCCGAGGGGAACCAACGAATCTGTGTTGCTCTTCGCAGGTGAGTTTGCCCAGATAAGACTGTCTTGATTCGTTTCGCCCCATGAGCTGGCTGTGGGAGTCTGTCCATCGCCCTCCTCCGCGACCCACCCGAAAACTTCGATCTCGGTTCTCCCTTGGTGCCCCTTGGGCGCCACCGTCAGTGAAAGCACCGCGCGATCAAGTCGTTCCAGGCTCACGTCCTCTTGCTTGGGTGAAATCAATCGCTTCAGATCAAATCGCAAATACCCATGCGAACGATGATTACCCTGACCGTTTCCCGAATGGTGAACCCAGATCTCGGGCCTTTGTCCAAAGTTGTCGTCCTTGCCACGCGAGACGTTCGTGTCGGCGCCTCGACCATCGCTGGTTCTGACGTCAACAAATTCCAGCAGGTCAGAACGCATCAGGTTTTCGGCGATATAGAGCTCTGACTCGGCGGACCCGATCACGTCACCCTGGCTCGATTGCAACTCAAAGGTGACGGCGACTGCCTTCGCATCCAACTGATCCGTAATGAACTGAATGTCAAAGGACTTGGATTCGCCCCTTGACGGTAAACTCACCGCCGCCAGCTTGATTGGGAATGCGGGTGCGGCGCGACGCGCACTTCCGGCCGGCTTGACGAACGTATTGATTCGCGCGATATCGTTCTGACCTACAAACAGCATCCTTGGATCGCTGTCCTGATCCAGCGCTTGATTCTTGATGGAAACACGGAAACGCGCCGCTTCACCCTGTGTGACCTCCTGTTTCCCAACGACTTTTTCCTCCAACACCAAGACTTCCAAGGCAGCGGCCGTGGCCTTCGGTTTTGGTGCCGTCTCAGCTGTTTTTGGCTTTACAGCGGTTTGTAGCTTCGCGGCGGTTTGTGGATTCGCGGCGGTTTGTGGATTCGCGGCGGTTTGTGGCCTTTCTGCGGCTGCGGTGTTCACCGCGCTTGGTGTTTGCGATTCACGTTTCGAACCGCCTAAGACGTAGGCCAGCCCCGCAGCCAAGACCAGGACGCCAATCGCGAGTCCCAGAAACGGAACCGCAGAGCGCTTTGTTTCACCAGCGGCCAGCAAAGCACCTTCATCAACTCGTTCGCGTTCTGTCTTTCCTCGGCGTCGCGACTTTCGCACGCCGCTGTCCTCGGATTGAACCACGATATTGACTTGAGACGAAGCGTCGTCTTCGATCTGCTTCTCCGCGTTCTCGATCGCGTCGACCAAATCGCTCGCGGTTGGGATTCGATCTCGCGCCTCTTTGCACAATAATTTGTCGACGATCTCAGCGAAGGGCTTGGGAACATCACTGCAAGCCGATTGAAGGGGCTCTGGATCGTGCGCGATGATCTTGACCAGCTGAGCCTGCACCGTATTGGCCAACAACGGTACGCGACCGCTCAGCAACTGATAGAGCACAACACCCAGCGAGTACAAATCCGTACGCGCATCCAGGGCCTCGTTTCGGGCTTGTTCAGGTGATAGATAACCCGGCGATCCAACGACGCTGCCGACATCCGCCAAACGATCCACGCCGGTGCCCGCCAGCGCCAAACCAAAGTCGAGAATCTTGACTCGACCCATCGAATCAGCACCCTCCTGATTCTGCAGCCACAGGTTGGCTGGCTTGATGTCACGATGCACGATCCCTCGAAGATGAGCCGCCGACAGACCCAGCGCGACCTGTCGTGCCAATGTCATCACGCTGGCAAGCTTCCATTGACGTCCTGATTGGATCGCTGATTCCAAGGACTCTCCTTGCAAGAGCTCCATGGCCAGGAAGGGGTTTCCCTGGTGTTGTCCCACCTCAAAGATCGTCGCCACATTATCATGATGCACCGCCGCCATCGAGCGTGCCTCGTCGACAAAACGTTTCCGGCTGCCTGTCGTGGCGGCGAACTTCTTGTTCATCACCTTGAGCGCAACGACCCGCTTGAGCCGCGTATCTTCTGCGCGAAAAACCTGTCCCATGCCACCTTTGCCCAGTTCTTCCTGAACACGGTACGGTCCCAATCGACCCAACTCGTCCTCCCGCTCGGGAGCGTCCAAGAAATCGATCGAGGTGGGGGCGGAAGCCATGGCGCGTCCATCAGGGGTTCGCGGGCGGTCACCGAATCATTCGATGTGCCCGTAATTTAACCACTCCGCCGACACTTTGGCGGCTTCAAGACCCTCGTCGGACAAATTCACGCCGCCGGAACACCCGCATCTCGTCCCGTCTGCCAAGCTTCTAGGACCCGCGTGGGCTGCTGCTTCAGCCCAAGGTCACCGTCTGGCCCGTTCGCGCACTCTCGTAGACAGCGCAAATCAGTTCGACGCTCCGACGTCCCTCCAAGCCGTTGATCAGTGGCTCACGATCGTTCTCGATCGCGGTGATCAAGTCGTTGTAGTTCTCCGTGTGACCATGATGATCAATGGCGGACGGATCGGATGCTCCGCCGCCCGATTCCGTCATCCCCGCCAGTCGCTCTCGAATCAACGCGTCGTCGTCCGTCTCCTCGGCAAACTCCCATTGTTTCAGATCTTCTTCCTCCAGGATGGCGCTCCCATGGCTGCCCGTGATCTCGATCCGTTTCAAAGCACCCGGATAGGCAGTCGTCGTCGCCTCGATGACACCCAGCGCGCCGTTCTGGAACTGGACGTTGGCGATGGCTACGTCTTCCACCTCAATTCGCTCATGCGTCATGGTTTGAGTCATGGCGGACACCTTGGCGACCGGACCCATCAACCACAGCAACAGGTCAACCGAGTGAACCGCCTGGTTCATCAGTGCGCCGCCCCCATCCAGTTCCCACGTACCCCGCCAAGCGCCGCTGTCATAGTACTCCTGTGTGCGATACCACTTCACATAGGCATCGCCCATGGTGATCTTTCCGAAGCGACCGTCCTCGATGGCCTTCTTGATCAGCCTTGCTGACTCGTGAAAGCGGCTTTGAAAAGTGACACACAGTTTGCCTCCCGCTTTGGTGGCGGCTTGAATGATCGCATCACACTTCTCCACCGTCACTTCCAGCGGTTTCTCAATCATGACATGTTTGCCCGCCTCAGCCGCCGCAACTGCTGGTTCCGCATGCGCTCCGCTGGGTGTACAGACGGCAACAATCTGGATGTCATTTCGGGCCAACATTTCTTCGAGCGTGCCGAAGGCTTGACCCCCATGCTCGACTACGAACGCTTGGGCTCGATCAACGCTACGGTCAAAGCAGCCCAACAGTTGACCGCCGTTGCTATCGGCAATCGCGCGAGCATGAAAATTGGCAATCATTCCCGTACCAACAATACCGACACCGTGCGTCATGTTCTTCTGCTCTTCGATCGATGAAAAGTGGTTTCTTGAATTCACGTCCCACTCAGCGACCGTCCCGTTTCGCACACAGAAGCCGAGGTGACCCCGCGCCAACCCAGGTGACCTGGGTGGTGATTCCAAGGGGAATCCCTAGGCGACGGCCTATGATCAGGATACGTTTTTGCGTGTCGTTGACCAACAGGACAGAAGGGAAGCGGTCGATACCATGTCGACACGATCCCCCAGCAGGATCGAACAACTCTCTGATTTGCCACCAGCGGTCGCCGAGGCGATTGGCCTACGCGAAAGGCTGCGCGCTTGGGAGGATTCTGCCGGGGACGCCTCGGTTCCCGCATTCGCAAGCGTGTGGGGCTGTATCCGCGGCATGTTGGCAGCTGCGATTGCCCAGCATCGACCTCATGTCTTGATGTTGCTTCCGCAAGCCGTCGATGCCGATATTGTGGCCGGGGATGCGTCCGCCTTGGGAGCCACGCATGTGGTGTCGCTTCCCCTATCGGCCAGCGACGGCGGCAGCGAATCGATTCGCGATGCCGATTTCTCGGCTCGCATGCAGGTTTTGCAGAAACTCCGAGAACGCGACCACCAATCGGTGGAACCGTTGATCGTCACGTCCTATGTCGGGGCGGCCATGCAGCGTGTTCCCAGTCCTCAAACGCTCGCTGCCTCCACTCGAACGCTCCGCGTCGGACAGATTGTCGAACCCGAAACCGTGCGCCGTTGGTTGGCGGAAGCCGGCTTCGTCAACACGACCGCGGTCGCCCTGCCTGGTGAATATGCAAGCCGAGGTGGCATTCTGGACTTCCACTCACCGGATCAAATCGAACCGGTACGCATCGAGTGGTTTGACGACGAGATCGAATCGATTCGCCGATTCGATGCGGCAACTCAGCGAAGCACCACGACGACTGACGAAGTGTCCATTGCGGCGATTGGCACGTCGCATGGTACCGACGATGCCCGTTTGAACACCCAGGCTGGCACACCCTTCGACGCCACGATCATCGATTATCTTCCGAAAGACACGGTGATCGTGTTGGTTGACCCTGAGGAGTCAAGCGCATCGGCGAGCGCCTTGGTCCACCGGGTCGCCCACCCCGACCGGTTCGTTCCACTGGATGACCTCCTTCGCGATTGTCGGGAACACCTTCTCGTCACTGCGTCGCACCTGCCCGACGCCTCACCCGATGACGTGGTGGACCTGGAGATTGCGAGTGCCGACAGCTTTGCATCCAACCTGGACGACACACGGCGTCGCGTCGACGAAGTCGCTTCTCAGCACGAGGTGATTGTCGTTGGCGACACAACCGCCGATAGCGAACGACTTTCTGAATTGCTGATCGACACGTCGGCTGGGAAACAAGGCCGACTGCACAACACGATTGCGGATTTGTCTTCCGGATTTCGGATGACCGCGTGTGGTGTCTTGGTCCTCACAGGTGCGGAGCTTTTTCATCGAAGTCCTGTTCGGCGCGCCAAGACCCGCGCACGAAGCAAACCCATTGACAGCTTTCATCAGCTCAAACCGGGTGACTTGGTGGTTCATCTCTCACACGGTGTCGGCCTGTATCGTGGTCTGAGCACGCTCGACAAAGAAGGCAAACAGATCGAGCATCTGACCATTGAGTTTGACGAAGGCACCAAGATCCATGTGCCCGCATCGCGGATCGCTTTGGTTCAAAGGTATGTGGGTGGAACCAAGACGCGTCCGAAGTTGGCCAAGATTGGTGGACAGTCGTGGGCAGCCAAGCGACGTGCTGCTGAAGCGGCTGTCACCGACATGGCGGACGAACTTCTGACCATGCAAGCTGCCCGTCAGACCCTCGCCGGAATCGCTTTTGACCCTGACAACGAGTGGCAACGCCAGTTCGATGCAAGCTTTCCTTACTTAGAAACGCCGGATCAGAAAACGGCCATCGAGGCAGTCAAAGATGACATGGAGCGTCCCCAACCGATGGATCGACTCATCTGTGGCGACGTCGGTTTTGGAAAGACGGAAGTGGCAATGCGAGCTGCTTTCAAGGCTGTGTGTTCCGGGTATCAGGTCGCCGTGCTGGTTCCCACCACTGTCCTCGCCGAACAACACCACCATTCGTTCACAACGCGCATGGCGGAGTTTCCGGTGGAAATCCGCAAACTGAGTCGATTCTGCACGACTGCCGAACAAAAACAGACCGTCAAAGACCTCCGCCAAGGACAAGTTGACATTGTCATCGGGACGCACCGTCTGGCCAGTCAGGACGTCCGTTTCCAGAACCTCGGTTTGGTTGTCATCGATGAAGAACAACGATTTGGTGTCGGTGTCAAAGAGCGATTGAAAACGCAGCACACGCGCGTTGACGTCCTGACCCTTTCCGCGACGCCCATCCCTCGTACGCTGCACATGGCTTTGGTGGGCGTTCGTGATATCAGCAATCTGGAGACACCTCCCGCGGAACGGATGGCTGTCGAAACGAAGGTCACGCGCTGGGACAAGAAGCTCCTCCGCTCCGCCATCGTGCGCGAACTGAATCGGGGCGGACAGATGTACTTCGTTCACAATCGCATTGGTGATATGCCAGACTTAGCCTCGCGGATCAAGGAAATTGTTCCCGAGGTTCGCATCGTCTGTGGTCATGGACAGATGGAGCAGGGGGCACTCGAGCAAGTCATGATTGATTTTATCGATCAGAAGTATGACTTGCTTCTCGCCACCACGATCATCGAGAGCGGGTTGGACATTCCGAACGCGAACACGATGTTCATCGATGATGGCGGACACTACGGGCTCAGCGATCTTCATCAGCTGCGCGGACGCGTTGGACGCTACAAGCATCAGGCGTATTGCTACTTGCTCGTATCCCCCCACAAGCGTTTGACCCCGGAGGCCTCCAAACGGCTTCGAGCGATTGAAGAGTATTCGCAGATGGGCGCTGGTTTTGCCATCGCGATGAGAGACCTGGAAATACGAGGTGCAGGGAATCTACTGGGCAGTCAACAGAGCGGCCACATTGCTGCCGTTGGCTATGAGTTGTATTGCCAGTTGCTGGAGGATGCGGTTCGACAAGCCCAGAAGCGCCCACCCAAGCTGTCCGCGGAAGTTGACATCGACCTCCCCATCGAGGCGTACCTTCCTGACACCTATGTACCCGACATGAGGCACAAGATTGACCTCTATCGTCGCATCGCTGCGATCAACGAAGCGTGCCAAGTTGCTGAGATTCGCGAGGAACTTCTGGATCGGTTTGGCGAGTTACCACCGGAGGCCGTCCGTATCCTCGAACTGTGCGAGCTACGCTTGGATGCGGCCACTTGGAGCTTAAAATCCATCACCAACAACGAGCGTTTCTTAGTGCTTCACTATGCCAACCGCCGACGAATGGAACATCTTGCAAAGCAGTCCTCCATCCCTGTTCGCATCGTCGATGAGCGTCGTGCCTACGTGCCCACCAAGGACTACGACATGACCCATCCGTCGGGCGAAGCGTGGTTGCAATTGGCTCGTGCAACCCTCTGGGTGGGTTGAGCGCGTGCCCGCATTGCGACGTATCCTGGCTTACGCCTGGGCCTGTCCCAACACTCTCTTGGGTATCGCGATGGCTACCGAGAAAACCCTTTTGAGATCGAAGCGTACGCCATCGATGACCCATCTGCCAGCAAGAAAGCTGATTCAGAACTCTCCTGAAACTTGCCCGACCTTCATGCGTAAGCGTTTGATTGTGATCTCCGGAGTCATGTCCGCCAGTCGCCGCACAATCTGTCGTTCCTGAAACGTCAATTCTTGCATCGTCACGCTATCGGCGACAATGATTTCCAAGCTACCTGATCGCAAACGTCCGATCCGTATCTGACTTGCCAGCGATTCTCCCACGACGTTCCGAATCGCATCCATCTGTTGCTCCGCGGCCACAACCGACGCGTAACCGCGTCGGCTCATCAACTGCGACAACACCGTGGAGATTCGCTGGACACGACTCATCAACGATCCCGCGACATCGGCATGATCACATAAGCGTAACCGTCGTCGGTGCTCATGACGGCGGGCGATTTCGCGGACTCGATTTCCATCATCACGGTCGCCTCGTTATCGATCACCTTACAGAAGTCTGCGAGGTAACGATGATCGAGTGTCAGCGTGATTGCTTCCCCGTCATAGGCGATGGGCAACTCCACTTGTGACTCACCCAGGTCAGCGGTCCGTGCTTCCATCCGCAATGTACCATCACCAAAGTGAAAATCGATTCCTCGACTGTCGACATCGGTGACAATCGCTGCTTGCCGAAGGGCGGCAAACAGGGGGCCAATGGTCACATCCAACTGCACCGCGTTTTCCCTTTGTGGTAGCACCTGGCGCCAATTGGGATAACGTCCCTCCACCAAACGACTGTAGATGACGGCCTTGGATGTCCGGATCAGCAAGTCATTACCGGACGTGGCGACATCGACTTCCTCCTCCGCATCACCGAGAGCCCGTTCGATCAGTTGAATCGCTCGGGTCGGGACGATGGTGGTCATCCCTTCTGTGCGATGGTCATTCACGACCGTACCTTCGCCTTCCATCCTGGCCAAGCGACGGCCATCGGTACCGACAGCGATCACCGATTTCTCCTCCATCTCTAGCAGAACACCCCCTAGTGCATATCGGCTGCTTTCGACGTCCGTTGCAAAAACCGTCCGCTTGATCATTTCCCGAAACAGTCGAACGGAAATCTGGTGGTATTTCTCTTGATCAAACTGGCGGACGACGGGGAACTCGTCTGGGTTACCGGCCGGCAGTTGGAATTTACTCCGCGAGCCGCGGACCTGGATCCCGGATTCGGTCGCCTCGATCGAAAGCGACTCGTCACTGCTCTCCCGAAGAATCAAATTCATCCGGCTCACCGGAAGCAAGGCTGCGCCTTCGGATTCAATTTTCACGCCCTCGCCCACTTCCAAGCGAATTCCCACCTCCTGGTCCGTCGCCGTGAGGATGAACCGATCACCAACGGCGGTGATCTTCACGTTCTGAAGCACTTCTTTGGGCGACCGAGTGGGAGCGATGCTTGCCGCCAGGGCAAAAGCATTGGCAAGAGGTTCACGCTGACATGTGATCTTCATGGTCGATCAAACAGGCTCTTGGGCGGGGGCGGCGTGTTGGCAACGTCGGTCACGCATCACAGCAATTCGGGCCAGTTGTTGTATCGGTGTCTCGCTGAATCCACCAGGGTCCCGGCCTCACCATGGCCATCTCATCACGTAACCTATTACTTGTTTTTTCGTCGTCGTCGTGATGTGGCGGTGCGGTGTGTCTGAGTTGACACCCGATCGGGAACCCATTGCCCGCCAAAACCAGGTCGAATCGGGTTCTGTACACCTGTGGAAAACCGGTTAAACGGCGGTTCAATGCCTGTCACTTACAAGCGGATTCGCGACACTGGTTGACATCAGAAACAGTCGGCAGTCCGGAGTGAGATCACAGCCGGACACGTAAAAAACATGCAACAGACGGCTTTTCCACAGGTGAACAGCGGGATGCAAGACCAAGAACTCGTCGTGGTCATGACCACTGTGGCGACTTTGACGGACGCGAACGCACTTGCGGAGAAGATGATTCGCGATCGACTGGCGGCTTGCGTCCAGATAGAGGGGGAGATCGTCAGCCATTACCGGTGGGATGGTAAGCAAGAACGATCCACGGAACACCGTCTGAGCATGAAGACCACCCGTCAGAAACTGGGGGCCATTCGCAGTGCTTTCCAGGATGCGCACCCGTACGAGCTGCCACAGTGGGTGGTTCTGACGGCAGCCGACCAACAACACCCGTATGTGGACTGGGTGCGGGAGAGCGTCGTAGAAGAGCAGGGATAGTGCTTATCCCGTGTTGTAGCCACGCTGCAATCGATCCGGGGCGAAGATCCGGCGGCCACCGTCGACGGTCAAGGACTGTCCGGTAATGAACGTGTTTTCACAAAGGGCCGCGACCGCCAAAGCGACATCTTGGGGCGTACCAATTCGCCCCACGAGGGTGCTCTCGGTGAGCTGATCGATCACCTCTTGGGAAACGGTTTCTGTCAAAAGAACCGGTCCTGGATGCACGCAATTGACACGGATCGATGGATTCCAAGCCGCCAGTTCAACGGCCAAGGAACGGGTCACGGTTTCGATGGCACCCTTACTTGGAAAGTAGGCTGCGTGATCGGTGTACGGCCGCGTTGTGGCCCAGTCACCAATGTTGATGATGGCGCCACCGTGTGCTTGGTCACGCATCACGCGAGCGGCAGCCCGGGCGCAAAACAGAGTCGACACGGTGTTGATCTGGAAGTAGCGACGCACTTCATCGGGTGAGATTTCGTCAAGCGCTCTGGGCGACCAAATAGCGGCGCTATTGACCAGGATGTCCAATCGTCCAAAGTGCTCGTCGGTGTCACGGATGATCCGATCGAAGGTGGCGTCGTTCTCGAACGATCCCTGCACGACGATGGCATCGCGATCGAAACGTTCTCGCCACTGGCTGGCACATTGATTCGCAGCATCAGCGTTCGAACTCGCATGCAACGCAACGTGGCAACCACGGCGAGCAAGTTCTTCTGCGATGAAGCGTCCAACACGTGGAGCACCGCTTCCGGTGATCAGGGCAACCGGCGCATCACAATCAAACGCCATGAGCAGGGGATTGCGTTCGGAACTCACGGTCACGCGTCTTCATCGGGAATCACGTGCGATCCCGTCACCTCGAATCCTAAGTCGCGAATCATTTGATAATCCGACTCGGGTGCTTGGCCTTCCGTCGTCAAGTAATCACCGACGAAGAGGCTGTTGGCGACGTACAGACCCATGGGCTGCAGTGTACGAAGATGCAACTCCCGGCCGCCGGCAATGCGGATTTCACAATCGGGGTTCACGAAACGGAACATGGCCAACGCCTTCAGTGAATCCTGTGCGGACAAGGCATCGGTGCCTTCCAGTGGTGTGCCATCGATCGCGTTGAGAATGTTGATAGGGATCGAATGGACGCCCAGATCCGCCAAATCAAAGGCCATGTTCACGATGTCTTCTTTGGACTCACCCATGCCGATGATGCCCCCGGAGCACATCTCCATTCCCGCGTCGCGCACGTGACGCAGCGTGTTAACACGATCCTGATAAGTGTGCGTTGTGCAGATGTTCTCGTAATGCAGTTCGCTGGTGTTGAGGTTGTGATTGACACGATCAACCCCGCAGGCTTTGAGACGCTGTGCCTGATCGGAGTCCAGGAGTCCGAGGCAAGCGCAAATATCGAGGTCGTACTTGGCCTTGATTTCGGGAACGATCTCCTCAACCGCTTTCATCTCGCGTTCGTTGGGTCCTCGAGCGGAGATCACCAAGCAGTAGGTCTTGGCACCCCGTTCGGCGGCCGTCTTTGCCGCGTCCATCAACCGGTCTCGTTTGAGAATGTTGTACTTCGGTATCGGGGCGTCGGACACTTTGGATTGGCTGCAATAATGGCAATCCTCAGGGCACAGCCCGCTTTTGGCATTCATCAGAAAGTACAGCTGAACCGTATTTCCAAAATGCTGGTGGCGAATGCGATAACCGGCTGACAAGATGGCGGGGACGTCCAGGTCGGATGCGTTGAGCATCGCCAAGGCATCCTCTTTGCTAATCTGATCGCCATCCAAAACGGAAGTTGCCATCGCGTCATACGTGCCCGGCGGGGCGAAAGCGGGGGCGGCGTTTTCAGTAGCGAGGGACATTCGATTCCATCGATCCAAGGGAAACGGTCAGCTAGCGACAAGAGCTAATCGCACATCGTCGAGTGCAGGGCACCGTGAGGCAATCCCCCGTGGAGCGATAGGAAACCCGTGGAGCGACTGGGAACGTGGACCATTGAAGGCGCATCAAAAACCCGGACGGCGCTGACGCAACGTCCGGGTAGGGTTGATTGGATTCAAGGCAAGCCTGGGGTGATCGGCTTGAACCGGAAAGAATCAAATCCCCATGTCAGTTGCTGGTAGCTGCTTCGCCTTGATCTTCGCACTGAATGTCTGGCCATCCTCGCTCTTTTTCTCGCCGGCTTTCTTGTAGCCCTCGTGGATCTTCTTCTTGGCTTCTTCCGGGTTTGCCTTCACGTAATCGCGAGGAAAGTCTTTGGCCTTCAAGAACTCATGAATCGCTTTTCCATACTCGTTTCGAACTTCCTTCTTGTCCTCACCCTTCACATGGCAGACGTAGCAACCTGCCTTGCGCGCCGTGCGAACAAACTCGGGGTCGACATCATCACCGCTGAGATAGGCGTCACGCCATTGCTTGTTAAACTCGGAGGTTGCTAACGCGGGGCTGGCCATCAAGATTGCTAGGCCCATCAGCAAAACGACACGTTTCATAGAAGCGTTCCTCGGAAAACACTTGCGGGTGGGAAAACAGGTGGGGCGGGATCGGACCGCGAGACCCTTGATGTCTCGGTTGGGCCGCCGGGGCGAATTCTTACAGAGTTGGCACTTCTGGCAAATAAAATTCCTGAAGACCAAAACTCAAGGTGCCGTCTTGGCGAAAATCCCGTGGAAGTAGTTTGCTCGGCGCAATTTCTCTTGGCAAGGGATTTGTCCAACGAACCGACCAGATGGGCGTTCTTTCTTCGGACCAAGTAGGGATCTCATCCGGTATCGCCAGCTTCTCGAAAATGATTGTCATTTGCGTTAAGCGTCTCGAGTCTCGTATGATCAGCAAGGGGTTCTTGAGGGTGGTGTCGACTTCATACGCGTTCCCCGATCCGCGGATCTGGACCCAGTCTTCCTCCAATTCCGGCGTTGGGATCCCATCCAACTCGATGTAGGCCGCCTGCCGATCCACGATGAACACGCAGTCTTCAGCGCCGCGTTCGATGCGCACGGGGTAACGCGAACTGACACCGCAACGCATCTGAATCAATCCTGGTGGTGTCCAACACGTCAGTTCGTTCAGGAAGAGCTCGACACCACGTCGCGTTGGTCCCGACTCGGTCAAGGCTCCCCCGCTTTGTAGCATGTGCCCTGTCACTGCCAGGAGGCCGTTCTCCCACCGCATCTGGAGTTCCGCAGCGACATCCATGTGCAGCATCGACATTTGGCCACGAATGATGGTGTTGTAAAGTTCCATCGACACCAACGGCAGTTGACCCGTCAGGCTGGTATCGCTGGCGGAACCGACCATGGCAGGATCGGTGATGACATCAAACGCGTAGACTTCGTCTCGGCGGCTTGGATTGTCGACGGTGATGGAACAGTCGGTCAGGCGGAAGCTCTTATTTTCGTTGAGCAGGAAGACGGAACCCCCATCCGCTTCACTCGAGGGGACCGTCCAGAAGAAGTGGAGGTCCGTGATTTCGATGGTGTGGCTGCCAACGGCGAACATGGTGCTTCGTTGCATGTCGATTTCGTCGGTGGATCGAAAGACGATGGCCGTTCCTCCTGGTGAGGACGAGCGAATCACCAAATCGTCGCAGGGGACGACGACGGGGTCCGTGACCAAAACGGGCAACGCGATCTCAACGCGGGTCAGGCCGCGTTCGCTTGCGAGTCGCATGGCGTCGCCAAGAGAATCCGTCAACAAGGACTGGTCTTGCTCGGCTTGGAGTCGTGTTCGACGATCTAGCAAATCTGGCTGAGAAACGACACGAACTTGGATCGGCTCAAAGGGCAACGTCGCGTTCAAGGGGGGCGCTAAAACCGGCTCGTTCAGCAGCCCGTTCTCCGACGCTGTCGCGACCAGCGGGTTGCGCAGGTCGTCTTGCAGATTGGAAAGCGAGGGAGGCATGGATGAGGTGTTGGCCGGGCCAAAGGGTGGGCGGAGCTCCCGCAAAGCTTCCAGAGATGATTCCGAACCAGCTGTTGTTGAACTCTCGGGGTCTGATGTTGTCGCGTTGCCGGCGAGCGGCACCGCATCAAGTCGAGAGGGAGGACTTACCGGGATACGACTGTCATCGTTCGGGCGATCAGGTAGTTCGCTCGGCAAGGTCGATCGGATCTCATCGTCCGTTCGGTCATCAGCCGGGCGCGGACGGGGAACGCTGGGAGTCAAGCCGGAGTTTGATAGCGTGTTGACGTCATTGGCTTGGGTAGACGGCGTGCCTCTCAGCGGTTGATTGTCGAAGGAAGTCGGCGTCGGGACCTCGGTAGCAAGGGTACGCTGCGACACCGGCGCGAGCACCTGAGCTGACTCCGGGACGCGAATCGAAAAGTCACGCCGCTCCTGCCACGAAAAGAGTTCAAGCCAACCAGCGCTGATCAAGAGCAAAGAGGCTGCCACCATCCACGGCAAATGCCGTCGCAGGCGATCCATCCAGGGCGATGGATTGACCGGAACACTGCTGGGAGCCACACCAAGCGAACGAACCAGATTCTCCCTTTGGGCCAACTCGTGCAGGTCAGCAATCAGCCACTTGGCGCGTTGATAGCGCTTGTCAGGTGACTTTGCCAACAGCTTATTGATGACCGCGGCGAGGTCGGGTGTCGCGTCGGGACAGAGCTCTCGCACATCGGGAATGGACGCGTTCCCATGGGACAGCAGCTTCTGCAGCATCGTTCCGCCCGGGAACGGGGGTTCCTGCGTCAACATGAAGTAAAGCGTGCATCCGAGCGAGTAAAGATCACTCCGAATGTCCGCCAGACGTGGATCCCGTGCCTGTTCCGGGGAGATGTAATCAAAGGTGCCAAGGGTAACGCCGCTGGCCGTCAGGTCTTCGCTGGAGTCGAGACTGTCCGAGCGCGCCAGACCCATGTCCACCAGCTTCACGTTCCCACCTGGCGTGACGACGATGTTGGAGGGTTTGATATCGCGATGAACAATCCCACGACGTGAAGCGTGGTCGAGTGCCTCGGCTACTTGGCATGTGAAAAAGACAGCGTCGTCGATGGGCAGCGGACCGTTTTGTGCTACTAGGTCTCGAACGTTGGTGCCGGCGATGTACTCAAAAACGATGTAATGCCAGGGCCCGTCGTTTCCAACTTCAAACACACGCGCGATCAGAGGATGGTCCAATCGGGCAGCACTTTGGGCTTCGTTCCGAAACCGACGTTGCAGTTCGCGATCTTTCCCCGCGAAGGGAATCACCTTCACCGCGACCGTGCGTCCCAGCCGCTCATCGCGGGCTCGGAAAACGGCGCCCATCCCGCCGCCACCGATCAGCTCGGCTAGTAGGAAGTGATTGAGGCGTTTCCCGCGAAGCACGCCCGCAACCGCAGCCGGTGTCAGATCACGCGGCGGCGAAACCAAGGCCGCGTCCTCGGGCTCCGTCACCCCGTCCGCTCGAATCGACGATCCCACTGCGTTGAGCTGAACGTCCAACTCGTCGGCGGAGCGGATGGCCGTTGGATCATCCGGCTGAGCCTTCTCTTCAGCGAGTGCCTTCAGATCAGTGGAAACCACTGGATCGGGCGGGCTGGAGGTCGTCGCATCGCCAGCGCTCCCGGGCCGAATCACCGTCACCTCACGCGCCATGGCTTCCGCGTGGGGTTGGCTGCTGGGATCAACGCTGTCCAGATCGCCGGCGGTGATTGGGGGGGTATCCATGCGCCACTGGAGGAGAAGAGAAGCGTGGGCTCACCTCTTAGGGTAGTTCTGCGTCCATGCCCTGACAATTCAAGTCTGGGAGGAAGTCGCCCGACGAAATGCCTCGGCTGTCACGCAGCCAAGGCACGCGATAAACAACTGACGTTGCAAAAACGCGACGGTCTGAATGATCGCATCCAGCAGGGGGACGATTGTCAAACCATTGGTAACGACGGGGTAGATGAGACCCAGAGACGATGCGCCGATGACACCGATGCCAATCAGAAAGGTTCTCAATCGGCGAGGCGGCAACAGGACAGCTCGGGTAGCGACAATGCCGCCGAGCAGGACGCCCACCCCTGCGAATTCCCCCATTTGGACTTCTGAGGGTTGCCATCCCAGCATGATCAACGCTCGAAAGACAATGGCGACGACCACCGTCCAGACCATCAGATTTCGAATCGCATAGCGACTTCTTCGGTCGGACCGGTCACATCCGAAGTAGTCAACAACGAAGAGAATCAGGAAGATGATGGACCACTTCAAAGCTTCGGTCGCGTGCTGATGCGTCATCCAAGCGGACCAGTCATCGGCAAGTCGCCATCGCAGCGTTTCCCAGCAGTCAGGACGTATGAGGGCAAATTTTCCCAGTGATTGAGTCACCAGCGGAACCAGCCAAACCATGAGAGCCGTCGCTATTCCTGCGATCCAATGGCCAAGCGGGAACGTTCTCGCAAAGCGTGGTGACTCGGTCAACACGATCAGCAACATGGCCACGGTCGTCGTGCGGACCAAGAGATCAATGAACGCGACGATGGTCGTGTGCAACCCCGGATGAAGTGTCCAGTGGACGCTGGATCTGAAGAGCGGTAGGGCTGCGACGGCCGAACACACCAACGGGATCGCGAGGAAGCGGACAAACGGGACAACCGGAATCCTGCCGGCGACGTCCTTGCGTACGCTCAGTTGGATCATGTTGGCCGGCCTCCGAATCAATCGAGTCCTAACACATGAAACATGTTGTAAACCCCGGGGGTTTGACGTCCGTCGTCATTGGATCGCAGCAACCACTTTCCTGCCGCCAGGGCGCCGCTTGCGTAGCAATCTCGATTGCTGGCGGCCACATTCAACTCAATCTTCTCACCCAGCATCCCAAACAAGATCGTGTGTTGACCGGGGTCGTCGCCCGTTCGGATCGCGTGGTAGCCAATCTCGGAGGCGCTTCGGGCTCCGGTGTGTCCTTCCCGACCGTGAACATGTTGGTTGAGGGTTTCGGACGCTTCTGCGATCAATTCGCCAAACCGCAAAGCCGTCCCGGAAGGGGCATCCGCTTTGAAGCGATGATGTCGTTCAATGATTTCGATGTCGGTACCACCAGGGACGTTTGCAAGCGCCCGTGTGATCTGCTGACTGATGCGCATGCACAGGTTGACGGCCAAAGACATGCTGGGTGCCCAAACGACCGGGATTGATTTCGCGGCTTCCTGCAAGCGTTGCTTTTGCGAGGCGGATAATCCGGTTGTGGCGACAACCAGGGCCGTGTTGCTTTGAACACAGTGATCGATGCAAGCATCGATCGCTTCCGGGAGAGAAAAGTCGATGACAACATCCAGGTCCTCAGGCCAATCCTGAGAGACCTGGCAATTCATTGATGACACGCCGGCTACCAAACCCGCGTCCTGTCCGATCGTGGGACTGTCCTCAGAATCGATTGCCGCCGCCAACCGAAAATCGGAGTCTTCTGCGGCCAAAGCGACAACGCGGCGACCCATTCGGCCAGCCGCTCCATGGACTGCGAGCTTGATTTCTGTGTTCATGGGGGGCACTTTAGCGAACAGGCAGTGTCCCACCAAGTTGCGGCAACACGTCGTCAAACCCATAATTTGATGAAGCCACCCCATCCCAAGGCACACCGTTCCAGCGTGGGATGGGGTCGGCGGAGTGATCTGCTCGCGATCACGGACTGGCAAGCAACAAGGCCTCCTTCGAACGGACGACAACATCACAGAAGACCGACCGACCGACACGAACGATCCGCTCACGAGGGCGGCGTTTCCACTGGTGGTGGTCTTGTCAGGAATGATTTTTGTTCCCGGGATCGCCGGGTGGTTCTTCCCGAATCCGGTCCACGAGCCAGATCCCATTGCGCTTGATCAGACGCTCAGAATCGATCTCAATGCAGCGGATGATCGTTTGCTACGTCTGCTGCCCGGGGTGGGTCCCAAGACCGCGAGTCGCCTGATCGCCACACGAAAACGCATCGGAGGATTTGAAACGTGGGGCGATGTCGAAACGACGCCAGGAGTGGGACCCAAGACGATCGAGGCGATGCAACCGTGGGCATATGTAGGCCAGTTTGACGAAATGCTGGTCGACCAGGAACAATAGGACGCTACTCGGCTCATCCCGTGCGATGGCGACCGCAGACACGCAATCGATCCTCGCAAGAGGTGACACTCAACTGGAGAACTCTCATGGCACTCGCGGAAGATCAGGTTCGAGAAGCTCTCAAGCAGGTCATCGATCCGGAGCTCTATGTCAACATCGTCGACCTGGGTTTGGTCTATGTCGTGGATGTTGGCGAGGAGAATGAGGACGGCAAGCACGATGTGAAAGTCGAGATGACCATGACGAGCCCCATGTGCCCGGCAGGTCCTCAGCTGGTCGCTGGCACGAAGAATGCCGCCGAAAGCCTGGAAGAGGTGACGTCTTGTGAGGTCAAGGTGGTGATGGAACCCGCTTGGACCCCTGAAAAGATGACCGATGAAGCCCGCGATCACCTGGGGATTTTTTGAGCGGGGACCGACGACGTCGCGTTTTCCTGCTCGAGTACTTGGTCGGCGGCGGGTGCTGCGAGGTGCCTGAAGCGGACATCCCTTCGTCGCTGCTAGCGGAGGGAACAGCCATGTGGCAATCGCTTCTGCTGGATCTTGCGGGCTGCTTTGATGTGGTCACCACCGTCGATGGCCGATGGCGCCACCTTGCAACGCCGGGCGAAGCGATTGGCTTAGCACAGACTGATGTTTCGATGTCGGTCGTCACGTCCGCGCGTGATCGTGATGCACGTTGGATGGAGCATGCCCGGAACAGCGAGATCATTCTTTTGATTGCGCCGGAATCAGACGCGATTCAGCGGAAGCTTGCGGATATGTTTCGGGCGACGGAAACGCTCGTTTGGGCACCCCAGCCACGATGGCTTGCGACATTTGCGGACAAGCGTTCGACTGAACAATGGCTTCACGAGAACCATGTTCCGACGATCGGGTATCCCGGGTGTCCCACGGAGGGTTGGATTGTGAAACCGCTTGATGGTTGCGGGAGCGATCGAGTGCGTTGGTACGCAAGCGAATCTTCGGCCCGGGCCTCTTGCAACGAACATCTCCTCTGTCAGCCCCATCACCTCGGTACGCCGGCTTCGGTCCTCGTCGCGACGTCTGTAAGAGGTCGACGCACCGTTCTCCCTGCCGTGGGACAATGCATTGAGCGCGTCGTGACGAACGGGAGCATGGATCTGTCAGCGGATCTCAGGTATGCAGGAGGATACGGGCCGCTGGCGAGCGATGCGCAGCGCCGTGCATCCGAACTGGTTGACCGTTGTCTGGCATCCTTGCCGCCCCTGGAAACGCAGGGATTCTTGGGCTTTGATTTAATTCTTGGGAAAGATCCAAGCACGGATGTGGTCGTCGAGGTCAATCCGCGTTTGACGACCTCCTACGTGGGCTACCGTCAGATGTTGGACGTCGACCTGGAAACGATGGTCTTTGGTCCTCCAGAAGACCACAACGTTGCGTTGGCGGCGAAAGCCTCCGCGGGACGTTCCGTTCGCTGGTCAAGCGACGGGTCGGCAGTCCGTGATGGCTAGTTCAACCGTATGCCCGTTCGTTAGGGCCTCGTTCACGCGTCGACGTCTCGTTCATACGACCGTGGAACGGCTCCTTTCGTTTCACGATGGCTTTCGAGGGAGTTTCACGGCGGACGGCAACGATTGCTCTAGGAGTGGTATCGCCCTATTTGCTACGCCCTGATTGGCAGACGATGGATTCACTGTGCCGCGTCCAAAAGGTGGCGTGACAGTCGATCGATTCGTCGTGACCGATTCGTTTGATACCCATTCGTTGTGAGTCCATCACAGGTATGTACCGACGTCATCGAACCCCTGCAGCGCATGGTTTGCGACAGATGCATCGCTTGCTTGTCTTGGGTGTTGCCATTTTCTCGATTCATTTGACCGGCTGCCATGATGGTCCACTCTACGCGTTGAAGCGGGCCAATCCGTACTTCACCATGCGTGAGTGGCGGAATGATGAGAAGATGGGTGTCACGGATCACAAGCGTCGAGAAGAGTTGTTGGCACTTGCTGAATCGATCGAGTCCATGCCGGCGGAACGCCAGGCCTATTGGCAGCCACACCTGGAACAGATCTATGAAAATGATGCGAGCGCTGAAATGCGCCGCCTTGCGGTGCTTGCGGCCGGTCGCACCAACGACCCGCGTGTCCTGACTCTGCTCGAAGACGGCATGGACGATGACAGTGTGAAAGTCCGCATGGAAGCGTGCCGCGCCCTCGGACGCCAATCCTCGGACGACGCCGCAAGACTCTTGGCACAGACCTTGGGTAGCACTTCTGATCGAGACGTGCGCCATGCTGCGATCGATGCGCTTGCCAACCATCCAGGCACCATCGCCAACAACGCGCTCTCGAACCTTCTACGAGATCGCAACCCCGCCACGCAGTCCTTGGTGATCGCGTCCCTGCAACGAACGACGGGCCAAGACCTTGGCAGTGATCCCGACGCGTGGATTGCAGCCCTAGCTAGTCCGATTAACGGCGAGATCTCCGATGATGCCACTCCGGAGCCACTGATCCGCTGAGTCAGGCTCACTGACGCAGCTTGTCATCTTGGCTGTGCCATGGCCATTTCTGCTACCATGCGCGGGTGCGCAAAGAATCCAGGACAGAGCCGTCCGCATGTTGCTTGTGCGGGCGTGTTACCAAGCGAGGAACCACCGAACATCATCTGATTCCCAGGCGATGTCACCGCAACAAGTGGTTCAAGAATCGCTATACACGGAAACAGATGCGGGCGACGATCTCAATCTGCCATGACTGTCATCGCGCGATCCATCGCTTTGTTCCACGGGAGAAAGAACTGGGCCGACACTTCAACACCGTGGAATCCTTACTCCTGCACGACAAGATCGGGCGATTCGTGAAGTGGATCGCAAAGCAGAAGTGAGTCACCGAATGCGAACGCCTGGTGACAGCTCTCAGCGAGCCGTTGTGTTGACGTAACTTCGTGGGTCCGTCCGATGGGCATCCGCCACGCTTGCGTTGGGATTGCGAAGGTACGCGATTGCTTGCTGCAAAGTCGTGTCAGACGCGGGCGTGATCACGCGACCGGCATGGTCGGGTCGAGCCATGATGTAACCCTTGCTGACCGCGATATGCGGTTCAACTCCGATCTGATCGATCGCTCTTCCGCTGGGGGAATAGAACTCGGACGTCGTCAGGCAGAGCCCAAACCTCGCGGACTGCATGCGAAAGATGCCCTGAACGCGTCCCTTACCATAACTGGTTTCGCCGATGACCGTGCCCCGCTTCGCGTCACGAATGGCACCCGAGAAGATCTCGCTGGCGCTCGCACTGTTTCGGTCGATCAAGACCACCAGGGGCATGTCCCAGGTGTTGGGGCGATGTGCCATGTGGGCTCGGTTCTCACTCGGGTTGCGACCGCGTGTGGTGACGATCGGGCCATCCGTGATAAAGCGATCGGCGACATCGACCGCCGCGTTTAGAAGCCCACCTGGATTTTCACGCAGGTCCATCACCAGAGTTCGCATCCCTTCCCGATGGAGCTTCCAAAGCGCCTGCTCCACTTCTCGGGGAGTGGTCTCTTGAAAATTGGTGATGCGGAAGTAACCAATGCCCATTGCCGGATCAATGATCTGAGCGTTTTCAACGCTCGGAACTTCCACGCGTCGCCTTGCAACCTTCACCATGCGGAAGTTTCCGCTCATGCCTGCGACACGTAGAACGGCAACAGAACCTTCGGGACCTCGAAGCAAGTCCGCCACGTGGGTTGCGCCGCGATCCGAAACCGAAACACCTGCAACTTCCAGAACGCGGTCACCCGCAGTGATCCCCGCTTCGGCCGCTGGCCCGCCCGGGATCACGGAGAGGATCTGCAGCGCGTCGTCTTGTGGTTTCAACTCCACACCAAGGCCAACAAAGTTCCCTCGGATGGTCGAGAACATTTCATCGAGTTGCCCCGAGGACAGAAGCCGCGTGTAGGGGTCGAGCGTTGCGACGGCCCCGCCAACGTATTCCAAAATGGTGGCCGTGCCCGCAATGCCGAGCTCTTCGTTGGCCATCTTGGCAACGAGCGAAACCGTCGCCCTCAAATCGAACCGACTCAAGGTTGGCCGGTTCCCGATACGGTGATGAATCTCCTGGCGGAATGTCTCCAATCGACTGGGGTCTGCCGTTGCCGCGACACGGTTGACGAACGCGGGCTCCGTCAGAGCCACCTCCAACGCCGCCGTTCCATGCAGAAGGACGCGTGACCATTCAAGCGTGTCAACATAGTGCGTCTGCAGATTCGCGAGGATCTCTGTGTAGAGGTCAAGGGTCTGAGAGGCCGTCAACTCGCGAACGGATTGCAGAAAAGTCTCGTCTCGATAGCGGCGGTTGACATCGAAGTGCAGCCGGCTGATCAGCAGCCGTTGGTAGAACGTTCGATCATTTGAAAATCTGCGATGTGCCGATTCATAGTGCTCGATCGCCTCGCCCCATTTGCTCTCCGACTCGAGCTGAAGCCCCAACCTCAGAAGTTCATCCGCGGAAGCAGTCGAAGCCGCCTTCTGATCGGCGTCCAGATCCGGTCGTTGAGCGGATGCGGGCGTGACAGACAGGCCCAACGCAATGAACAGGCCCAGGGCAATGGCCGCAATGGCGAGGAGCGTGGGCAACACCCTCGCGTCTCGATCGACAGCCCCTTGAAACGGACCTGGGAGCCGGCTTCGTCGAGTGCCACCGCCTGCTAGTGCGACCATTTCCATACGATATCTTCCGTTGGTAGCGCCGCCGGCTGCGAGGTACGAACCACGGATGTCGTTCCAAGCGAGAAGAGGAGCTTCGCGGACTGGAACAGTCGTGATTGGCAACGCGAGCGGCGCTCGACAACGCGTGGCCTCGAAAACGTAGAACACGATTCGCGCCCGGTCAAAAAACCACGCCGATGAAAATCCCGCAGGGTTTCGCTAACTGGTTCAGGTGAATCAGCGCGAATCCAATTGAGCGGGTTGAGTGCTTTGCGCGTGGACCGAAACTGTTTGCTCAGAGTCGATATCGCGGATAGACGAGGCCGTTTACGGCTCGGTCACGCACCAGGTTGCGATTCCATCTCGGCGCCCCGCGTCCGATGCGAGAATCGGTTGAGCTGCGGGTGAGTTTCACGTCACCTGTCAACCGTTTTGGGCAAGTGTCATGTCGACACAGGGGAACCATAGGCATTGTCCACAAAAGAGACAATGAAAGGGATGCGGTGACCTCACGTGAATTCCATCCGGGCCATCAAACCCCGGTTGGGCCGCCAGGATTGGGCTTGCGAGTGAAAATCAGCCTCGTAAGATGGGCAGGCCCTGTTGCCCCTCGATACCACCGGAGTAATCGCCCATGTTGACCGAAGCCACCGTCGAACGCATGTTTCGCGAATTGATGGCACGCCCGGAGCGCACCGAAGAACTTTTTGAAGAAGCCGAGCAATTGCTCGAAACCGAACTACGGGACGAAAGCCCCCTGCGCCATCGACTCTCCGTGGAACTGGATGAGTTGCGGTCTTTGGCGACCAGCAAGTAGACCATCGCGACGAGTTCCAGAGGCGGCTGTTGGCTCACTCAAGCCCATTGAGTCTTCAGAGTCATCAACAATATCAAGGCACGCGGGTCGACTTGGTTAATCGGCCCGCGTTTTTTGATGCGCGGATAACGCGATCACGTCCCACGCTTGTTCGACTGTTTGGATCTCGCCATCCAATTGCTTCCGACGCACGTCCTGCAACCAATCCCGAAAGTGCGGCCCCGGCATGTGCCCCGCCGATTTCAAGTCATCTCCGCTTAACAGCGGTGCCGGGTTCAGCTTTTCCTGCGGCATGGCAAGCGCTTTCTGAGCACGCTTCCAACTGGGTGTTGGTCCATGCACTGCGAGCGCTACGCGCATGATCACCTCGATGTCACGATGGATCATGACGGGTTGTAATTCTGACCATGGCATGTGCTCCCACACAGTGGCTTGATCCAGGCACGCCAATGCGGATTGAATCCGCCGGGACTCTTCGGAGGACAGTCGCCATCGTTGCCGAATGTTTTTTACGCCGCTGTCCGCATCACCCCCCAAGCACGCGATCGCAAGCGCTGTTGCGCATTCAAAGCTGTGATCGGTCCACCGGCTGAGTCCAGCACGGAAGCGGGCCCAATCCAGGGATTCTAATCCGGGCCAGATAGGGTCGGCGAGTTTCGTCTCAACCAAGAACGAAAGGCCTTCGGCGCAACGCGGGTGACTCAACACACGCCGCATCTCGGCGCCGATGCGTTCGGCACTGACGCAGTCAATCGAGGAGGCGTTCTTTTGAATCGCCACCCGAGTCGATGCGTCCAGATCAAAGCTCAAGGTGGTGGCAAAGCGAACGGCTCGGAGCATGCGCAGCTTGTCCTCGCCGAATCGATCGTCTGCTTCACCGATGGTTCGGATTGTTCTTGATGCCAGGTCCTTCAACCCGCCGACGTAATCAATCACCTGACTCGCCACCGGGTCAAAGAACATCCCGTTGATGGTGAAGTCGCGTCGTTGGGCGTCCTTGACCGCATCGCCAAACGTGACGCTTTCCGGTCTCCTGCCGTCGGCGTAGTTGCCGTCGCTTCGGAAGGTGGCGACTTCCGTCACGCCACTTCCATGCTTCGGTGGCAAGACACCGATCACGCCAAACGAGGCTCCAAATGCAAGTGTCCGCCGACGACCGAAGAGTTCGCGAACCGCGTCCGGCGTGGCGTTTGTGGCAACATCAAAGTCCTTTGGGACGCGTTTCAGGAGCGCATCGCGAACGCATCCGCCTGCGAACATGGCCTTGAAGCCCGCCGATTGAAGCTCGCGAACGATTCGCAAAGCCTCATCCGAGAAAACATCGAGGGGGAGCGAGGGCATTTGGCTTGGCATGAAGCTTTGCGAAGGCTGGCGGATTCCGTGGCGTCATTGTTCACGCCGGCAACCACCTCGTCCATGAGTACGCTGGGCGTCCTAGTCCCGCTTTCTGATCGCCGCACCGTGCGGAGAAGCGGAGCACGATGCCAAACCTCACGTTCGCTCTACTCACGCACCTCGGCGCGGCCCTCGGCCAAAAATCGGTCGTGCGACACGGGTCTGCGGCGCATCGAGTCGGAGGTCATCCCGCTCGCCGGCCAATTGGCGAATACTTGCCTGTGTGACTTGTTTGTCACGTAGCGCTTCCGGAAATAGCTTGATGTGGTCGGCGACGATGGCAACCAACATGGGAAGCTCTTCGAGCGCTTTCAGCTCGTGATGTCCCAACCGGGTATCCGAGACGGACAGAAGCTGCAGTCGCCGCATGTGCTTCAGGGCGATAAGAGAGTCGGGCCCAATACCGGTGTGATCCAAGATCAGGCGTTGCAGTTGTGTTAGCCCCGGAGACGCGAGCAACTGCGAATCGGTGACGCCGCAACCGGCGAGATCGAGTTCACGCAAGCCCCTCCAGTCATGATCGAAGCAGTACACGGGTGAAAGGTGACACGAGTCGAGACGCAGCCGATTCAGGTCGTCGAGTTTCCGCAGGGAATCCCAGATCGCGGGCGTCACATCGCCACCGTCGTGGATCGTCACCTCGCGTAACTTCGTCAGGGAACGCAAGGTGGTGTTTGTGAGGCTGTGGTGTTGAATCTTCAAACGTGTCAGCTGATCAAGTTGGTCCAAGATCACGTGACTCTCGGTGTGTCCCGGTTCCGATGGCGAGACGGTTCCACGTGCCAGCGTGAGCGTGTCTGCGAGTCGAGGAAGGTTTCGTAGGACCACGTTTTCGCATTCGATGGGGCCTGCAGGAACGATGCTTACTAGACGCGGAAGGTTCGCGAGCTCCAAGCTGGTGAGTTCATTCCAATTCAAGATCAAGCGTTCCCAGTTGCGATTGGCACCGACCAAACGCTCCACGGTTGCCTGTTCGAGATCGAAATCCGGCGCAATGAGATGACGCATGCGACGCATTCCAGAGAAGCATTCCAATGAACGAGATGGTCCCATGGAATCCGTCAGATCGAGCGATGCCAAAGAAGGAAGACTCGTGAGACTCGAGAAGTCAGCATCCCAAAGATGGAAGCCTTGAAGCGTGATCGTTCTCAGGCTTTCAATCCCACCGAGATCGGCGAGCCACACAGCGGTCGGTCGTCTTCCGCGCGATCCTGGTTTCCAGTGCGTCGCCAGGTGTAACTCGCGTAGGTGCGTGGCTTGAGCCAGATCGATACTCGAACGATCGCTCACCTGGGCGGTGATGGTGGTAAGGCGTGGGACATCAGCGGCGCGAATCGAACGCACGCGGACGACACTCCCAACGATCGGACGCGTTGATGCCTCCCCAGCGTCACCGCGCCCGCGCGGGTTCGGGCCTCGACCGCGAAAACCAAAATCATCGATGCCTCGGTAGGGACCAAAGAAGCGGGCGGGGCCGCCCCGGTTGTGGCCAAAACGACTGGGTCTACGTTCTGGGAACGAGTCAACTGCAAGCATGTCGCTGAGCAGCGGTAGCTCCGTGAGTTCGAGGTCCAAGTCAATGTCCGCTGGCAAGTAAATGCGCTGGAGGCGCGGCAGATGCCTTGCGTGGATTGCGAGGCAATCCGTCGGCCTGATCGAAGACCTGGCACGGAGGACGATGCGAAGTCGCTGAAGCAATGGTAAATCGGCAACCTCCACCGGCTGTGTCGATGGAACCTCGCACTCCAGCGATTCCAAGCTGGCAGGAAAACCGTGCTTGGCAAGTGTGTCCCAATCGCAACGAAGACTCGTCAGGTCGCGAAGGTTCGAAAGCATCGAACAGTTCAAAGCCTGATGGGCAGTGTTCGTTGGTCCCTGGACCTTAAGCGTTCGAATGCGATCGGGCCGGAGCCATTGCGCGGGTCGGATCGATGTTAATGATCCTGAGACGGTATGGACTAGCGGGAATTGATTCGCCAGACGTGTCAGCTCGCTGTGATGGATCTGCGTTGTATCGGATAGGAATTGAATCGACGCGGGTTGCCAGGATTTCCAAGAGCCGTGTGGTTCACGGGTGAGCAAAGCATTCTGGGTCAACTGGATCGCCAATGGATGCTTCCATAGTTTCGCCACAGCTCGTGGGACGTATCGTTCGACTTTCGGCGAGAGCGATGTGGTGCTGCGCACAGCGGGATCGCGCAACCACACGTCTCGTTGAGCGAATCCTTGCCATCCCCACAGAAGCATGAGGGTCAACACCAATGCGGTGGTGAAGCCGAACAAACCGCGTTGCCGCAAGTTTGTGTTTGACAGGGTCCGCCGTATCTCATGCCAAAGCGGTTCCGACTGTCGCAGCGCGAGTACCAGCAGTCCCACGATCATCATCGCGTTGATGGCAAGATTGAGTAGGCTGACACGCCAGTCAATCGCTAGATTCGAAGATTCCGTCGTCGTCACCAGGTGATAACCGTCGAAGGGGAATCCACCTGTTTTCCAGATCAAAGGGTCGTGCGAACCCGCTGGGGCGAGCGACTCCCCGTCGCCGTTTTGTGCTTTCCAGCTCCGTAGATCAAGTTCGGAGGAGGGCGTGACGAAACGCGGAATCTGCATGATCTGGCGCGGCATCCACAAGCCTCCTGCCATCAACAGTAGAATACTGAGGTAAGCCATCGCTTGCCAACGAAGGCCCCATCTGGAATGGCTGTTCGTTTCCATCGGACTCTTCGGCGTTCGCGTTGGACGGGGAAGCAACTACGCTGATGCCGATGGCACTCGGGGTGGCATTCGTCGGCGTGACGATTAAAAACCCGCACCCGGTAGAAGTTTCGGCGCCATGGACAACAACTTAGGGCCGGACGTTTTTTCCGATTCTCGATTTGAAGCAAGAAAGCCAATGAAACGACGCTATTCTCTGTGTGGCATCACGCCGCGTCACGTGTTTTGTTTGCTTATCGTGTTGATGGCGCCTTCTCTTGTCGTCATGGCGGCCGATGGTCCCGAAGCACGATCGGTTGAGGTTTTCCACGTCTGGCCATCCGAACCGCCTTCGTGGAATGCTCCATCCGAGGCCGAGAAAGATTCCACGCCTCCTGACGGAGGCCGTACGGTCGCGGGTAAGCGAGTCGTGCGACTGACGAACGTGTCGCACCCACGACTTCATCTCTATCGAGCCAGCACAACCACGCCGTCGGACACCGTTGTGCTGATTTCTCCGGGTGGCGGTTATTCCATCCTGGCTTGGGATCTGGAAGGCACTGAAATAGCGATGCGGCTCGCGGCGTCGGGGATCGACGCGGTGGTCCTGAAGTACCGTGTTCCGACACGATCCGAGGGTGATGACAAGTGGGTCCCTGCGGTTCAGGACATTCAGCGGTCCGTCGCATTGATCCGAGCTGGCAAGGTCACCGGTCGTATTCCGGAGCGTGTCGGCGCGCTTGGTTTCTCAGCAGGTGGTAACGCGACGGCGCGAGCCGCAACCGCCACAGAACGTCACTATGCGGCGACCGATTTGGTGGACGAACGCGTCGCACGGCCCGACTTTGCTGCGTTGATCTATCCCGCATGGTTGGTCGAGGAAGCGGACCGTACCCAATTGATCGATGGCATTCACATGGACGGTGACTGCCCACCGATGTTTCTTGCTCATGCTGACAACGATCGTTTGACAGTGCACAATTCCATCACCCTGTTTTCTAAGCTGCATGATGAGGGGATTCCTGCGGCGCTGCACGTGTTCACAGGAAGCGGACACGGGTTTGGTGGCCGTGACGATGGCCGGGCTGACGATCATTGGATCGATCTGTTGGTTGCCTGGTTGGGCGACATGCGAGCGGATGCATCATTGCCTTGAGTGCTCGGTCGGACGAACCAGCGGACTCGCCCGCGTCGAAAACGGGTGACGCTCCCTTACGACACAATGAGGAATGGGCCAACGCACTCACGCACGGGTTGGCCGCGTTAGCTTGGTTGGTTGCTGGTTTTGTTTTGGTGTGGCGGGCGCTGAGCGTTGATGCGGGGCTGGCCGTTGCCTGCGCGGCCTACGTCGCCTCCGTCGTTGGCACGTTCGTGAGTTCTTGGCTGTCCCACACGGTGCTGACGCAACCTTGGCTCGATCGATTTCGTTCGTGGGACCAAGGGTGCATCTACTTGATGATCACGGGCACCTACACGCCGATCGCGTTTCGCTATGCCGCGCACGAGCACCGAACAGTCCTGCTGATGGCGATCTGGATCGCGGCGGCCTGTGGGATGTGGAGCAAGGTGGCGGTCGGCCACCGAGTCAACCAAATCGGGACCTGGAGCTATCTCCTGTTGGGATGGCTACCGGCGATACCACTGTATCAGCGTGTTCCCAGTGAACTGGGGCTCACGATGCTGGTAGGCGGTGTGGTCTACACACTGGGTGTCGTGGTTCTCATGAACGATCATCGGGCCAAGTACCTGCATTCGTGCTGGCATTTGCTTGTCATCTTGGCCTCGATCACGCATGGCATCGGCATCGCCCGCTATGTGGTGGCATCACCGTGAGCATCACTTGAATGTCCTCGCGCTGAGTTGGGTCGGGATAACGCGGCCTGACAATCGTCAAGCCGCGTTTGGGCGTACCATGCTAGTCATATCCGAAAGGGCGATTAGCGATTCGGGTTGAAGCCCGTTTGTGCGACCTCTTCTTCTTCCTGAATGATGATGCGAGGCGTCACCATGAGCATCAGGCTTCGAGCATCACGGCCCACACCCACGTTGCGGAACAGTCGGCTGACGTAGGGGATTTTGCTGAGGAACGGAACACCTCGCTCGACACGACCTTCGCTCATTCGCTTGATGCCTCCGAGCAGAATGGTACCACCGTCCGGTACGCTCACCGTCGTGCTAACCGATGTTTGAGCAAACACGGGCTGCTGCACCGTCGTGCCTTGGATGATGTCTTCACTTTCGGTTTCGTCTTCCTCATCGATGACGCCGTCGCCGTTGGTGTCTTCTTGGTCCGTGCTACTGCTTCGCGTGGTGCGATTGCCTTGGAACGTAAACGTTTGCACCTCACCAATCTGGCTGAAGTTGGGAATCAGCGTCAAGCGAACAAAACGCCGATCGTCTGTGACGACCGCTTGGACGTTCAGCTTCGTTCCCTCATCGAGGACGGTGATGACGGGCTGCTGAGCGACGGCGAAGTCCCCGACGACCGGGATGATCGACGTGACGAAAGGCCGCTGCGTCGTGTCGGTGATGAACGCGAACTGGCCATCAAACAAGGTCACCTTGGGTGCTTGCATGATGTTGGTACGGTTGTCACCTTGCGCGGCCTGCAAGAAGAAGAAAGCCTCGATATCGCTGAGGATGGCAAATCCAAGGCTGGACGCCGCCCCGGCATCGAAGCCGCCAAATGGCGGCGAGACTCCGAATGAATTGTTATCGAAGCGGATATCGAGGTCCGCGGTGGGCAGACCCTGAGCGTCGATCCCAATGGTCACCTCGCCGCCGCCGTCCTCTGCCGGGAGGCTCGTCACGTCATCATCAAACTGCAGGTCCAAGTCGACTCCGATCTGTTCGAAGAAGGAATCCGACAAGGTGATGAAACGTACTTCGATGGTGATCTGAAGGTTTTGCAGTCGACGGAGCGACTCCAGTAGGTCGACGATTTGATCGTGCACGTCGCTGGTGGTGCTGATCACAAGCGACAGGTTCTGCTGATACGGTGCCATGGTGCTGGTACCGCCGAGATCTTGCCAGGTTTCCGGTTCAATGGTTTGCTGAATCAGTTGCATCAAGGAATCGAAGTCCGCCATCGCACCAGCACCAAGACCGCCCGCCAGGGCTCCACCCAAGCCACCGCGACGGAAACCGGATGCGGGTCCCAAGCCTCCGTATTGACCAAGCACATTCGGGGACGTCGCGCCTCCACTGCGAGCCAAGCCACCACCCAGGTCGGTAACCGAAACCGGCATGACCTGCACTTCGGTGGTGGGGTTGATCATCTCATGAGCAGCTCGCATGGCACCTGCCAATCCGTCTTCATACCCACTGATGAAGTTCGGAATGGGGGTGACAAGATCTGCCACGCGATACGTGACTGGAATGACCTTGCTGCGTTTCGCTTCTCGGCTCGTGATGGTCAACACTTCGTTTTCCATCACGTAGGCCAAGTCAAGATCTTCAAGGACGATGTTCAAGGCACTACGAAGGGAAACCTCGCTCGTGATCGACTTGCTGATGGGCGTGTCTTCGGTCATTCCCATCGCGGCGAGAGCACGACGATCAATCACCATGGGGACACCTGTCAAGCGCGACAGGTCGTCCAAGACTTCACCGAGCGGCTTGTTCTGAAAACTGACCCGAACCGATTCGCTCTTGAGTCGACGCTTGATTTCTTGCTCGCGAGGTGACAAACGAGAATCCAAGCTGCTTTCGGCCAAGCGACGCTCCGACAGAGCCTGCCAGGTTTTGTTGTCCCCGTAGTCAATGGGATTCGTCGTGTTCGGGGCGATCATCGAGCGCTCGATGTCGAGCATCTGATAATTGAAGCCTTCTTCCTTCAGATTCATGATTTCTTCGTTGAGCTGCAGGCGAATCTGCATTCTGCTGGCAAACGCCATGCTCGAAGCGATTGCCGAGTCGGGCTTCAGTTCCGATACCTGCTTGGCAACCACTTGGGCTTCTTCGAAGCGTTTCTCATCCATCAGGTCGTTGAACGTTTCAACCAACGCTGATATTTCGTCGTCAATCTTCATTTCACGGACCGCCTCGACATCCATCTCCATGCGGATGGCATCGTTTTTGAGTTCGAGGTCGATTTCGGCGCGGTTGGCTTCCACGTAGGCGTTTTGATCTTTCAGGGCCCGCGAGACCATCGCCGCGAGCTGGGCCTTGGTGGCATCATCCACGTCGGATCCCTGGACGCGACGCATCAAACGCTCAAGGTCATCGACCGCGTCCAGCGGGGCACTGGTCTTCTTGTCGGCGGCGCTTGCCAACTCCGCCGTGACCTCGCGGTAGAGCCGACGCGTCTTCTGGCTTTGCTCCATCTGAGCGCGTTCGATGGCGGTCATATTCTCAGGATTGAGCGCCTCCGAAGCCTTGGGCAGACGCGAAGGCTGCATCAGCGTGAGTTTGTCTTGGAGTGCTCGGCGCGTCGTCGGGTCCAGTTCGGCTTCATACTTCCAAGCATCGATGAAGAACTGCCGTGCTTCGGTTTGCTTGCCCGCAGTCAGCGCGTCCATGCCTTTCTGAAACAGATCGGCACCTTCAGACGCAGATTCCGATGCCGTAACCGCTTGCACCTGTGCGATGCTGCCTGGCATGTTGGCTGGCATCACGCCACCGGCTTGCGCGATCGGCTGACCGCCGTTTGGAAACATCGTGTTGAGGCCTTCACCGCTTTCCATCATGCCACCGGCCTGCACCACGCCTGTCGCCGGCGAAGGAAAGGGTGTTGGCGCAAGGCCACGTCGTTTGGCGGCCGCCTGAGCATCCAGCAGTAACTGCCAGGGTCGCGCGTCCCCTGGTTGGAACTCTTTCTCCGGGACGTTCATTCCCGCCGCCTGGTTTGCGAGCGAGAGAGCTGTGCTGGTTTCACCCCGTTCCAACGCCGCTCGACCCAAAGCCGTCAGCCGCAATGCTTCGCTTCGGCGGTCACGCGTCGGTGTCGTCGCGGTTTCCAAGAGCTTGGCGTCGATGCCGACTGCGACGAGCTGTGCTTTCAGTTTGTTCAGGGCTGTCGCCGTCGCGGCGGGCGCTTTGACGCCAGTCGCCAGGAGGGCTTGTCGAGCCTGCCGATAGGCCAGCACGGCCGTCTTAACATCGCCACCTGCCAACGCGGCTTGGGCGTGGTTGAGATGCGCCGTCGGCTCCAAAGGGGTGGCAGCTGGGGCGGCGACCAGAGGGTTCGTTTGACTTGAGGTTTCGACCGGCAATCGGAACTGGGCGTGCGCGAAAGCGGGGACCGCCACCACCAGGAGGTACAATCCAAGCAAACGAAGGCCTTGCCGGTCCGCTGGCGACCGGTCAGGCCGAGGAACGAGCCAGGCAGACAGTCTTCCCCAATGGGGGACGACCGCCTCGCTGTGCCGGGGAGCGGGATTCTGTGGGGCAGAACGCGTCCGCCTAGCTGGGGAATGCGAGCGGTTCAACGCGACTCTCCTTCTTCGCGGTCAAACGACAAATCCATGACTTTTCTTGGAAAGTACCCCGCATTGGAACGTGGCCGTCACACCCATCTTCGAGCATCCAGCTCGCGCGGCATCCCAATCAAGGGCGCCATCAAGGGTGAGAAACTCTCCTTCGCGACTGGCAATACGGCTTGGCGGTCGACCGCGTCAAGCCAATTTGGGCAGTTTTTTAGACGGCTTCGCGTTTCACGCGCATCTACATGAGTGATGCCAGACAGGAATGCCATGAACGCCCCCCACTCCATGAGCGAACAAGTCCGCAATCACGCGGAGCTGCTATCGCGCGATGGCCCTGACTGTATCACGGGTTTGATTGATCTGACGTCCGATCGGCTGATTCGATTGGCCATTGCGGTGACCGGGAATCAGCATGACGCGGAGGATGTGGTCCAGGAGGTTCTGGTGCGCGTTGCTCAAAAGCCACAAGCGCTGGAAGCGGCCGATGATTCCTGGGCTTACCTGTTGGCGATGGTTCGGAACGAGGCCTTGGCGGCGACGCGGCGGAAACAGCGGCACCAGCTTTTTGCAAGCTTGTCTGATCTGGTGACCCAGTGCCGCGTGGATGATCAGGATCGCGAGGATCAGTTTCGCCAGGTTTGGCGTGCGATGAAATGCCTGCCATCGGCGCAGAGTGAGGTCGTGGTCCTCCGTATCTGGGAAGGCATGACGTTCCCTCAAATCGCAACGATTCTGGCGATTTCCAAGGACACCGCTGCCAGCCGTTTTCGCTACGCGATGCAGAAGCTGGAGAACGCTCTCCGTCCGTCTTGGGACGACACCCCTGTGATCACCCAGGGGGATCGGCGGTCGTGAACGACAACTCCACGTCGATGACGGATGATTCCTCATCGGAACTGATCGCACTGATCAAGGATGCCGAGGCGTATGTGCAACCGTCCTGCGGCTTTCGTGCGGACACGATTCATCTGTCAAAGTGTCAAACGGAGAAGCAGAACGGTTCCTGGCGTCTGTCCGCGGGAAGTGCGGTTTTGACGCTTTCCATGGTTGGTTTGTTACTCCTCCAGCATGCATGGGAGTGGGGGGCGGATCAGCAGAAGACGATCGAACAATTCCAAAATCGCGTCCAGCGCGCTCCCAACGACGCTCACGACCGTGATTGGGATCTCGCCGAAGCGGTTCAGATGCGACCCGGTTGGCCGCTTGTTCCGTCACCGAGCGTGGCGAGAGGACCGGCCCTCAAACGCACCGTAACGACAGCAGATGGACGTGTCGGCCAATCGATTTGGAATGGGCCCAACGACTTCGATTCACCATGACGAAATCCCGTTCCGAGTCCGATCCGGAAGTGGATGCGAAGGTGGAAGGAAGCCTGAACGCCAGTCTGGCCGTCTGTGCTCCCTTGAACAACGATCTGGATCCCGATCGATTGCAGTCGGCCTCGCCAGCAACCTACGCCGCGGCATGTTCGGTCCTGGAAGCAACGAACGATGTGGAGGTCGTCCTGAACGCATTGACGCTACGGGACACGTGTGAACAACGGATTCGTTTGGCTTTGAATCCTGTGGCCGGTTACTTGATGGTGATCTTGGCGATTGGATTGCTTGGTTCACTGGTCTACCTGGTTCTCAACGGCGACCGTTTGAGGTCGATCGAACAAGACTTACAAGTCATTCCGGGTTCGGCACTCGCGTTGGAAACCGTTCCCAGTACGGCTCCGTCAGTCGCCAGCTTGACGGGGCTTAAGATCTTGATCGGAATCACCGCATGCGCTTTCGTTGTCGGTTTGGTCTTTCGACTGCGGGGCCAGGGTTTTGTTCCTGTTTCAATGACTTCCGCGCTTCGGATCCCTTTCCTTACCAAGCGAGATTTCGTCAGCTCCCGTCGCATCCTGAGTGCCTACCGGGAGTCGGCCGCACTCAACATCGCGGTCATGCTGATCGATCGAGGCGGACAGCCTGACCGATCGGTTCACGTCTCATGTGATCTCATCGGGATGGACGACCTCGAGCGGGAGCGGGTTCACGCGAAGCTAAACCAAGCGGCCACGTCCCCTTCGCTGACAGCGACCATGAAGCGTTTTGCCATCCGGTTGGAGGACAGCGCAAACAACCATCTGACGGTCTGGAGCCGTCTCGTGCCGCTGGTCGTCCTGGTTTTGTTGGGTGGCGGTTATGTCATGGTTTATTCCCTGTGCATCTTTGGTCCTGCTGTTCGACTGTTCCAATTGATGACATGGGGGGACTCATGATGCGGACACCTGAGTCACAGGCGTCGCCGTCACTTTATCGTGTGCGGTTGAACTGTGTTCTCCAAGATCGGCGACTGATTTCACGCCAACTTGGGAACGCACTGACGGATTTGCCACGCCTGGTTCACGATTCGGTCAATCGAACGCTAGACGAGTTGAATCAAATCAAAGGGGATGAGGAGTCTGATTGGAACCGGGCCTCAGCGAGAATCCTCTCGCAGCCCGAGGTCCTTCGCGTTCTGATGCCTTGGATGTGTGAGTTTCGCGGTGACGTGCTGGAATCGCAGGATCCGAATGCGAGGCAAATGGCGGTCGATCGTGGCATGAGTGTTCTGTATCAGGATGCGAATGCAAGCGTGCCGGTCGCGTTTCAAGAACGGAGGGACCGTTCTCGATTGATCGCCCGATTGGTCTATCCGTGCTTCGTGGCAGCATTCTGTTTGACACTCTTGATCTTTCTTTCACGAACGGTCATCGCAGAATTCGAAAGGATGTTCGACGACTTCGGGTTGATGATACCCACGATCACGCGAGCTGCTTTGATCATGGCATCGTTTCTGTCGGACTATGGCAGTGTGTGCATCATCGCGTTGTTCCTGATCGGCTTGGCGTTGTTCTTCTGGGTGCGCACCGGGCGGGAACTCCCTGTCATCGGCTTGAAGCGCCATGGACGGAAAGAACATCTCGCCAGTTTTGCGGAAGACGCTGCTCGGCTGGTGGAATCCGGTTTCCCGCTGGCGGATTCCATCGAGTTGGCCGGCATGACTTCCAGTGATCCGCGACTGCGGCACGCCTCTCAAGATTGGGCCCGCGTCATCAGACGCAACGGCAATTCCTCGGGAGGCGGCGATGCCTTGGGAGGCGTTGTACGCTGGGATCGAGTGCCGACGGCCCTGCTGTTTCGTGCCCTATCAACCCCCTGTGAAGCTCACGAACGTTCTCGCAGCCTCCGTTTCGTTGCGAGCTCCTATCGAAACCGATATCGGAGTGATGGGAACTGGTATTTCGCGTTGCTCTCGCAATCGATCTTGATCGTCGTTGGGATGCTTGTTGGCTTCACCGTGGTGGCTCTCTTCAGTCCCTTGATCTCGTTGGTGAGTGCTCTGTCATGAATCGCTACGATGACACGGAACAGGGTGACGTGAGAGCAACGCACACACAGCCATCCCCGATGGCGAGACGGGATGATCGGTTGGAGCTGTCGAGTCAGTTGCCGCCCCAGCAAGGGCAGCTCCTGGAGTTGCTCCGTGATTCGGAAGCACTTCCCGGTCGTCTGTCTTCTTGGTTGGATTCACTGGCGCAGGATTCGTCGCCTCGGTTTCGTCCGGGTTTGTATGCCCTGTCCGATCGAATCACGCGCGGCATGCACGTGGTCGACGCTTTGGAACAGTGCCCGGCGGCTTTGACACCCGAGGCTACGTTTTGGCTGCGAGTTGGAACCAACACCGGAACGTCGGATCGCATTCTCGAACATCTGATCGCGGCTTCTAGGAATACAGCCCAGATACGCACGTTCTCAGCATGGTCCAAGCAACACTTCGCGTACATCGTGTTGATGCTGCTGCTGCTCCTTGTCGTGACCTCGTTTCTGGCGACGTTTATCTTTCCGACGCTTGAGAAGTTACGGGAGGAATTGGCGCCCCCAAGCGTTCCAGACGCTTCGATGAGGCTGATGGAATGGACCGGTCAATTGCCTGTGTTCTTGGCTGCGGCATTTGTGGTTGCGTTTGGCATCCTGCTCATGCGTTTAATGCCAAGACGATGGCGTGCCTTGGTGTTTGACCGAACGGGATCGAGTCGCTTTGGGAGATGGCGTTCCCTAATCGAGTCGAGTGATCCGGAAACGAGGACCGTTCTGCCTCTCTTGAACCTGATCGCAATCGTGATTCAGTCAGGTCGACCCGTGTCGAGCGTCTTGGAGTGCGTTGCTCGCTACCATCCAAGTCGGAACTTACAGCATCGGGTGCGACAAGTTCATGCCGTGACGGGAGGCTCGCCGCAGGACGAGGTGGGTGCATGGATGTCGCTCCAGGCGCTGGGACTGCTGACACCGCTTGAGGCACGCTCACTTCAAGCGAGCGACGATCCATCGCTTCAGGCCTGGATTCTGCGATATGTGACACGCCAGAAGCTCCTAGGGCGATTCCGTCGTGCCGACACGCTGGGACAGTCTGCTTGGCTCGTTCTCCTGCTGCTGATCGCCGGGTTTGTCACCGCAACGACAACCGTCGTTTTCACCTTTTTGTACACAGTCCTCATTCCACCGCTTGCATCATGAGTAGGAAACCCCGTCTTTGTCCGGTAGGGCAGGTTCCGCGCGTGTCGCGTTGCGGGAGCATCATGACCGAGTTGCTGGTTGCCGCTGGTTTGATCGCGACCATGCTGAGCACCGTTGGATCCCTCTCACACCGATTGTCGATGCTCAATCGGCAATCCGACCACTACCGATTGGCGATCCAGGAAGTCCGCAATCAGTTGCAAGCGGCAGTCAAGCTACCCAAGGACGAGCTGAGTGATTTTGCTGAGTCGATAGGGCAGCACGCGCCAGCAAACGCTTTGATTCCCAACACGACGTGGTCGGCCTCGCTCGAAGACGATTCGATGGGGACGCGTGTCACCGTCCGGTGCCAGTGGCCGAGCAGTCATGGAAGTGGCGTGGGCCATCAGGTGGTCTTGTCGGATTGGTCGCGAACCGACCTTCCGGTGAACTCGGATGAGGCAGGGGCGCAAGACGGATGAGAACCACTTGCATTCGACGCGCTGGTGTCTCTTTGATCGAGCTGATGGTCGCGATGACGATCGCATCCACGATGGTCACCATCACGACGACCTGGGTCATTCGTGTGTTTGGCGTCCATCGGCAAGCGCGCTTGAACGTGGCGTGGCAACAAACCGCGCTGCGTCTGGATCGTGATCTCCGCGATGACGTACGCCGATCGGAGCGAATGAAGGTGGAAGATTCAGCGTTGTTGCTGCAATCAAAGGACGTCCGGACTCGCTACCAGTTCCATGGCGACGTCGTCCGGCGCGAGTTTCATCGCAACGACACAATCACGAAACGCGACGCGTACCCTTTGCCACAAAATGCCACGGTGGCGATCGACGTGACGCGGGACGTTGCCACGTTCACCATCCAACGGCGTCATTCGCAAATGAGCGGCGAAACCGAACCAGAGTCCCGAACGCTGTTTCGTTGCGTGCAGACCTCGGTACCGGCACGTCGCGTCGATTCCAGTGATCTCCCTCGCGAGGACGCAGTGTGATTCTAGATCGTTCAGCCGACGTTACGTTGATCGGAAAACGTTTTCAACGTCAGGGTGGTGTGCTGATGTGCACCCTCGTGTGCCTTGGCGTTGTTTTGTCCATTCTGCTTGGTGCGACGGTCCTGAGCCTGAAACATCGACGCCAACTGAACCGGGTCATCCAACTCGAACAAACTCGATTGGTCCTGGATGCGGTTTGTGATGGTCGCCCGGCGATTTCAGACGCCGATGAGTCGACATCGAGTTGGGTGCTGCAGGAGCCCTTCGAGCTCCGTGTCACCACCAAGATCCAAGAACAAGAAGATTCGTTGCAAGTCACCGTCATCACGGAAACCATGACCACGGTGCCTTGCCGAGTGAGCCGCAGCCGAACACTTCCATTGCGCTAAGCACTTCTCATTGCCTTCCCCTTCTTTAAGTGATTCTCATGCAAACAATGAAACGACGCGACGCCTTCACGCTGGTCGAGTTATTGGTCGTCATCGCGATCATCGGTGTCCTGGTTGGGCTGCTGCTGCCGGCAGTGCAAGCCGCGCGGGAAGCTGCACGACGATGTTCGTGTCAAAACAACATGGCCCAGTTGGGACTGGCACTCCACAACTTCGATTTCGCGATGGAGCATCTGCCTGCAGGTGTCACCAACGAATCGGGTCCCATCCGGTCCGTTGAGGAGCAGCAACATGTCAGTTTTCTGGTTCGACTGTTGCCGTACATCGAGCAACAGGCTGCTGCGGATCGCTTTGATGTCGAGCTGGGTGCCTACGCGGAAGAAAACGCGGAGGTACGAGCCAACATTATCTCAACCTACCTCTGTCCATCGTTTCCGATGGCGATGTCGGAAGACAATGTGGCAGCCCTCAGCAACTATGCGGGTTGTCATCACGGTTCTGAGACGGCGATCGACGACAACGGCAACGGTCTGTTGTTCTTGAACAGTGCCATTCGCTACGCCGATATCGTCGACGGGGCCAGCAACACCATCCTGGTCGGCGAAATGTTGCCGCTTGGCTCGTCACTTGGCTGGGTCTCGGGAACTCGATCGACGCTGCGCAACACGAGTGGGTTGAACGCGGACGGAAACTGGAGTCGATTGCACGTGGAGCCCGACAACCGCAAACCGGAAGAGGTTGGGGGATTTGCCAGCGCACATTTGGGTGGCGCGCACTTCGTGCTTGCTGACGGCTCCGTACGCTTCATCAGCAACAGCCTCGAGCCGGAGGTCCTTTCCTGGCTCGGCAACCGTGCGGATCTGGAAATGATCAGCAACTTCTGAATCCGGGAAAAAATGCGAGATGAACTCGCTCCGTGATTTTCCGATCAGGCGAAAACGAGTAAGAAATTGAAAGCAAACACCGTGACCGTGTGTGAAAATCCAGGTCAACAGCCATTCTTCCACACCCTTTCAAGATCCTGGGAAAGTAAGTCATCGTGTTCTTCGAGAGAATCGATAGCCCGATCGGTTTGATTGGGATCGAAGCGGACGAATCGAGTCTTCGTAGCGTGTTGTTTGATTCGCAAGATCCGGACCCTAGAGGGCGTATCGAAAAGTCCAATTTCGTGACGGAACTCGTCAAACGGGAACTTCGCGAGTATTTCGACGGCGTACGCACAACCTTTACGGCGAGTCTGTTGTTTGCTGGGACACCTTTTCAAAAACGGGCGTGGAAAGCTCTGCTCGAGATTCCATTTGGTGAAACCAGAACGTACGGCATGCAGGCGGCGGCGATTGGGGTGCCAAAGGCTTCTCGTGCGGTCGGTTCGGCCAACGGAAAGAACCGCATTGGCGTGATCGTCCCCTGCCACCGTGTCGTGGGCGCGAACGGGACTCTCACCGGCTATGGCGGTGGGATCGAACGCAAACGCTGGCTGTTAGAACATGAACAAGCGGTCCTTCATTCAACGACCGAAGACTAGACCGGAACACCATTCCTGAACCAAAGCCTGAGAAAACCAAGTCGTTCACGACCCCTGCCAATCTGTGCCAATGGATGCGCAAACCCCATGCAGCGCAAGCGGATGGTCGTTAAGAGAAAGTCTACGCACCAGCCAGTGAGATGGTTGTGCCCGATGACTTCCTAAAGGCTCTGGAGAAAAAAGCGAGCAACGGATTTCTACCGGACACGGAACAAGTCGGCTCGTTACGCCATCAGTTTGCGGTGAGTTCCAACAGGATCTCGTCGATACGATTTTCAATCGTCTCGATGCGTTTCGCGGATGCGACTCGATGAGCCAAGCCACGTTGTTTGCCAGGCGTAAGCGCATCCCATGCTGCTTTTGCGACCGCATTGGCTTCCAGCGCGTATTCGAGCTCGCGCGGGACGTCGACGGTGTCAGGTGAAACAACATCGAAATGAATCTGGACTGAATCCCCAAGCTGGACGCCTAGCTTCGTCAGCATCCTGCGACCGACCATGATGTACCAGCGCCCGCGTACAGGCATCAATGCACCCGCAAAGGGTTCCTGCCCAATGACGCCTTCAACTCTCAGGCGTTTTGATTTCGAAAAATCGAGCTTGGTGGTCGTTTCTTCGGGTACGTACACCACCGTGTAGCACATTTTCCCAAAGTCGTACTTTTCGATTTGAGCGGAGAAAGAGTGCGAGTACATCATGTTTTCTTGGCGGCGTCGCGATAGGCCTTGGCGACGACGTGCAGCGTCTTGATCGATACGTTCCGATCGAACTCGCTGAGTTCCGCTGTCGACTGATCAATCTGTTTCGCCACACCCAAGTAAACCTTTCCAAGAGTGCGGAAGAGCTTGGGGGTGGGCGCTACCAAGGCGGCTCGACGGTCGTCCGGATTCACCTTGCGCTTCACGAGCCCCTTGGATTCCATCCGATCAATGAGCGTCGTCATCGCGCCCGAGGTCATCTTCAAACTGTCTCTATTGCAAAGTATCTTAAAAATCAAGAGACTTGATGAAAGAGAAAGTGGGGCGGTCTGAAAGATGATCTGATTTGTAGGATGCTTAAGTGGCGCACTTTTCGGTCCGTCCGGCTTCATCGTGGGTAAAGCTGGAGACGGGGGATTTTTTTAGGAGCGCGGTAGGGACGGCCGTCGCCGGCCGCCCCCCGCACAGATCCGTACGCGAGCGTTTAACTCATACGGCTCCTGCCTTGAGTCGGGCGCGGAACCGAACACTGGGGAAGGGATGGACCGTCTTGGGTGGTGGTAGGTAGCGGTCGACGATTCGCGAGAAACGACTCC